>DASREC010000216.1:0-22160 GCA_035652295.1 Polyangia bacterium
CACCGAGCAGCTCGAGATCTGGGGCGGACGCGTCGGCGCTCCCGTCGTGAAAGGCAAAGAGGGCGGCGATCCCTCGTCGGTGATCTTGGACGCGATCAAGCGCGCCGAGGCCGAAGGCTACCAGGTCGTGATCGCCGACACCGCCGGCCGCCTTCACACCAAGACCAACCTCATGGAGGAGCTGCAGAAGGTCCGCCGCGTCCTCCAGAAGGCGCAGCCCGACGCGCCGCACGAGGTGTTCCTGGTGCTCGACTCCACCAAGGGGCAGAACGCGATCGCGCAGGCGGCGATGTTCAAGCAGGCGATGGACATCACCGGCATCGTGCTCACCAAGCTCGACGGCACGGCCAAGGGCGGTGTGATCCTCGGCATCTCCGACGAGCTGAAGGTGCCGGTTCGCTTCGTCGGCATCGGTGAAAAAGTTGCCGACCTTCGCGAGTTCGACCCGGCGGAGTTCGTAACGGCGCTTTATGACCACGCGGAAAGCGCCGCGTGAACCCAATCACGCTTTTGAGTTCTTCTCCCGTCGTAAATTACTTGATCGATTGAAAATCAGCGTGATATAGTCGCCAAATCATACTCGGAAAGTGACTTAAGTATTGGATACTAAAGGGAAATTCGGAACCTCGACGTTTGATGGCTGAGCCGGCGGCACACGAGGTGAGCATGAGAAGATTCGGATTCCGGGGGAGCATCGCGGTACTGTCTGCGTCGCTGCTGCTCTCCGGACTATCACGTCACGCCGGCGCGCAAGAGGAGCCGAAACCGCCGGGCTCGGAACCAGCGCCACCCGGCAACGAGCCGGCGCCGCCCGGCAACGAGCCGGCGCCGCCGGGCAACGAGCCGTCCGCGCCCGGCGAGCCGTCCGCGCCCGGCGCCGCTCCCGCCCCGGTCACCTCGGGCGGCGAAAAGCTGGGATCGATCTCCTGGCGCGACATCGTCACCGTGCCGCGCCGCCCGATCCTCAAGTATCACCGCGTCGAGCTGATCCCGACGTACAACCTCACCATCAACTCGCCGGTGGTCCGCCACCACGGGTTCGGCGGCGTCGCCAACTTCTTCCTCTCCGAGACGCTCAACATCGGTCTCGAGGCGACCTACTACGCGCCGCAGACGCTCGAGCACCTGTTCCTCGTCGGCCTCGACGATCGCGTCGTGCCGTCGGCGAACAAGTACATCTGGAGCGCGTCGGCCAACTTCGGCTACGTGCCCATCTACGGCAAGTTCTCGCTCTTCAATAGATGGATCTTCCAGTGGGAGGCGTACGTGCAGGCGGGCATCGGCGTGATCCAGACGCAGTGGATCCCGCGCGACCCGGCCGACCAGGCGGCGACCAACTTCGACGTGCTCTGGCACATCGACCTCGGCACGCGCCTGTTCCTCACCAAGTGGCTCACGATCCACGCCTACCTCAAGGACTACATGTTCATCGATCAGTTCGAGCCGACCAATCGCGATCCGGCCCTCATGGGCAGGCTCCCGCCGGGTTCGACGTTCGTGTCGCAGTTCGTGAACAACCTGGTGTTCGGCGTCGGCGTCGGCATGTACCTGCCCACCAACTTCGAATACAAGTACACGCGCTAGGCGAGGAGACGAGATGCGAACGGTCAAGCTCCTGCCCCTCCTGCTCCTCGTCGGCGCGTCGTCGAGTGCGCTCGCCGAGCGCCGCAATCCGCTCGCGGGACAGCCGGCGGTGCGGCACAAGGTCGAGCTCCGGCGGCTGCGCTTCGAGATCAGCCCGCAGTTCATGACGTCGACGAACCAGGACTACCGCCACGCGTTCGGCCCGGGCGTCAACCTGGGGTTCCACATCACCGACTGGCTCGCCATCGGCGCGCAAGTCTCGGTGATGTTCAACTCCAACACGCCGCTCGAGGACAAGGTGCGCGGCCAGCTCGCCGGCCGCGACGAGTCCAAAGGCTTCGTCTACCAATACCCCGGCCCGCAGCCTTCGCTGCAGATGCACGACGAGCGCATCCTCAACATCAACTTCCTCGGGTCGGTCTACGCGTCGGTGACGCCGTGGTACGGCAAGTTCTCGATGTTCTCGGCGCTGTTCTTCAACTACGACTTCTACGTCAGCGGCGGCATCGGGTTCGTCAACTACTCGCAGAACAACTGCTGCAAGCACATCGATCGCACGCACCCCGATCCGTCGAAGGGCGAGACGCTGGCCGACTCGAACCTGGAGGACCCGTCGATCTTCTCCGGCTTCAAGGTGGGCGGCATGATCGGCGTCGGCGTGCACATCTACTTCAACGACTGGATCGGCGCGCAGCTCGAGCTTCGCGACTACATCACCAAGGCGAACCCGGGCGGCGCGGACGTGAACGCCGACCGCCACCTCACCAGCGACGACGAAGGGCCGCAGAACAACATCTTCTTCGGCTTCGGCGTCACGCTGATGCTCCCGCCCAGAGCCAAGATCTCCAAGTAGCGCCGCTTCGCTTTTCTATCGACAGGCGATGCTGAGCAGCGGCTGCCCGACGTGCAGCGCCACGCACACGTCCTGCGATCGATCCGCCGACGTCGTGTCGTAGTAGAGCTGCACCGTGTCGCCGTCCGAGCCGGCGAACGGGCTGGTGGTGAAGCTGCCGTCGGCGGCCGCGGTGGTGATGACGCCGTCGCCGCGCGAGATGTTGTAGACGTAGAAGCGCACGCCGGAGTGCTCGGTCGACGGCTTGCCCTGCGCCGACACCAGGTTGACGCCCGCCGAGATGAAGCCGAGCGACGGCAGATCGGGCGGCGGCAACGGCACCGACGGGGTGTTGCAGGCGGCCACGGCCGCGAGCGCCGTGACCGCCAATCCTAGGCGAAACCTACGCATGGTCCCACCGACGGAAGAGCAAGCCGTGCGCCACGCGCGAACCCCACGCGCCGCGCGGCCCGCGGCGGCGCCGCTCGCAACCCGGTTGGCAGCCCCTGTCAACTTGGTTGTCATTCGAGCCGGTACCGCTTGAGCTTCTTGGTGAGCCCGAAGCGCGACAGCCCGAGCAGGCGCGCCGCCAGCGACTGGTTCCCGCCGGCGCGCCCCAGCGCCTCGCGCAAGAGCGTGCGCTCCAGCCGCTCGACGCGCGTGCGCAGCGTGAGATCGTCCGGCGAGTCGATCGCCGCCTCCGGCTCCCCCGCCGCCACGTGCGGCGACAGATCCTCGACGGCGATGGTCTCGCCCCCGAGCGCCGCCGCGCGCAGCACCTCGTTCTCCAGCTCGCGCACGTTGCACGGCCAGCGATACCCGATCAGCTTCTGCAGCGCCGCCCGCGCGATGCGCCGCGGCTTCGCGTTCGCCGCCTCGGCGTGCTTGCGCAGGAAGTGCTCCACGAGCAGCGGCACGTCGTCGCGCCGCTCGCGCAGGGGCGGCAGCGCCACGCGCACCACGTTCAGCCGATAGAACAGGTCCTCGCGAAACCGCCCCTCCTCGACCAGGCGCTGCAGATCGCGGTTCGACGCCACCAGCACCCGCACGTCGACGTGCAGCGTGCGCTCGCCGCCCACGCGCCGGAACTCGCCCGACTGGAGCACGCGCAGCAGCTTGGTCTGCATCGCCGGCGACATCTCGCCCACCTCGTCGAGGAACAGCGTCCCGCCGGAGGCGACTTCGAACAGCCCGCGCCGCTCGGCGTCGGCGCCGGTGAACGCGCCGCGCACGTGCCCGAACAGCGCCGCCTCGAGCAGCGTCTCGGGGATCGCCGCGCACGACTCCGAGACGAACGGCCGATCGCGCCGCGGCCCGTTGTGGTGGATGGCGCGCGCCACCAGCTCCTTGCCGGTGCCCGACTCGCCGTAGATGACCACCGGCAGCGCCGTGTCGGTCACCCGGTCGAGCAGGCGAAACAGCTCCAGCATGCGCGGGGTCCTGCCAACCAGGTTGTCATAGTCGTAGCGCACCGCCAGCGCCGCGCGGCTGGAGCGCACCTCCTTGTGCAGCTCGCCCAGCTCCACCGCCTGCGACGCCACCTTGCGCTCCAGCTCGCGGTTGAGCGAGGCGATCTCGCGCCGCCGCCGCTCGTTCTCCTGGAGCAGGCGCGCGTTGTCGATGGCGATCGCCGCCTGCTCGGCGAGATCCACCACCAACTGCACGTCCTCGTCGCCGAACGCGCCGGCGCGCAGGCGGTGATCGGCGTAGACGCAGCCGACGGTCTTGCCCTTGACCTGAAGCGGCACCGCGAGCACCGAGCGCAGCTTGAGGTGCGAGACCGAGAGCGCCGCCTCGAAGCGCTGATCGCCGGCGGCGTCGAGCGTGACGATGGGCGAGCCCTCGCGCGCCGCGCGCTCGGCGATGCTGCGGCTGAACGAGCCGTCCTCGACCTGCTGATCGATGTTGCGCGCCACCTCGGCGTGCAGGACGCCCTCGGCGTCGGCGAGCAGGATGAAGCCGCGCTCCGCCGAGGTCAGCTCGATCACGGTGTCGAGGATCAGCTCGAGCAGGCGCGGCAGCCGCAGCTCGGAGTTGAGCCGCTTGTTGATCGCGAGCAGCCGCCGTTGCGCGTCGCCCGATCGCGGCGCGGCCGCGCGCGCCGGCGATGACGATGTGAACGGCGGCGAGTGCACGGGCGGCGGCGGCGACGGTGATAGTGACGGCGACGGTGATCCCGCCGGCGCCGCGGCCGCGAGCAGCCGGCGCAGCCGCTCGGCGTCCGGATCCTCGGCGGCGGCGTCGCGGCGAAGCTCGGGCGTGCGCATGCGGATCTCCTCCCAGGTGGCGCGGGCTCGTTCCAGGAACTCGGCGGCGCGGCGCGCGTCGCCCAGGCGGACGTGGATGCGGGCCAGCGTGACGTCGGCGCGAAACGCCGGATCCCGACGGTGGGCGCGCGCCGCGCGCTTTTGCGCCTCGGCCAGCGCCTCGATCAGCGCCGGCGCGATCGGCTCGTCCAGCTCGAGCTGCACGCGGGCGCGCCCGAGCGCCGCCATGTCAACCAGGTTGGCAGCCGGCTCGCCGAGCGCCGCCAGCCGCTCGCGCGCCTCCCCGCCCTCGCCCGCCTCCGCCAGCGCCTCGGCCAGGTTCAGCTCGGCGATCCCGTGCTCGCGCGGCGCGCCGGCGAACGCCTCGAGCGCGCGCCGGTAGCGCTCGACCGCGCGCTCGGGCCGCCCGCGCCGCCGCAGCAGATCGCCCGCCAAGAGCTCCGCGTAGCCGATCTCGCGCGGCGCGTGCTCCGCCTCGGCCAGCGCCAGCGCCTCGCCGGCCGCCGCCTCCGCCCCGTCGAGATCGCCGATCGAGAGCAGCAGGTTGCCGTAGTTGAACAGCGCCCCCGAGCGCTCGAGCTTCTTGCCCAGGCGCCCGAGATCGCGCGCCGCCTCCTCGGCGGGCTGGAGCGCGCGCGCGTACTCCGCCTGGTCGCGCAGCACCGCGCCGAGGTTGTGGGCGTAGACCGCCGCGCCGTGCAGATCGCACGCGCCGCGCGCCAGCTCGAGCGCCGCCTGGTACGCGGCCGCCGCCTCCGGCAGCGCCTCGCGCGCCTGCGCCACCATGCCGCGCAGCGAGTGCGCCCGTGCCAACCTGGTTGGCGACGCGGTCACGTCGGGGAGCTGCGCCACGCGGGCGAAGGCGGCGTCGGCCTCCTCCAGCCGGCCGAGGTAGAGCAGCGCCAGCCCGCGCGCCTCGTCGAGGGACGCGCTGGCCGCTCCGCCGCGCAGCGCGCAGACCTCGGCCGCCTCGGCGTAGGCGCCGCGCGCCAAGAGGACCCGGCCGAGCAGCCCGCGCGCCTCGGCCGCCACCGCCGGTGACAACCCGGTTGGCACCCCGCGCGCGAGCGCGTGCACCACCGCGCGCAGCCGCGCCTCGGCCGCGCGGTGATCGCCGGCCCGCTGCAGCGCGCGCGCGCCGGCCACCTGCGCCTCGGCCTTGAGCGCGGCGTCGCGCTGCCGCTCGACGGGCGCCAGCACCTTCAAGGCGCCGGCGTAGTCGGCGCGCTCGGTGCGCACCTCGGCCAGCTCCAGCCGCGCCCGCCGCTCGACGGCGCCGCGCCCGAGCTTGACGGCGGTGACCAGCGCCGCGTCGGCGCGCTCGAGATCGTGCGCGCGCGCCGCCTCCTCGCCCGCCGCCAGCGCCGCCTCGGCCGCCTGCGCCGGCGCGCCGACCACCGCGAGGTGGCGCGCGCGATCGAACGCCGAGCGCCCGAGCGCCTCGAGCGCGCGCTGGTGCAGCTCGCGGCGGCGGCGCGGCGCGCACGCGCGATAGGCCGCGCTCGCGTGCGCCCTCGACGGGAAATGCACCTCGCGCTCGCCCCACTCCACCACCCCGGCCGCCGCCGCCGCGCGCAGCGCCGAGAACGCCGGCGGCGCCGCGCCGTCGAGGAGCGCGGCGATCTCGGCCACGCTCGCCGGGCGGCCGATCACCGCGAGCGCCTCGGCAGCGGCGCGCGCGCCGGGCTCGAGCGCCGCCAGCGCGCGGGCGACCAGCGCGCCGACGTCGGCGCCGTCGAGGCCGGCGACGTCGGTGGGACCCGGCAGCGCGCCCGGACGCGCGCGCGCCGCCGCCGAGCGCACGATCTCGACGGCGCGGCGCGGCTCGCCGCCCGACGCGCGATGCACCGCGCGCGCGAACCGCGCGTCGCCCTGGCCGAGCATCGACGCGCACAGCGCGCCCACCGCCGCCTCGTCGAGCGGCCGGAGCGCGATCCGCTCGACGCGCTCGCGCGCCTCCAGCCCCGAATCGGCCGGCGCCTCGATCACCAGCAGCGACGGCGCCGCCGCTCCGTGCGCCGCCAGCGCCACCAACTGCCGGTCGATCGGATCGAGCCCTTCGCCGAGATCGAGGTGCAGCACCGACGGCGCGCGCGCCAGCAGGCCGCAGATCACGCCGAGGCGCGTGCGCGGATCGGCGGCCGGGGCGAGCGCGCCCTGCGGCGCGAGCGTGCGCAACGCGGTTGGCAGGGTCGGGCCGTGCCACGGCAGCGCCGGCCGGCCGGCGGCGGCGGCGGCGAGCTGCGCGGCGCGGCGCAGCTCCTCGACGAAGCGCGAGCGCCCGCTGCCCGCCGCGCCCTCGACGAGGATCACCCGCGTGGCGTCGGGGCGGCCGAGCGCCGCGAGCGCGCGCTCGAGCTCGGCGTCGCGGCCGACGTGTGAGGGGCGCGAGACCAGCGGGCGCGGCGGCGGCTCGAGCAGCGCGCCGTCGAGCCGGGCGCCGAGCCGCACCGCCTCGTCGACCACCCGGCGCGCCGACGACGGGCGGGCGCGCGCGTCCACCGCCAGGAGGCGCGCCACCAGATCTGCCAACCCGGTTGGCGCCGGGTCCGCGCCTTGATCGATCCGCGGCGCGGCGCGCGCCGCCTCGCGCACGAGCTCGGCCACCGTCGAGCCGGAGCGTAGCGGGCGCCCGGTCCACAGCTCGAACGCGGTGGCGCCGAGCGCGTAGAGATCGCCGCGCGCGTCGCCCGCGCCGTGAAACGCCTCGGGCGCGAGATACGCCGGCGTGCCGCGCGCGCCGCCCTCGAGCCCGCGCGCCTGCGACAGGCCGAGATCGCCGAGGCGCGCGCGCCCCTCGCCGTCGACCAGCAGGTTCGCCGGCTTGACGTCGTGGTGCACCAGCCCGCGGCGGTGGAGCGCGTCGAGCGCGCTCGCCACCTCGGCGATCAGCTGGCACAGCGCGCGCGCCCGCTCGCGCGCCTCGAGCCGCGGCAGCGTCTCCGAGGGGGCGCGCCCGTCGAGCAGCTCGCCGGTGAAGAACAGCTGGCCGGCCACCAGCGGCCCGCCCTCGGCCGCCTGGTCGAGATCGAACACGCGCACCAGGTTCGGGTGATCGATCGCGGCCAGCGCGGCGAACTCCCAGCGCAGCCGCTCGCGCGCCTCGCGCGTCTCCGCCGAGGCCGGACCCTTGAGCGCCTTGAGCGCCACCTGCGCGCCGTCGCGCTCGTCGATCGCCGCCCAGGCGGTGGCGTCGGCGCCTTCGCCCAGCAGGCGCGAGAGCCGCCAGCGCCCGTTGACCCGGGCGGCCGGCACTGCCAACCGAGTTTGCACCTGGTCAGACTAGCGATGTTTCCCGTCGAGCGCAATCGACCGGCGGCCGCGGGCCCGCGGCGCGAGGCGTCAACTTCGTTGGCGGTGGGCTACTGGACGACGATCTGGCCCTTCATGTTCGGATGGATGTGGCAGCGGAAGTCGAACGTGCCCTTGCCGTTGAACGTCTGCGTGTAGCTGTTGGCGCCGCCCGCCTGCAGCGGCCCGCCCTCGTGCGCGATGCCGAGCGTGCCGTCGGAGTGGATCTCGTGGTTGATGCTGTCCTCGTTGATGAAGGTGACCTTGGTGCCCGGAGAGACGTACAGCACCGGGATCGACGCGGCGCCGAACGCGCTGGTGTTGGGCGTGGCGTTGCTGCCGATGTTCACGCCCTTGGGGATCTTCACCAGCAGCTCGGCGGTGACGTCGATGGTGAGCGCCGCCTGGCCGACGATCGCGCCCGACGACGCCTTGACGGTGATCGGCATGCCGGCGGCGGGCACGGTGCTCGACGCGGTGGTGATGGTGAGCGTGGCGCTCATCGGCCCGCTCATCATCGCGCCCGGCGGCGTGAACGCGGCGGTCACGCCCTGCGGCAGCCCCTCGACGGAGAACATGGTCATGCCGTTGAAGCCGTTGCCCGGCATCAAGTTGACGGTGACGGTCTTGGAGTCGTTGAGCTTGAGCGACTCGCTCGACGACGCGAGCGAGACCGAGATGGTGCCCATCGGCGACGGCGGGCCGGCGAGATCCCAGGCCGGCGCCGGCGTGCCCGCGTCGTGGCCGCCCGACGGCGACGGCGACGGCGACGGATCGGGGCCGCCCGAGTTCGGATCGGTCGTGCCCGGCGTGCCGGGGTCGGGACCGCCGCCCGGGGGCGGAGTGCTGACGGCGCCGAGGCAGCCGGAGGCGAGCGAGGCTGCGAACGCGAGCGAGATGAACGAACGGCGCATGAGGCTCTCCTTGGGGCGGTCGGCGCTCCGTACTTCAAGCGCCGCGCCACCGAGGGGGGCTCCGTAACCCTACGTAGAGACAGGGTCGGCTGACCCCATCGACCCGCGGCGAACGGCCAACTGGGTGGGACTCCCCACCCTAGCTGTTTACCGCCAGGGGCAGCTCGACGCGGAAGGTGGTGCCGCGGCCGAGCGCGCTCTCGACGGTGATGCGGCCGCCCTGGCGGACGATGATGCCGTAGCTGATCGAGAGGCCGAGGCCGGTGCCCGACGTCGGGCCCTTGGTGGTGAAGAACGGCTCGAAGATGCGCGGCAGCACCTCGGGCGCGATCCCGGGACCGGTGTCGGCGACGGCCAGCTCGGCGACATCGTCGCGGCGGCGGGTGGAGACGGTGAGCCGGCCGGCGCCGCGCATCGCCTGCGCCGCGTTGAGCACCAGGTTGAGGATCACCTGGCCGAGCGGCTCGGGCTCGACCTCGACGGCGGGCAGCGCGTGATCGTAGCGGCGCTCGACGGTGATGCCGTCGAGCTGCGCCGAGGCGAGCTTGAGCGTCGAGTCGATGAGCGCGGCCAGGTTGGCCGAGCGGCGCGCGCCGTGCTGCGCGTGCGCCGGCTCGGCGGGCGCGAACGTCGAGAGGTCCTCGGCGATCACGTGCGCCCGGCGCGCGCCCTCGGTCACGGCGTCGAGCAGCGGGCCGACGTCGCGCGACGCCTCGTCGAAGCGCGCATCGGCGAGCTCGGGCCGCGCCGCGCGCGCCTCCTCGGCGGCGACCACCAGCATCTCGGCGTGATCGCGCAGGCACGCCACCTCGGCGAACGCGGTCTCCACCTGCTCGCTCAGGTCGGCCGCCACGCCGGCGACGATCTGGCCGAGCGACGCCAGCTTCTCGCTCTCGACCAGCCGCGCCTCGGCGCCGCGCAGATCCTCGAGCGCGCTGGCCAGCGACGTCGAGCGCGCCTCGGCCTTCTGCTCGAGCTCGCGCGACAGCGCGCGCAGCTGCTCGTAGAGGCGCGCGCCGGCGAGCGCCGCGGTGACGGTGATGCACATGCGATCGAGCGCCTCCAGCTCGACGGTGTCGGCCAGGCCGCCGCCGAGCTTCGGGCTGATCGCGATCAGCCCGTGCAGCGTGTCGCCCTCGACGAGCGGGCCCAGGTACTCGGCGCCCCAGCGCACGCACGCGCGCTCGATCTCGACGCGCGCCGGCCCGCGCGCGCGATCGCGCGAGATCAGCGCCCGCGCCCCGGCCAGCTCGACGAGCAGCGGGCTGCCGCGCGACGGCGGCGGCACCGCGCCCCACGCCGACAGCGCCACGCGCGGCCGGCCGGTCGGATCGATCACCACCAGCGCCGCCAGCCGGCGATCGACCGCGGCCAGGAACCCGTCGATGATGCGCCCCAGCTCCTCGGTCGTCTGCAGGGTGCCAACCTGGTTGGCAAGGATCGCCATCTCGCCGTCGAGGTCGAGGCGGCGCCGCCCGATCAGCCGCTCGACGCGCGGCTGCACCGCCACCACGTACGCGCGCATGCCGGTGACCAGCGCCGCGAACAGCAGCGCCAGCGGCAGCGCGCGGCCGCCGAGCCGCGGCGCGAGCACCAGCGCGACCGCGATGAACGGCAGCGCGCCGGCGACGGTGAAGCCGATCCACAACAGCGTGCGGCGCAGCGCCACGCGGATGTCGAGCAGCCGGTAGCGCACGATCGCCACCAGCAGCGCCGCCGCCGACACCACCAGCGGCAGCCAGCCGAGCGGCGGCACCGGCACGCCCATCACCGGCAGCGTGTCGACGAACGCCAGGCCGCTCATCACCGACGCGGCGGTGACCAGCGTGAGCTGGCGGCGATCGAGCGGCCCGCGCTGGTTGCGGCGCCGCTGCTCGAGCAGCACGATCGGCGCCACCAGCGCGAGCGACGTCACGCCGAGCGCCAGCGGGTACAGCGGGCCGGCATTGCCCGCATAGCCGAACGGATAGGTTCTGGCCGAGCGGATCACCCAAGGCGTGAGCAGCGACAATGCGGTGCCGAAGAGCGCCGCCCACAGCGACGCGCGGCGCAGGAGCTGGAGCGGGCGGCCGGTCGACGCCGACGCGAACGCCACCGCGCTCGGCGCGGTCCACGACGACAGCCCCTGCGACAGGCGCGTGGTCCACAGCGCCGCGTGCGCGTCGGCGGCGGCGAACACCAGGCCGGTGGCCGCGAGCGTGGTGCCGACGGCGACCATGAGCGCGAAGAACGGCAAGCGCAGCCCGCCGCGCCCGCGCGCGATGACGAGGCCGGCCATCGACCACACGATGGCGGCGGCGAGCGCGTACGGCGCGGACCAGCCGCAGAGGCGCAGGTGCAGCTCAGCCATCGACGACGGAGCGGTTGCGCCCACCCTGCTTGGCGCGCCAGAGCGCACCGTCGGCGCGCTGCACCAGCGTGGTCGGGCGCGAGACGCCGTCGTGCACGGTGCAGGCGACGCCGCAGCTCACCGTCACGCGCAGGCGCGAGACCGCGCGGCCGCCGTCGAGCGTCGTCGACAAGCGGCGCGCGGCGATGTCGGCGCGCAGCCGCTCGGCGATGCCGTACGCCGCGCCGCCGGCGGTCTCGGGCAGCACCAGCGCGAAGCCGCCGCCCGCCCAGCGCGCCACGCGATCGACCGAGCGCGCGCCGGCCGCCAGCGCCGACGCCACCTGCTGCAGCGCGAAATCGCCGGCGGCGCGGCCGTAGCGATCGTTGAGGCCGCGCAGATCGTCGAGATCGATCAGCGCCAGCGACAGCGGGCGGCCGTAGCGCGCGGCGCGCTCCAGCTCCTCCTCGAGACGCAGCGTGGCGTACTGGTAGCCGTCGGCGCCGGTCAGGCGATCCACGATCAGCGACGCGAAGTCGGGCGCGGGCGAGAGCACGCGCGCGGTCAGCTCGGTGGTGGCCATGCCCTCGGGCGAGGCGGCCAGCGCGTCGCGCAGCGCCGACTGCAGGCGCGCGCGCGCGTCGAGCGAGCCGGGCACCACCGCCCACGGGTGCACGCGCTCGACGAGCGCCACCAGCTCGCCGGCGTCGAGCTCGCCGGCGAGCAGCGCGATCCGCGGCAGCGACGGGCGATCGAGCGCGAGGCGCGCGAGGAACTCGACGCCGTCGTCGCCGGCGCCGACGACGACCTGCGCCTCGCGCAAGAGGCGCGACGCCGCGCGGCCGGGCGCCTCCGCCTCGAGCGGCTCGGCGCCGAGCTCGCGCACGGTCTCGGCGAGCTGCGCGCGGCGCGCCGCGTCCCCGTCGAGGATCAGGACTTTTCGGCTCACGCGCGCACGCTCATGCGTCGCCTCTCGACGGCAGCGGCGCCTCGGCGGGCAGGCGCACGGTCACGCGCGCGCCGAGGCCGGGCTCGCTGTCGAGCGCCAGCGTGCCGCCGTGCCGCTCGATGATGCCGCGCGACACCGTGAGGCCGAGCCCCGCCGCTTTCGGCTTGGTGGTGAAGAACGGCTGGAAGACCTGATCGCGCAGCGCCGGCTCGACGCCCGGCCCGTCGTCGAGGATGCGCAGCTCGATCTCGCCGCGCCCGCCTTCGCCGATGGAGCGCAGCACCACCCAGACCTCTTCGCGCGCCGCCTCGACGGCGTTGAGCAGCAGGTTGAAGAAGCACTGGTTGAGCGGGCCGGGGTAGCCCTCGACGCTCGGCTGGCCGACGTAGAGCCGCGCCACGTCGATGCGCCCGTCGGTGCGGCGGCGCAACAAGTTGATCGCGGCGTCGAGCCCCTCCTCGACGCGCACCAGGCGGCGCTCGGCGTCGGGGCGCGCGAACTTGCGCAGATCGCCGACGATCGCCGAGATGCGCCGGATCGCGCCCTCGACGCCGGCGATCGCCACCGGCAGGCCGGCGCGCGCGGCGGCCACCGCGTCGGCGTCGGTGCCGCCCGGCGCCACGCCCGCGCGCTCGGCGCGATCGAGCAGCGCCTCGTACGCCGCCGCGTAGCGCGCCAGCGTCGGCAGGTTCGCCGAGATGAAGTTGAGCGCGTTGTTGATCTCGTGGCTGATGCCCGCGACCAAGAGGCCCAGCGACGAGGAGCGCTCGGCCTCGACGAGCTGCGCCTGCGTGCCCTTGAGATCGGCGAGCGCGCGCTCGAGCTCGGCGGTGCGCCGCTGCACCTCGGTCTCGAGGCCGGTCTGGCGGCGCGCGACCTCTTCGTACATGCGCGCGTTCATCCACGCGCGCGCGGCGCCGGCGCCGAGGCGCGTGAGCTCGTCGGCCAGCTCGTCGTCGGCGGGCGTGAGCGCGGCGCCGGAGAGCACCATCAGGCCGATCACCAGGCCGTCGCGATCGAGCGGCACCAGCGCGTCGGCGGCGAGCGCGTCGAGCGCGGTGCGCAGCGTGGCGGAGCGCTCGTCGTCGTGCTCGAGGAGATCGCGCAGCGCCGGCGCGCGCAGGCTGACCAGCGCCGCCTCGGCGTCGGCGATCAGCCCGGGATCGCCGAAGCGCCCCGCTTCGTAGATCATCAGCTCGCGCAGCTCGACGTCGAGGCCGTCGCGCAGCGCGCGCTCGAGCAGCGTCTTCACGTCGTCGGGCGAGCGCGCGTCGAGCGAGCGGCGCTCGAACTCGCTCCACGCGCGGTCGAGCGCGCGGCGGCGGCGGCCGACGATCCGCGCGAGCTGCGGCTCCAGGCTCGAGACCCAGACGCGCATCGCCACGAACATCGCGAACACCGCCAGCGCGACGATCGCCGGATTGAGGACGCCGCGTCCGGAGAGCACCGCCGCGCAGATGCCGAGCCCCGCCACCAGCGAGCCGACGAGGCCGAGCACCGTCTGGCGCGCCAGCGTGCGGATGGCCATCAGCCGGTGTTGCACTACTGCGTAGTACAACGCGGCGCAGGAGAGCGCGCCCGTCGCCCACGCGAGCGGATACGACTCGCTGAACACGGTGCGCACGTCGAACCCGCCGACCGCGCCGAGCGCCAGCGCCGCCCACGCCCACGCCAGCTGGCGGCGGCGGCGGCACGGCGGCAGCGCGCGCGCCGCGCGGCGCACGATCGCGAGCGCGTAGATCGTCGGCGGGAGCTGCGCCGCCATCACCATCCACACCGCCGGGCTCACCGTCGGGTAGAAGCCGCCCGTCGAGCGCGGCGCGATGCGCGCGAGGCCGGGCACGATCGCGATCGCGCCGCCGACCGCGAGCGCCGCCAGCACCGACGGCAGCGCCCAGCCCGAGCGCGCGCGCGTGAGCGCCTCGGCGAACAGGAGCGCGCACGGCCCGGTCAACGCCACGCACAAGAACGCGACGCGCGCCGCGCGCTCCGCCGTGCGCACGTCCTCGGCGGAGAAGCCGATCGCCGCCGCCAGCGCCCACGTCCCCGACGCCAGCGCCGTCGCCGCGAACGCCAGCCGCACGCGCCGCTCGCCGTGCTTGACCACCAGGAACAGCGCCAGCGCCAGCTGCACGAGGCCACCGAACAGCGGCGGCAGCGACGACGGGCTGCGCGTGAGCGCGAGCGCGAGACTTCCCACGCCCGCAGCTTATCGCATGCGCGGGCCGGGCGTCAGCAGCCGGCGCCGGGGCAGCAGAAGCCGAACATGGTGGCGCCGGTGGCGACGGCGCACTGGTAGCCGGCGCCCGAGCAGTCGCCGGGATGTCCCTGGCGGCACGCCTGGCGGCAGTGCGCGACGATCGGCGGGCCGGCGGAGGTCTCGACGCAGACGTAGCCGGCGATGCAGTCGGAGTTGCCGTTCGGACAATTTCCCCCGTCGCCGACGGTGCCGATGGGACCGCAGTCGGTGAACTCGGGGACCGTCATGGCGGCCCACGTCTGGCAGCCGAGCCCCGCGGCGCAGCCCGACGCGCCGGTGGCGGTGACCGGGTTGCACGCGACGGTGCACAGCTTGGCGGTGGTGCCGGTGAGCGTGAGCAGGCAGTGACCGCGGTTGGTCGGCTCGGCGGTGGCGCCGGAGGCGACCGCGCCCTGCGTGCAGTCGCCGTCGCCGGTGCAGAACTGGCGGCAGTCGCTGATGGTGCCGCCGCCCGAGCTCACGCACTCGTCGCCGGCGACGCAGTTGTCGGAGCCGCCCGCGCCGCACAGCCCGCCGGTCGCGACGTTGCCGTTCGAGACGCAGTGGTCGCCGGTGCCGTCGTAGGTGCACTTCTCGCCGGCGCCGCAGCCGCTCTGCGGCAGCAGCACGCACTGGCCCGAGAGATCGTTCGGCGTCGTGCTGGTCAGATCCGCGCCGGCGAAGTCGCGGCCGGCGAGATCGACGGGCGTCGCCAGATCGTCGGTTGCGCCCGAGTCCTGCCCGCCGCCGGCGAGATCGTTTCCGCCCGAGCCCGCGTCGCCCCGTTGCACCAGCCCCGGCTTGGCGCAGCCGGCGACGAGCACGAGCATGGCGAGCCACTTCATGGTCGTTCTCCTAGCAGCCCGCAATGAAGTTGCAGCAGAAGCCGAACATCGGGTTGGTCACGCCCGCCGGATCGAAGCAGTCGTAGAGCGGGTTGATGTTGGTGCAGTCGTTGGTGTTGCCCGAGCGGCACACCTGGCGGCAGCGCGACATGCCCGCGGGCCCGACGCACGCGAAGCCGGCGGCGCAGTCGGCGGTGCTGGCGCAGTTGAAGTTGTCGGTGCCGGTGCCGGGCGTTTCGCAGTCGGTGAGCTCGGGGATTCCCGTCTCGCCGCCGTAGACGCAGCCCTGTCCGGCGACGCAGCCCGAGGCGCCGGCCGCGGGCGCGGGATTGCACGCGAAGGTGCAGACCTTGTCGCTGGTGCCGGTGATGGTGATGGCGCAGTGGGCGATGTTGCCCGGCTCGGCCATGCCGCCCGACGCGACCGCCGGCTGCGTGCACTGCGCGTCCGACGAGCAGAACACGCGGCACGTCGCGGGCGCGGGCGACGGCGCGTCGGCGGTGCAGAGGTCGCCGGCGACGCAATCGTCGGAGCCGGCGGTGCCGCACTGCTGGCCGTTCTGCTTGTTGCCGTTCGAGACGCAGGTCGGCGTGTTGGTCGCGCCGAGCGTGCACTTCTCGCCGGCGCCGCAGCCGCTCTGCGGCAGCACGCTGCACGGCGGCGTCATGTCGGGCGGGGCGAGCAGGTCGGGGCTGGTGGCGAGATCGTTCGACGTCGTCGACAAATCGCGCGGCGGCGCGAGATCGGGCGTGGAGAGATCTTTGCTCGCCAGATCGTTCGCGCCGCCGTCGAGCGCGCCGCCGTCGCCGCTCGACGGTCCGTCGGCGCGCGCCAGATCGTCGCCGGCGCTCGTGAGGTCGTCGTTGGAAGCGGCGTCGCGCGGCTGGGCGAGATCGGCGACTTCGGGCGCGGCCGACTTTGCGCAGCCGGCAGCAAACAGGAACACCAAGCAAAAACTACGCGTCTTCATTAATTCTCCCGACGCCTATCGGGACCATAGCCCCGGGAGCACCTTCAGGTCAAACCGGCGGCTTCGCGTGCCAGGCGCTCGACGAGCGGCACGTCGGCGGGCAGCACCTCGTAGGCGCCCAGCCGCGCGGGCTCGACCCACGCCAGCTCGGCGACCTCGACGGCGCGCGGCTCGCCTTCGAGCGCGCACGCGTAGACCAACATCAATAGATCGAACTCGGGATAGCGGTGGAACACCACGTCGTCGATGCGCCCGACGCGCGCGCGGCAGCCGAGCTCCTCGACGATCTCGCGCTCGAGCGCCTCGATCGGCGATTCGCCCGGCTCGACCTTGCCGCCCGGCAGCTCCCACAGGAGCGGCATCGGCTGATCGGCGCGCCGCCGCGTCAGGAGCACGCGCCCCGCTCCGTCGCGCGCGAGCGCGGCCACCACCAGCTTGCGCTTGCGATCACTCACGCGCGAGATAGTACACGAGCGGCCGCGGCGCCGGTTCGCGCCGTCGCGGAATGAACCAGCGCACGGTCAAGAAGCCGAACGCGAAGCCGCCGAGGTGCGCGAACCACGCCACGCCCGGCCCGCCGCCCGCCGCCGAGAGGATCTGCCCGAGGAACCACGCGCCGAGCAGCCACCACGCCGGCAGCGTCCACACGAAGATCAAAATCACGAACACCAGCGTGCGCACGCGCGCGTGCGGAAACTGCCGCGCGTAGCCGCCGAGCACGCCGGCGATCGCGCCCGACGCGCCGATCATCGGGATCATCGACGACGGATCGGCCGCGAGCTGCGCGCCCGCCGCGATCAATCCCGCGAGCGCATAGAAGAGGAGGAAGCGCGCGCTGCCCATCGCGTTCTCGAGGCGCTGCCCGAACACCCAGAGGAACCACAGGTTGCCGACCAGGTGCAGCACGTCGCCGTGCACGAACATCGCCGTCACCACCGACGCGGCCGCCGGCCACGCGCCCGGCAGCCCGTGCGTGAGCGCGTACGGCACCATCCCCGCCGCATAGGCGAAGAGCTGGCGCTCGCCGGGCGGCAGCGTCGCGACGTAGACGAACACCGCGACGTTGATCGCGGCGAGCGCGAGCGTCACCGCCGGGCGCCGCACGCGGAAATAGTCGACGTCGCGCAGCGGCAGCAGCATGGGGACCTAAAATGATCCTCGAGGACGGGCGCCGCAATCCTTGACGCCGATCGGCGCGATAACTATAGTTCCTCACTTTTTCGAAGAGAGGACCACGCGGATGAAGCTGTACACGGGGAAGATCCCCACCATCGCCGCGGAGATGATCCAGTCGCTGGTCTCCACCAACGAGATCGAAGTCAACGACGCGCACGAGGCGCAGCTCGACGTCGAGGCCGTGCTCAAGGAGTACGTGCGCATGGATCGCGAGATCACCGACAAGAGCAAGGACCTGCTCGAGGAGCGCAAGCTCCCGTATGGGCAGTTCGGCAAGCTCAAGCGCGGGCTCGCCGAGGAGCGCGGCTTTGCGCTCGGCGAGGAGGCGACCGGCTGGATCGCCAACCAGATCCTCGAGACCTTCATGCAGTCGCAGCACGTCGAGGAGGTCTACGCCGACGACGTGGCGCTGCGGAAGAAGTTAAAGGAAATTCTCAAAAAGCACATGATGGTCGACGAGGAGCTCGACCAGGAAGTGCGCCGCCGCATCAAGAACCTGGAAGAGGGCACGCAGACCTGGGAGCTCGAGTACGCAAAGGCGATGGAGCAGATCAAGCGCAAGCACGGCATCACCGAGTAAGCGCGTTGCGCGCGTCACCGCGCGGGTCCTTGGCCGGACACATGCACCATACCGTGGCCAAGGAGGTTCACCTCATGCTGCTGCTCTTGGCGATCATCTTGGGCGTCGCCTGGATCCTCGGGTTCGGCGTCTACCACGTAGCCTCGGCCGCGATCCACATCCTCTTGATCCTGGCGCTGGTGTCGATCGTGCTGCACTTCGTGCGCGGAGTCAGCGGCCGAAGAGTGGTTTGACGCGGCGGAAAACGCCCGGCGCCGCGCCGCCGAAAACTTGACCCCGCCGTCGGGAGGGCGTTACGCTGACGCGCTGGAGGTCGCGCGTGTTGGCGCTTTCGCTCGACGGGAAGGTGGCGGTGGTGACCGGCGCCGGGCGCGGCCTGGGGCAGGCGGCCGCCATCGCGCTCGCCGAGGCGGGGGCCGACGTGGCGCTGCTCGCGCGCTCGGCCGAGGAGTTGGAGGCCACCGCCGACGAGGTGCGGCGCCACCAGCGGCGCGCGCTGCCGATCCAGACCGACGTCGCCGACGAGGCCGCCGTCGAGGAGGCGGCGTCGCTGGTGCTCGAGCGCTTCGGCCGCGTCGACGTGCTGGTCAACAACGCCGGCGTCGCGCCGGTCTCCCCGCTGCTCGAGATCACGCTCCCCGAATTGCGCCGCGTGCTCGACGTGAACGTGGTCGGCGCGTTCCTGTGCGCGCGCGCGTTCGGCGCGCACATGGTGGCGCAGCGCAAGGGCACGGTCATCAACATCGCCTCGGTCGCCGGGCTCGGCGGTGAGCCGGAGCTGACGGCGTACAGCGCCTCGAAGGGCGCGCTGATCGCGTTCACCCGCGCGCTCGCCGTCGAGTGGGCGCGCCACGGCGTCACCTGCAACGCGGTCGCGCCCGGCTATTTTCGCACCGACCTCAACAAGGCGGCGCTCGACGATCTCAAGATCGGCCCGAAAATCGTCGGCAACATTCCGCTCCGCCGCGTCGGGCAGCCGGAGGAGCTGGGCCCCCTGGTCGCGTACCTGGCGTCGGACGCGGCCGCTTTCATGACCGGTTCGATCGTCGTGATCGACGGCGGCCAGACCGCGCGCTAGTGGCCAACGTCCTGGTCGTGATCGAGCTTCGCGAGGGACGGGCGCTGCCGGTGTGCCTGGAGGCGCTCGGCCAGGCGCGCCGCTTGTCGACGGCGCTCGGCGGCACGCTGTACGCGGTGGTGCCGCTCAAGCACGCGCCGCGCTACGGCGAGGGCGACGTGATCGAGGTGCTGGCGCAGCACGGCGCCGACAAGGTCGTGCTGGTCACCGACGAGGCGCTCACGCACGACGGCGGCATGCGCTGGGGGACCTACGGGCCGGCGATCGCGCAGGTGAGCGATCAGCTGCCGCCGATGCTGCTGCTCTTCGGCGAGACCGCGGGCGCGCGCGAGGTGGCGCCGCGCGCGGCGGCGCGCATGGGCGCGGCGTATCTCTCCGACGCGTGGATCGAGGTGCGCGAAGGACGGCTGCACCTGTGGGAGGGTTCGGGCGCGTCGGCGCACGCGCTCGACGGAGAATTGGAGTACCCGGTGGTGGCGACGCTGCCGCCGGGCCGCTACACGACGGCGTCGGGCGACGACGAGGCGGAGGTCGAGGTGCTGGCCGCGCCGGGACGCGCGGGCGACTTCGACGAGCTGGGCTGGGAGATCGATCCGCGGCCGGCGACACTCGTCGTCGCGCCGCCGGAGAAGCCGTCGTTCGATGAAGCGTGGGGCGCGCACCCGGAGCCGGACGCCGTGCGCGAAGCGGCGCAGGCGCTCGCCGACGCGCTGACCGCGAAGTTGTCGTCGAGCGCCACGCCGGTCTCGGCGCGCCTGGTGATCGCCGTCGGCGCGCCGCTCGACGCGCCCGCCGCCGACGTGCGCGTGGCGGTCGGCGCCGACGCGGCCGAGGCGCCGGCGCACTACGCGCTCGTCGGGGAGCCGGCCGCCGCCGCGCGCGCGCTCGCCGACGCGCTCGAGAACGACGGCGCCAAGCCGGCGCTCAGCGAGGGCAAGAGCTGATGCGCGGCCTCGCGCTGATTCGCCGCCCCGCCGATCTGGTCGCGGTGCGCGCGTCGGTGGCGCTGGGCGAGACCAGCGCGCTCGCGGTGCTGCCCGCCGGCGACGCCGCCGACGAGCTGCTCGGCCAGGCGTGCGCCGCCGGCGCCGTGCGCGCGGTGCGCCTGTGGGACGACGCGCTCGAATCGACCGACTACCTCGGCGTGGCGATCGCGCTGGCCGCCGCGACGCGCGCGCTCGCCGGCGATCTGGCGTCGCCGCCCGCGGTCGTCTGGTGCGGCGAGCGCGGCCGCGGCGCCGTCGGTCCCGCGCTCGCCGAGCGCTTGCAGCTCCCGCACCTCGGCGCGGTGCTCGGCGCCTCCTCCGTCGAGGGCAGCGAAGATCGCCTGGTCGTGCGCCGCCGCTCGGGCACCGTGGTGCGCCTCTACGCCGGCAGCGCGCCGGCGGTGCTGTGCGTCGCCGAGGCGCGCGTCTCCGTCGAGCGCCCGGAAAAAGATCCGGCGCGCGAGCCGGCGGAGAAACCGGCGCGCGAGATCGAAGTGTGGAACCTCGAGCGCGCCGGGCTCAACCCCGCCGAGCTTTCGTATCGCCGCCGCTTCCGTCCGTATCCGGAAGGCGGGCCGACGCGCGCGCCGCTCAAGTTCGCCGACGCGCGCGAGCTGGCCGCGCGGCTGCGCGCCGACGGGCTCATCGGCGGAGGCGCCTGATGGCGCGCGTCCGCAAGCCGGGCGCGCCACTCGGGGATGGCCTTCCTCCGCCGACGCGCGGTCCGGAAGGCACGCAGCTCGCCGCGCTGCTGAGCGCGCGGCGTTTTCGCTTGGGCGCGGGCGCCGAGCGCGTGGCGAAAAATCTCCTCGCGCACGGCGGCGAGATCGCGGCCGACGCCGCGGCGTGGATCGGCGCCGTGCGCCCGCCGCCCGACGCGCCGTCGCTCTCGCTCGGCGAGCACGCCGGCACGCTCGGCCCGTCGAGCTTCGGCTTCCTCAACAACGTGGGCGGCGTGGCCGCGCTCGACGCGCCGCTGCCCGCGCTCCCCCGCCGCGGCGGCCTGGCGCTCTTGGTCCCGCGCCGCGACGCGCTGCCCGACGTGGTGCCGCTCGCGCTCGCGCGCGGGCTCGGCGTCTCCTGGATCATCTCGACGGGCGACGGCGATCCCGCCGAGGCGCTGGCGTTCCTCGCCGCCGATCCGCTGACGTCGTCGATCGCGATCAAGCTCGGCGCCAGCGCGAGCGGCGCGACGCTGCGCCAGGTGCTCGGCGCCAAACCTTCGGTCGTGTGGGGCGGCGATTCGCTGTGCCGCGCGGTGGCGCGCCGCGCGGGCGCGCTGGTGGTCGACGGCGTCGACGAGTGGCTGGCGCGCGCGGCGCTGTATCACGCCGGCGTCGAGCCGGGCGGCGCGGTCGAGGTGCTGGTGCTCGGCGGCGGCCGCGCGTTCGTCGACGCCGAGGTGCGCGCCGCCGCGCTCGACGCCGAGGTGCGCGCCGTCGACGAGCGCGCGCCCGACGAGCTGACCGCCGCGCTCGCCCGCGCCCGCGAGGCCGCGCGCGCGGTGGTGCTGGTCGCCGGCGGCCCGCCGATCCTGCCGACGGAGAATCACGCCGGCGACGGCCCGCGCCTCCTGCCCGCCGACCTGCGCCACCCCGAGCAGCTGCGCGCCCTGCTCCGCGCGCTCGCCCTCCCCCCGCCCGCCGCCGACGACAAACCGAAGCGCGTCACCGTCGACAAAGAGCGCCTGGCGTGGGTCCACGAGCACGCCGAGAGCGACCTCAACGATCACCTGGCCAAGGCGCTGCTCAAGGCGTACGGCGTGCGCGTCTCCAAGCAGGGCGCGCGCTCGACGCCGACCGCCGCCGCCGAGTTCGCCAAGGAGAAGATCGGCCTGCCGGTGGTGATCGCGTGCGGGGCCGTCGAGCGCACCGCGTCCACCGTGCCCGACGTCAAGCGCATCGCGTCGCTCTTGCTGCAAGACGCCGGCGAAAATCCGTCGGTGATCGTGCGCGAATTTTTTCCCGAGGTGCCGCGCGCGCGCGCCCGCGTGACGCACGAGAAGACGCTCGGCTTCGCGCTGCGCGTCGGCGAGGCCTGCGCGCTCCTGCCGCTCACCCGCGCGGACGCGCTCGAGCTGGCCGCCGCCACCGCCGCGCGCCGCGCCGCCGATCAGCGCG
>DASREC010000217.1:0-16309 GCA_035652295.1 Polyangia bacterium
GAGCCGGCCATCAGTCGGGGAAACCGGGCGCGAGCATCGCGGCCAGGCGCGCGGGCTGCTTCACGCCTTGCGACGTCATCCACTCGATCGCGGCGCTCGCGAGGCGCGCGCCCTCGTCGCCGCCGGCGAGGCGGCCGTGGCGCAGGCGCGCGGCGGCGGCGTAGAGCGGCATGCCGGCGGCGGCGAGCCCTTCGGCGGCGGCGGGCAGCAGGCGCAGCGCGCCGTCGGCGTCGCCGCGCGCGCACAAAAGGCCCGCGTCGAGGAGCTGCGCGAGCGGCGTCGACCACGGCATGCGCTCGCCGGCGATCTTCTTGGCGTCGCGCGCGGCCGCGCCGAGAAACTGCCGCGCCTTGGCCGGCGAGGCGCCCGCCGCCGCCTGCAGCGCCGCCCGCGCGCGCAGGTGCGTCGCTTCCAGCCGCGTGAGCTGCACCATTAATAAGAGCGACGCCTTGAGCGCCGGCCAATTGGCCACCACCCGCTCGTGCGCCGCCGCGCCCTCGCCGCGATACAGCTCCACCTGCGCCTGCCCGAGCAGGTTCCACCAGTGCTGCACGTGGAACGTCTTGTGCGACCAGCGCGCCACCGCCTCCTCGCCGCGGCGGCGCGCCTCGTCGGGATCGTCGGCGGCGAGCCACACCAGGTTGGCCAGTCCGGTCGAGTGGCCGATGACCGCGTTGAGATCGCCGCGCCCCTCGGCGTCGCGCAGGCGCAGCGGCACGCGCCGCTGAAGCTCGTCGAGCGCGCCGAGATACGCCAGCGCCCAGAGCGAGAACCAGCGCATCATCGCCAGCTCCCACGCGACGCCGACGCACTGCTCGCGGAAGATCGTCTCGCCGCGCTCGCACTGCTCGCGCGCGGTCGCCCAGCGGCCCTCGAGCGCGGCGGCGATTCCGGCGGCGCCGGCGCACCACGCGAGCGCGTACGGATCGCCGGCGCGCGCGGCGATGGCGTCGGCGGCGGCGAGCAGCTTCATGGTGCGCGCGTGGCTCGGACCGCCGGCGCTCGACGAGAACGCGGCCTCGGCGGCGAGCGCGCGCGCGATCCGCAGCGGCTCGCCGGCCTTGAGCGCCAGCACCAGCCCGCGCGATTGAAAGTACGAGCCGCGCACGTTGTCGACGAGGCCGAGGCCGGCGGCGACCGACCAGCACGCGTCGATGCGCCGGAGCGTCAGCGGATCGATCTCGCGCTCGGTGCGCTCGTCGAAGGCGAGGCCGCGCAGCCGCAGTCGGATCTGCGCGCGCCGCGCCAGCAGCAGCACGAGCGCGCGGTTGGCGCTGCGCGGCAGCTTCATGCCCGAGGCGCCGAGCACGGCGTCGATGGTGGCGAGCCCCTCGTCGATGTGGCCCGAGCGCAGCCACTGATCGGCGGCGCGGCGGCGCAGCTCGGTGAGCGCCTCGGAGTCGCCGCCCTCGGGCCACGCGGCGGCGGCGGCGACGTACGCGGCGGCGGCTTCCGGACCGCGGCCGGCGTTGGTGAGCGCGTCGCCGAGGCGCGTCTGCAGCACGTGCGTGTCGGCGGCCGACGGCGGGCGCAGCGACAGCGCCAGGCGATACCACTGCGCGGCGCGATCGAACGCCAGCGCGTCGTCGGCGGCCGCGGCGGCGCGCAGCGCGTACTCGGCCGCGCGCGCCGGCTCGCCCGCCGCGCGCCAGTGCGTCGCCAGCGCCTCGTCGTTCGCGCGCCCCGCCTGCTGCTCGAGCGCGGTCGCCAACTTTCGGTGCAGCCCGCTCTGCTCGTCGGGCTGAAGGCGCGAGCGCACCGCATTGCGCACGCGATCGTGATACGACTCGATCGAGTCGCTGCGCCGCGCGCCGGTCGTGCGCACCAGGTGCGCCGCGCGCAGCCGCGCCATCTCCTCGGCGAACGGGCCCGGCTCGAGCTCGGCCGCGCGCGCCGCCGCCTCCTGCACGATCGGCGCGCCCGCGGTCGCGACGAGCTCGAGCACGCGCCGCGCGGGCGGGGGCATGCGCTGGATGCGCGCCCACAGCACCTCCTCGAGATCGACCGGCCGCTCCTCGCCGAGCACCAGTCGCCCGCGGATGAGCTCGTCGATGAACAACGGGTGGCCGGCCGCCTCGCGCGCGATCACCGCCGGATCGATCGCCTGCGCGCGCATCGCCTCGTCGGGGCCGTCGTGCTCGGCGCCGCGCAGGATCTGATCCACCAGCGCGCGCGCGTCGTCGGGCTGCAAGCCCGAGAGGCGCACCGTGCGCACGTCGCCGCGCAGCTGCCGCTCGAGCTGCTCGAGCGATCGCGTCGCGCCTTCGCTCTCGAGCGCCGCGCGCAAGGTCGCCACCAGCAGCATCGGTGGCGCGCCCGGCTGGCGCAGCACCTCGGCGAGCAGCGCCAGGCTGTCGGCGTCGGCCCACTGCAAATCGTCGATCACCAGCACCAGCGGGCGGCGCGCCGCGAGCCGCGCGAGCAGCTCGCGAAAGACGTTGAACGTGCGCGCGCGCAGATCGGTCGGATCGAGCGGCGGCGCGTTCGCCGCTTTCGGCTCGGGCGCGTCGCCGGCGTGCGCCGGCCGCGTCAGGCGGCGCAGCACCGGGAACACCTGGCCGAGCAGCGGCGCGTCCGGCGGCAGGAGCGCCTCGATCTCCTCGGGCTCGAGCAATCCGAGGTAGCGGCTGAGCGCGTCCACCACGTCGTCGATCGCCTTGTACGGCACCGACTCGCGCTCGTAGCAGCGCCCGAAGAACACCACCGCCTCGGCGTCCGCCGTGAGCCGATCGGTGAAGCGTCGCGTGAGCGCGGTCTTGCCGACGCCCGACTCGCCGTTCACCAGCACCGTCACCGCGCGTCCCGCGCGCACGTCGTGAAACGCGCTCGTGAGCGAGCGCAGCTCCTCGTGCCGCCCGACGAACTGCGTCGACGACGACGGCAAGCGCGTGCGCCGCGCCTCCTCGGCTTCGACTTGCAAGCGGCGCAGCACCTCGCGTCCGCCCGGCCGCTGCTTGGGATCGATCGCCAGCAGCTCGGTGCACAGCCGATCCAGCTCGGGCGCGACGCCGGGCGCGATCACCCGCGGCGGCGTGACCGTGACCGCCTGCTTGATGGCGATGACCTTGGCCGGCGGGCCGACGAACGGCAGCCGCCCGGTGAGCGCCTGATAGAGGATCACGCCGACCGCGTACCAGTCGGCCTCCGGTCCCACCGACTCGGAGATCGCCTGCTCGGGCGCCATGTAGAACGCGGTGCCGACGAGGTGCTCCTCGCCCGCCGCGCGCCGGTGCAGCTCGGTCACCAGGCCGAAGTCGAGGATCTTGAGGTGGCCGTCCGCGTCGACCAGGATGTTCGACGGCTTGATGTCGCGGTGCACGCGACGCGCGTCGTGCAGCGCGCACAGGCCGCGCGCCAATTGCCCGAGCGCGGCGCGCAGGCGGCGCTCGTCGGTGACCGGCGCGTTGCCGACCGAGTCGGCGATCACCACGCGCTCGAGCGGATCGGCCGGATCGCCGCTCGGCACGTCGACGGTGGGCGCGTCCTGCGAATCCTCCGTGCGGCGCGCGCCGCTCGACGCTTCACCCGCGCGCGGCGGCCGATCGCGCTGCGTCGGCGGTTTGGACGGCATCGACGGTTGCGACGGCGCCGACGGCCCCGACGGTTGTGACCGCTGCGACTCGGGCCGCTCCTCGCCGCGCGCGTCGCCGCGCAGCCAGCGCAGGAGCTCCACGCCCTCGATCAACTCCATCGTGAAGAACCATTGCCCGCGCTCCTCGAGCAATTCGCCGAGGCTCACCAGGTTCTCGTGCTGGATGTCCTGCAGCGCGCGAAACTCGTTCTTGAAGCGCAGGAAGCTGTCCTCGCTCCAGTTGCGCAGCGTCTTGAGCGCCACGCGCACGCCGTGCTCGCGATCGATCGCCTCGTAGACCACGCCCATGCCGCCGGCGCCGAGGCGGCGCACGACGTCGAAGCGCGCCGAGCCCGCGAACTCGCTCTCGGCCGCCTCGGCCACTACCTGGCCTGCGACAGCCGCGTCACGACGTTGTAGACGCCCTCGGCGTCCGCCACCTGCAGCACCAGCGCGCCGAGCGTAATCGAGTCGCCGACCTGGAGCGGCGCCGAGGCGTCGCGCGCGAGCGGCCGCCCGCCGATCGACGTGCCGTTGTGCGAGCCGGCGTCGTGCAGCGACCAGCCGCCCGCCTCGTCGCGCCGCACGTGCGCGTGCAGCTTGGACACCGACGGATCGCGCAGCACCACGTCGCAGTTGCGCGCGCGCCCGATCGAGATGCGATCGGAGTACGGGTTCTTCGCCGACTTCACCACCGGCAGCACGTGCAGCACGCCCGACCAGCCGCCCGCCGGCGCGCCCCGCTGCGCCACGTCGGTGAAGAACTGCGCCGGCCCGACCTCGCGCGAATTCTCGCCCTCGTACGACAGCAGAAAGAGATGCGGATAGCGGCGCACGAACGCCTCGCGCCCGAGGTCGCGCGCTTCGCGGATGAGCGCGTCGATGTCCATATCGGCCATATAGGTTATCACGCCGCGCGCACCGATTTCCGCTAAGCTCCGCCCGTGGCCGATATTATTTTCCAGCCGCTCAAGTTCAGAAACCTGACCATCAAGAACCGTCTATTGCGCTCGAGCATCTCGGGGCGCATCGACAACTACGACGGCTCGGGCACGCCGGCGCGCGTGCGCTGGGAGGAGCGGTTCGCGCGCGGCGGCGTCGGCGCGATCATCTCGGCCCACGTGCCGGTGAGCCTGCGCGGGCGCATCCTGCCCAACTACGCGTTCATCGACTCCGACGAGCGCGTCGGCTTCTGGCGCGCGCTGGTCGAGCAGGTGCACCGCCTCGACTGCAAGTTCATCCTGCAGCTCTCGCACTCGGGGCGTCAGCAGGACATGGCGGGCATCGAGAACGCGCACCAGGTGGCGCTCAGCTCGACGGGGCGCGAGGAGCTGTTTCACGGCTTCGTCAGCCGCGCGATGACCGGCGCGGAGATCCGCACCGTGATCCAGCAATTCGCCGACGGAGCGCGGCGCGCGCGCGAGGCGGGCTGTGACGGCGTGGAGCTGCACTCGGGCAACGGCTACCTGTTCTCGCAGTTCTTGTGCAAGGGCATCAACGATCGCACCGACGAGTGGGGCGGCTCGCTCGAGAACCGCGCGCGCTTTCTGCTCGAGGTGGTGCGCGCGATCCGCAAGACGGTGGGGCGCGACTTCCACGTGCAGGCCAAGCTCAACGGCCGCGACTTCAACAACGCCGTCATCTTCTGGGACGAGCCGGGCAACGGCATCGACGACGCCGTGCAGATCGCCAGGTGGTGCGAGGCCGAGGGCGTCGACGCCATTCACGTCTCGTGCGGCAGCATGTTCCCGCACCCGCTCAATCCGCCGGGCGAGTTCCCGATCAACACCGCCAAGCGAGACTATCCGCTGATGCTGCCGTCGGGGCAGCACACGTTCCGCAACTACCTCCTGTTCCGCTACAAGATCCTCCAGCCGATCTTCCGCTGGCTGTGGGATCGGCAGAAGCCGCGCACGCCCGACGGCAGCTTCCTCGCCGAGGGAATCAACGTCGAGGACGCGCGCGCCATCAAGCGGGCGGTGAACATTCCGGTGATGGTGACCGGCGGATTTCAGACGGCGTCGGTGATCCGAAACGTGATCGAGGAGGGCGCGGCCGACGCGGTGACCATGGCGCGCACGCTGATCGCCAATCCCGATCTGCCGCTCCTGTTCGCCGCCGGAAAAGATCGCGCCGACAAGCCGTGCACCTACTGCAACCGCTGCCTGGTGAACGTGCTCGAGCACCCGCTCGGCTGCTACGAGCCTCAGCGCTTCGAGGACCACGAGGCGATGATGCGCGACGTGATGGCGTTCTACAAACACACCGACGACGAACAAGCGATCGACGCGGCCGCCGCCGAAGGCTGACGCGCGGCGCGCTACTCGACCGGCTGCACGACGTTCAGCCGACGATCGATTCGTTCGCGAGCAAGAGGTAGGGCTCGCCGAATGGCTCGCCGCCGTCGGGCGTGAGGCGCAGGCCCCAGTCGCCGCCGTAGATCAGGATCGCGCTGCCGGCGCTCGAGTCCTCCACCTTGGCTGCGCGCGCCTCGCACGCGCTGCCGCCGCCGGCGCTAGACCAGCCGGCCAGCGCGCAGTCGCGCCCGTCGAGCCGCACGCGCGAGACGACGCGCGGCTCCGACTCGGCCTTGAACCGCAGGCCGCACTCTTCGCTGGTGTTGGGGTTCGCCTCGACGAATACGTCGATGAAGATCGGCACTCGCCCCGGCATTCGGTGAACTGTCGGCGCGTTTCAGGCGGCCTGCAAGACCTCGCCCGGCTTGCGCTCGTCGCGGCCGGCGCGCAACTTTTCGATCGCGCGCAGCGTCGCCTTCTCGGCGCTGCCGAGCGCGCTCTCGAGCCAGTGATCGCCGCGGGTGAGCGCGTCCGTCGCGCGCGCACTCAGCTCGTGCCGGAGCTTTTGCAGGTACGCGAAGCACGCGCCGGCGGTCTTGATCGCCTGCGCCTCGCTGCGCTCCGCCCACGTGGCGACGGCGCTCTCGTCGGTGCTCGCGGGCGCGGACTCGGCGCCGGCTTCAGTCGGTTGCTTCTTCGATTTGCCCATGTACGCCTCCGATTGAATGTGCGTCACCAGCGTGCTGCGCGGCGCGTTTCGGCGGGGTAAACAGTTGGGCAAATCTTCGGCACTGCGATCAGGCCGCGCGCTCGAGGCGTCCCGACAGGCTGCGCTGGAGCGCGAGGCGTTGCGCGACCTCGGCGTGCAGCGTGCGCTCCTCGTCGCTGACGCACTCGATCGGCGAGATGCGCACCGACGCGTCGATCGGCACGTAGGTGAGGAACGCGCGCAGCGTCTCCTGAAACGTGCCCGCGAGCGGATCCTCCGACTGCACGTTCACCAGCACCGTCAGCGAATCGCCCGCGGTGTGCACCACCACCGAGCGGATGTGCACGAAGCGATCGCGGCTCGCCGGGCGGATGAAGTTGAGCCCGTGCAAACCGGCCAGGCGCATCGCCGCGCCCTCGACGTGCGCGCGCGCCGAGAGCGCGGCGGTGGTCTCGATCCAGCGCATCAGCGTGCCGCCGTAGAGCGTGCCATGGAAGTTGAGCTTGCCTGCGCGCACCGGCTCGATCTTGTGCATGTACGAGCGGTGGCGCGCGCGCGGCTGCAACGGATCGCGCCGCTCCCACGGCATGCGCAGCGTACGCGGCAGGAACTTGAGCAGCTCGCGCACGAACGCCGGGCGATGCTCCTCCGCCAGCCCCGAGAGCGGATCGTCGTCGGCGCGGATCGGGATCTCGCCCGCCGCCAGCTTGCGGCGGAACTCGCGGCGCAGCTTGCCCTCGTCGAAGCGCGCCTGCTCGCTCGCGGTCTGCGGCATGAACTGCGGGATGGCCATCGCCTGTCCGCCGGCGTCGGGCGCCACGAAGGTCATGTACGCTTCGACGCACGGCCGCTGCGCGCTGCCACCCGCCTCGCGGTGCGCCAGCGACACCGAGACGCCGATGCTGCGCGCCGAGGTGTACGCCACGCGCGCGGTCATCGCCACGTGCGCGCCGAGGCGCACCGGCTCGCGCAACTCGGTGCCGTCGATGGACGCGGTCACGACCGCGCTGCGGCAGTGGCGCGCGGCGGCCAGCACGCCGGCGACGTCCATCCACTCGAGGATCTTGCCCGCGCGCAACAGGCCGCGGTCATCGGTCGCGTCGGGGCTGACCCACTCGTCGAGGTGCACTTCCGATCCGGCTCGCTGCTCGTCCGCTACGTCATGAGATTCGCGCATGGTGCAATGGTAGGGTCGCGCGCGATCCGGTCTGTTTCGGCTTTGTAGAAAGTTTGTATCGCCGATAATGTGCGCCATGGCCTGGATCAAAGTGCCTCCCGAGAATCACCCTCTGTTCTACGCGGCGCTGCCCAAGGACCCGCGCGTCGAGACGTTGAAGATGTTCGGCGGCGTGGCGGCCAAGGTGAACGGCAACATCTTCGCCGGGCTGTTCGGCCGCTCGACGATGGTGCTGCTCGACGAGCCCGAGCGCGCCGAGGCGCTGGCGCTCGAGGGCGCCGAGCTCTTCGACCCGATGGGCGACGGCCGCCGGCGCAGCGACAAGGTGATGCTGCCCGAGAGCATGATGGACGACGCCGACGAGCTGCGCCGCTGGCTGGCGCGCGCTTTCGCGGCCGCCGCGAAGCTGCCGAAGAAAGCCGCCAAGCCCGCAAAGGCGAAGCCCGCAAAAAAAACGCGACGCTCATAGGAGAACCGAATGCCCACCGCGCTGCTCAAGATTCCAATGACCAAGGACGACGGCACCGCGTACGACCTGCTGCTGAGCTTCGAGGGCACGCAGCGCGACGACGGCACGTACTGGGGATGGCACCTGCCGAACGACTTCGGCTACCGCGACACCGCCGGGCGCTTCTTCAAAGACAACAGCGACAACACGACGCTCAATTGCACCGACGATCAGGGCAACGACGTCAAGCTCACGGTACAGGGCTGCCCGGCCAAAGAATGGGCGGCGTTTCCGTTCGCACCCGAGGACATCGCGAACAATCTCACGGGCACGGTGACATGCGTAGTCGGCAACACGTGGATGCAGGCGGGCCAGAGCTACACGTGGAATCTCTATGACGCACGCGCCTGATTCAATTCTCAATCTTCAATTCTAATTCTTGATTCTCAATCCCAATTCTTAATCAAAGACGGCCGTGTCAGTCGACGGGGGTTTGCCTGTGGGCAGGTGCTCGGGATGTGTCTTGCCGAGATCGGCGCAGCTGTCCACAGGCAAAGGCGGAGCCGTCCCCGTCGACGTTCGGAGTGAAGAGCTCGTGTCACCACCTCTTAAGAGTGGTTGATTGACGGTTTGTATTTCAAACGGCGGCGGGGACGGCTCCGCCTTTGCCTGTGGACAGCCGCTTCAATCACATCTCACCATAAGTCGCTGAGCGCCTGCCCACAGGCAAACCCCCGCCGCCTGAGCGCGCCGTAGTCGATTAAAAAAAAGACTAAGAAAAGAATCAGACAACATTGCAAAGGCTCATTGAGATATTACGTTTGAACAGTGCCTAATCAAGACAGACAACTCGGTTTGGCGTTTCGCACATGGGGCGGAAAACGTCGAGGGGCGGGACGCAAGATGCAGGGTGCACGGCCGCGTGTTTCGCATAAGAAACGGCCAGTGCTCAAACGACGGTTTCCAGTGCACGTGACTGTGAGGATGCGTGAAGACGTTTGTGGACTGAGGAGTAAGACTTACCTTAGTGCACTGAGGAATGCGTTCAGTGCGGCGAGCGCCCGTATCGGCTTTCGTGTGGTTCATTTCTCAGTACAGGGCAATCACGTTCATTTTCTCGTCGAGGCGGAGGGCAACAGAGAGCTTTCGCGCGGAATGCAGGGGTTGAACGTCAGAATGGCGGTGGCGCTCAATCGATTGATGTGTAGGCACGGGAAGGTGTTTGCGGATCGATATCACGCGGTGGTCTTAAAGACTCCGACGCAGACCAAACGGGCGCTGCATTATGTGGTTCACAATAGACAGCATCACGCGCCGGGGCTTTATGCGGCGGATTGGCGGGATCCGTTTGCGTCGGCGGAGGCGCCGCTCGTGGCGCCGCGGACGTGGCTGCTGTCCAGTGCGTGACGGCGGGCGATTGCGGTCACGCGGGCAGGCGGACCACCACGCGCAGGCCGCCGAGCGCGGCGCGGCCGAACGCCAGCTTGCCGTCGTGGCGCTCGACGACGGCGGCGACGATCGAGAGGCCGAGGCCGTGGCCGCCGGTCTTGCGGTCGCGCGAGGGATCGACGCGTAGCAGGCGCTCGCCGAGGCGCGGCAGGACCTCGTCGGGCACGCCGGCGCCGGAGTCCTCGACGGTGAGCTCGATCGACTTCGCCGCGCAGGTGACGGCCACGTCGACGCGGCCGGCGTCGGGCGTGTAGCGCACGGCGTTCGATAGCAGGTTGGCGAGCACCTGATCGATGCGCAGCGGATCGGCCTCGCACGTCGCCGGCTCGGCGCGGCACGAGATGGTCACGCGCGCGCCGGCGATCACTTGCGCGCGATCGACCGCGCTCCTGGCCAGCGCGGCCACGTCGACGGCGCGGCGCTCGATGCGCGTGTCGGGATCGTCGAGCATCGCCAGGTCGCGCACGTCGGCGGACAGGCGCTGCAGGCGCGCGGCTTCGTGCTGCAGGTGCGCGATCAGCTGCTCGCGGCGCGCGGCGTCGAACTTGTCGGGCTCGTGCAGCGCGTCGGCGATCCCGAGCACCGACGTGATCGGCGTGGCCAGCTCGTGCGCGAGATCGGCGAACAGCCGGCGCCGCTGCCCGTCGGCGTGCGCCAGCCGCGACCGGGCGGCGGCGAGCGCGCTCGTCATCGCCACGAACGCCTCGCGCACCCGCTCCGAGCCGGTGTCGGGCGAGTCGGGCATGTCGACGTGGTAGTCGCCTTCGGCCAGCTTCGCGTAGGCGTTGATCAGCCGGCGGTAGCGGTAGCGGGTCACGTACCACGTGAACAGCCACGCGATGAACACGCAGCACGCGAACGGCGTCGCCAGCACCAGCCACACGCCGAGCTCGGAGTGCACGCGCGCGAGCAGGAGCTTTTGCACCAGCACCGCCGTCGCCGAGCACCCGCCCGCGATCACGACCGCCTTGCCGGGCAGCGTCCACGTGGTCGGCATCAGCGCGCCGGATCGAAGCAGTAGCCGGCGCCGTGCACCGTGCGGATGGGCGCGGGGTCGAGCCCCGCGGCCTCCAGCTTGCGGCGCAGGCGCGTGACGTGGCAGTCGACGTTGCGCGCGTAGCCTTCGTTGGTGGAGTCGAAGACCTCTTCGAGGAGCTGCGCGCGGCTGAAGACGCGATCGGGCGCGCGCGCGAGGAAGGCGAGCAGCTCGAGCTCGGTGGGCGTGAGGCGCAGCGGCTGCGCGCCGACGGTGACGCGGCGGGCGGCGAGATCGATGCGCAGCGGGCCGCGATCGATCGCGTCGCTTTGCGCGGGACGCGGCGGCGCGCCGGAAGCGCGGGCGGGCGCGCCGCCGAGACGGCGGGCGAGCGCGCGTACGCGGGCCACCAGCTCGCGCGGCCGGCACGGCTTGATCACGTAATCGTCGGCGCCCACCTCGAAGCCGAGGATCACGTCGAGCTCGGTGTCGCGCGCCGTCAGCATGAGCACGCCCGGCGACGGGTGATAGAGCGCGCGCAGCGCCGCGCAGACCTCGAGCCCCGAGCGCTTGGGCAGCATCACGTCGAGCACCACCAGGCCCGGCAGCCGCTCGGCGCACGCGGCCAGCGCGGCGTCGCCGTCCTCGGCCAGGCGCAGCGTCCAGCCCTCCGCCTCGAGGTGCATGCGCAACACGTCGCGCAGCGCCGCGTCGTCCTCGACGAACAGGAGATCCAGCACGCGGCGATTATAGCCGGTCAGTGGTGCTTGCGCGGGCCGAGCACCGCGACGACGTGCACCGACGGCTGCTTGAGGTAGACCTTGCGGCGCCACGGCTTGCCGCTCGGCATCGCGACCTGCACGTCGTACTGCTCGAACGCGGGCAGCTTGACCTGCGCGGGCGTGCGGCCGCGCGGCTCGCCGGCGACGGTGACCTGCGCGCCGCTCGGCTCCGAGACAATTTCGAGCGTCGCGGGCGGGCGCTTGAGCTCGATCTGCAATTTGCCGGGCGCGCTCACCGTCGACTCGGCGGCGGCGTAGCGATCCTTGGCGACCTTGATCTGGTGCGCGCCGGCGGCGAGCGAGAGCGTGAGCGGCGTCGGGCCACGCGCTTCGCCGTCGACGGTGACCTGCGCGCCCGAGGGACGCGACGACACGACGAGCTCGGCGTTCGCGGGCGGAGGCGGCGGCGCGGGCGCGGGCGGCGGCGCGACGGCGACCACCGGCGGCGGCGCGGGCGGCGGCTCGGGGCGGCGCACGATCGCCCACGCGAGCAGCGCGCCGACGGGAATTCCCGCCAGCGCGCCGAGCCCGAGCAGGATCGGCGCGCGGCGCGACGCGCGCACGGGCGGCGGCTCGGGCGGCGTCACCGGCAGCGCCATCTCGACGTTGGAGAAGCTGGCGCTCGCCTCGCGGCGCGGACCGATCGACTGCTCGAGCGACCACTCGACGAAGTAGTCGATCGCGCCGTCGGAGACTTCGCTGAACGGGTTGGCGGGCACCGAGCGCTTCGGATCCGCGCCGGGCTCGCCGGGCGGCAGCGGATCGCGCCAGCCCTCGGCGAACGACGGCGTCGGGCCCGGCGGATTCAGCGCCGGCGCGCTCGCGGCCGCGCTCGCAGGCGCCGCGTCGACGGGCGCGGCGTCGACCGGCGCGCGCGCGAACGCCGGCGCCGCGTCGGCGGGCGCGGGCGCGATCATCGGCGCCGTGTCGACGAGCGCCGCGCTCTCGACGGGCGCCGCGGTTTGATCCTCCACCACGACTTTCGCCTGCGGCTCCGGCTCGGCCACGCGCGGCGCGCTCGGCGGCGGCGGCGCGCTCGGCTCGGGCGGCTTGTCGCGCCCGCGCAGCACCGCCCGCTTGAGCGCCTCGGCGCGCAGCCCCTCGGTCGACACCTGCGGCAGCGGCAGCGGCGGCGGCGCGCTCACCGACGGCTCGAGCGCCAGGTCCGCGCCCGCCGGCCCGTCGCTCACCTCGTCGACCGCGCCGGTGCGCGTCGCCGCCATGAAATCGATCAGCGTCTGGCTGCGCGGATCGATCGCCACGAACACCAGCTCCATCCCCGGCGGACGCGTCGCGTCGCCGGTCACTCCCTGCGTGCGCGTCACCGTGCCCTTGCCGTGGATGAGCTGCTCGCCGTTCTCGAGGTGCAGGCTGAAGCGCACGCGCGTGCCCGGCTGCTGCGGATTCTTGGTGAAGATGAAGATGCGGTCGCCGTCGATGAAGCGGCTGTAGTTGGTGATGAACGCGTCGAGGTCGGGCGCGCGCACGACCACGCGCAGGACGATCACCGGTGGGACGGATTTCGCCGGAACGGTCTCCACGCTCTCGCCATCGTATCACGCGGCGCGCGCCGCCGACTCACGGCGCCAGGATGATGCGTCCGGTGAGCCGTCCGGTCTGGCTCAGGCGATGCGCCTCTTCCGCTTGGTCGAGGCGCAGGCGGTGCGCGAGCGTGACGCGCAGCTTGCCCGCAGCGACGGCGGCGACCACCGGCTCGAGGCGCGCGGCGGTCGGGCGGCCGAGGACGATCTTCGACGAGAACGGCGGGATGAACGCCTGCAGCATCGCCGACGGCGAGTCGCCGGCGACCATGACGTGGCGCCCGCCGCGCGAGAGCAGCCGGCGGCAGCGCCGTCCCGAGTAGCCGCCCGCGCAGTCGATGACCACGTGAAATCGCCCGAGCGCCTCGGCCTGCGCCAGCGGATCGCTCGCGTTGTAGTCGAGCGCGGCGTCGGCGCCGAGCGAGCGCACCAGCTCGACGTTCTTGCCCGAGCACACGCCGGCGACGAACGCGCCCTCGAGCTTGGCGAATTGCACCGCCAATTGCCCGACGCCGCCCGACGCGCCGAGCACCAGCACGCGCCGCGCGTCGTCGGCGGCGCGGCGGATGCGGCCGATCTCGACCACCGCCATCCACGCGGTCACGCCGGTGACCGGCAGCGATCCCGCGACGTCGAGCGCGACGCCGTCGGGGAGCGCGCAAAGTTGATCCTCGCGCACCACCACCGTGTCGGCGTACGAGCCGCGCTGCCCGCGCGCGAAGTTGGTGCCGCCGACGACGCGCGCGCCCGCCGCGACGCGCGTGACGCCCGCGCCCACCGCCTCGACCACGCCCGCGAAGTCGACGCCCACGACGACGGGCGGGCGCGGCCCGACGAGCCGCGCGGCCAGCCGCAGGGGCCCCGACGTGCGCATCTTCCAGTCGACCGGGTTGACGCCGATCGCCTTGACCGCCACGCGCACCTCGCCGCGCCGCGGCTCGGGCGTCGGCAGCTCGAGCAGCACCAGCGGCTCGCCTTGCTTCCAGCTTCGCTGCGCCATCGCTCGCATCGGCCTCCTCTATATCAGCGAACGCGATATGCCGCCGCGCAGAACTTGCGCAGCCGGCGGCATGTTCGCTGGCGCGAGTTCTTGCTAGCCTGTATACGGGCGGTCCTTTGTACGATCTGCGCGAGCACCTCGTGAAGCTGGCCGACTCGCTCGGGCGTTTGATCCGAGCGGGCGCGGGGCCGTCGTGGCTGCTGGTCGCGGTCAAGGGCAGCTACGCCGAGATCGGCCACCTCGCGCTGGTCGCCGACGAGACGACGACCGAGGTCCTGGCCGCGATCGCGCGCGCCGAGACGCTGCTCGAGCTGTGCGGCATTTCGCCGCCGACGGGGCCGGCGCGCGTGATCGATTTTCCGCCGCCGGTGCGCCCGCCCTCCGCCGGCAGCACCGTCCTGGTGGTCGAGGACGATCAGGATCTGCAGTTCACGCTGCGCGGCGTGCTCGAGGAGCACGGCTACCGCGTGGCCGCCGCGCGCGACGGGCAGGAGGCGCTGTCGCTGCTCGCGCGCATCTCGCCCGCGCTGATCATGGTCGACCTGACGATGCCGGTGATGGACGGCTGGCAGCTCATCGAACAGGTCAAGAACCACCGCGAGTGGAAGTGGATCCCGATCTGCGTCATCTCGGCGCACGCGCGCCTGGCCACGCCGGGGCAGATCGTCGCGGCGCTGCGCAAGCCGCTCGACCTCACGCTGCTGCTCGACACGGTGGCGCGCTACGCGGTCCCCAAGAGCGGCGTCGGCTGAGCAGCGCCGGCTGAGCGCGATCACTCGGCGAGCGCGCCGTCCGCCTTGCGCAGCCGGCGGCTCAGCTCGCGGCAGAGGTTCTGCAGGAAGAAGGTGTAGCTGGCGAGATCTTCCTGGTAGAGCGCGTACAGGTCCATGTTGCTCAGCACGTAGAGCTCGGTCGGCGCGCACGCGATCACCGACGCCGAGCGCGGCTGGATGTCGATGAGCGCCATCTCGCCGAAGCAGTCGCCCGCGCGCAATTGCGCCAGGCACGTCTCGCGCGAGCCGTCGCGCGCGCGCTTGCGCACCTCGACCGCGCCCACGTGCACCACGAACATCTCGCCGGCGCGCTCGCCCTCGGCGCAGATGGTCTCGCCCGCGGCGAACGCGCGCCGCTTCATCAGGTCGAGCAGGCGATCCATGGCGCTGTCGGGCAGGCCGCCGAAGATCGGGACCTGCGCCAGCACCTCGCGCGCCTGCCGTCGCTGATCGGCGTCCATCGTCGATCCCCCCGCTCCACGCTGCGCCCGGCGGCGACGCCCGTCAAGCGCGGGCCGCGCGCGCGCCGGTTGACAGGAACCAACCGGTCAACTATATCTCGGGCATGGGGCGGACCAGTGATGCGCGGGAGCGGTTGATCGAGGCGACCATCGAGCTGACGTGGCAGGACGGCACGGTCTCGGTGGACGCCATCTGCGAACGTTCGCAGGTGAAGAAGGGCAGCTTCTACCACTTCTTCAAGTCCAAGGACGAGCTGGTGATCGCCGCGCTCGAGGCGCACTGGGCCTCGCGCAAGCCGCACCTCGATCGCATCTTCTCGCCCACGGTGTTGCCGCTCGAGCGGCTGCGCGCCTACTTCGCCTACGTCTTTCAGCGCCAGAAGGAGCTCAAGGCCAAGCACGGCCAGTTCGTCGGCTGCTTCTACACCACCGTCGGCATGAGCTGCGCGCCGCAGAGCCCGGCGATCGCCGAGAAGGTGCAGGAGATCCTGGCCAACTACACGCGCTACTACGAGAGCGCGCTGCGTGACGCGGTGGCGCGCGGCGACATCGGCAACCGGCGGCACGACGTGGTGGCGCGCGCCAAGAACCTGTTCGCGTTCATGGAGGGCGTGCTGGCGCAGGCGCGGCTCCAGGACGACGCCGAGATCATCCGCACGCTCGGCGCGAGCGCGTTCGCGTTCCTCGGCATCGAAGAGCCGCGCGCGGCGGCGCACCGAAAGTCGTCGTGAGGCATCTGATTGTTTACCAGTCGGTCAACTACTAGGGAGGCCGCCCGATGTGGATCGTAGAGCTCGCGCTGCGCCGCCCCTACACCGTCGCGGTCATGTCGATCCTGATCCTGCTCATGGGGATCCTGTCGCTCGGCCGCATGGTGGTCGACATCTTCCCGGCGATCGATCTGCCGGTGGTCGCCGTCGTCTGGGCCTATCCCGGCCTGCCCGCCGAGGACATGGAGCGGCGCGTGGTGCTCATCAGCGAGCGCGCCTTCTCGACGACGGTGAACGGCATCGCGCGCATCGAGTCGCAGTCGATCCCGGGCATCGGGCTCATGCGCGTCTACTTCCAGCCGGACGCCGACATCGGCGCGGCGATTGCGCAGATCTCGTCGGTGACGAGCACCAT
>DASREC010000218.1:0-5438 GCA_035652295.1 Polyangia bacterium
GAGCACGGCGGCACGCTCGACAAGTTCATCGGCGACGGCATCATGGCCTACTTCGGCGCGCCGCTGGCGCAGGACGATCACCCCGAGCGCGCGGTGCGCTGCTCGCTGAAGATGCTCGACGCGCTCGCCATCATTAATGAGCGGCGCGGCGAGGACGGGCTCGAGCGGCTCAAGATCGGCATCGGTATCCACACCGGCCGCGTGATCGTCGGCGACATCGGCTCCGAGCGGCGCCGCGAGTACACCGCCATCGGCGACGCGGTCAACCTCGCCTCGCGCGTCGAGGGCTTGACCAAGGAGCACCGGGTCGCCGTCTTGTGCACCGAGGCGACGCGCGCCCGCCTGGGCGACGCGTTTCGCTTCGAGGCCGCGCCCGAGATGACGGTGCGCGGCAAGGCGCAGCCGGTGCGGACGTTCGTGCCTTCGTTGCCGCTTTCCAAATGACCGACCGCGCATCATAATCTGCGGCCGAATGTCCGATCCCGACACGTTGCTGAAACTGCGCGACGCCGCCGTGTATCTGATCGCGCTCATCCTCAGCATCTGCGTGCACGAGTTCGGTCACGCGTTCGTCGCCGACAAGCTGGGCGATCCGCTGCCGCGCGCGCAGGGCCGCGTGACGCTCAACCCGATCGCGCACATCGATCCGATCGGCACACTCTTGTTCCCGCTGGTCGGTTTCTTCATGGCGTCGGGCGGGATGATCGGCTGGGGTAAACCGGTTCAAATCAGCCTTTCGGCGCGGGCCATCACCCGCAAGGTGTCGATCAAGACGGCGCACCTCCTGGTCGCGCTCGCCGGGCCGATGATGAACGTGCTGTTCATGTTCGTGCTGTCGGGCGTGTTCTTCGCCATGCTGAAGTTCGCCGGCGGCTCGAGCGCCGAGCGGCTGCTCAATCCGCTCGCGTTCATGATCCGGCTCAACGTGCTCCTGGCGTGCTTCAACCTCATCCCGTGCCCGCCGCTCGACGGCGGCGCAGTGCTGCGCGGGATCCTGCCGCGCAACCTCGAGTACATCAGCGACTACCTCGACAAGTACGGCTTCGCGCTGTTCTTCCTCCTGCTGTTCACCGGCGCGCTCAGCTTCGTGCTGCGCCCGGCGATGGCGGCGGCGATGTGGTGGATCGGCACGCTGATGGGATGGGCCTCGTGAGCGACGACGAGTTGAGCTACCAGGTCGCGCTGCCCGAGTTCGAAGGGCCGCTCGACCTGCTGCTGCACCTGGTGAAGAAGCACGAGCTTCAGATCGTGGACATCCCGATCGCCTTCATCACCGATCAGTACCTGAAGATGCTCGACGTAATGCGCTCGCTCAACCTCGACGTCGCGGGCGAGTACCTGCTGATGGCCGCGACCTTGTGTCACCTCAAGTCGCGCGAGCTGGTGCCGCCGGATCCGAACGAGGTGCTGGAAGAGGCGGGCGACGACGAAGAGGGGCTCGATCCGCGGCAGGAGCTGATCCGGCGCCTCCTCGAATATCAGAAGTACAAAGAGGCGGCGGCGCAGCTCGGCGGGCGGCCGGTCATGGGGCGCAACGTCTGGCCGCGCGGCGCCAGCGCCGAGGACGTGGCCGGCGTGCACGTGCTCCCCGGCGGCGCGCCGCTCGCCGAGGTGCCGGTGTTCCGCTTGATCGAGAGCCTGGAGCGCGTGCTCTCGAAGGCCAAGATCTCGTTCACGCACGACGTGCTGGTCGAGCGCATCTCCATCACCGACGCGATCAACCAGCTGGTCGATCGGCTGGAGCGCGAGGGCACGTTCACCTTCGAGTCGTGCTTCGAGTTCGTGACCGGCGGCGGGGCGCTCGGCACGGTGAAGTACCAGGTGGTGGTGACGCTGCTGGCGATCCTGGAGATGACGCGGCTCAAGCTGGTGCGGCTGGCGCAGCCCGAGGAGCGCGGCGAAATCTACGTCACGCGCGCCGCCGAGGATCTGAAGGAGCGCGCCGCGACCATCGCGCAGAAGAGCGACGAGGAGTACAAGTGACCGAAGGCGAAGACGGCGACGGCGAGCACGAGGCGTTCGAGGACGAGCCGACGCGCGCGAAGGGCGACAAGCCGCTCTCCGACGAGACCGCCGGCGACGATTTGCCGCACGGCGATTTGCCGCACGATGAATTGCCGCACGGCGATTTGCCGCACGACGACGAGCTGACGACCGTGCACGAGCCGCGGCCCGACGAGAGCGCGCGCCTGGTCTCGATCGTCGAGAGCCTGCTGTTCGCCGCCGACAAGCCGCTCACGCTCAAGAGCATCGGCGACCTCCTCGGCGAGACCGACCTCGGCAAGATCCGCGCGGCGGTGGCCAGCGTCGAGGAGGCGTACGCCCCGCGCGGCGTGCAGCTCCACTCGGTGGCCGGCGGCTACCAGTTTCGCACCAACGCCGACAACGCGTCGTGGGTGCAGAAGCTGCTGGCGCAAAACCCGGTGCGCCTCACGCGCGCGCAATTGGAGACGCTGGCGATCGTCGCCTACCGGCAGCCGATCACGAGGCCGGAGATCGATCAGATCCGCGGCGTCGACTCGGGCGGCACGCTCAAGACGCTGATGGATCGGCTGCTCCTGCGCATCCTCGGCAAGAAGGAGGAGCCCGGCCGCCCGATGCTCTACGGCACCACGCGCGAGTTCCTCGAGTTCTTCAACCTCGGCGACCTGAAGGATCTGCCGACGCTGCGCGAGTTCCACGAGCTGTCGGAGGAGCACCAGGCGCAGGTGGCGGCGCTCGAGAGCGTCGCGCCCGAGGGATCGGTCGATGGCCCGGATGCGCCGCCGTCGCCGTCGGATGCGCCGCCGCCGCTTCAGCGCGTCGAGATCGGCGCCGGGCCGGCCGATGACTCCGCCGAGCTCGACGAGATCGATCGCCTGATCGCCACCGCCGACAGCGGCCCCGCGCCGCCCAAGCCCGACGCGAAAACCGATCCGAAGCCCGAAGACTGATGCACGTCCGCCTGCAGCGCTTCATGGCGCAAGCCGGGGTCGCCTCGCGCCGCAAGTCGGAGGAGCTGATCACCTCGGGCCGCGTGCGCGTCAACGGGCAGGTGGTCACCGAGCTCGGCACCAAGGTCGATCCCGCGCGCGACAAAGTGGTCGTGGGCGGGCAGCCGCTCTCCGTCGAGGAGCACGTCTACGTGCTGCTCAACAAGCCGAAGGGCTTCGTCACCACGCGCTCCGATCCCGAGGGGCGCCCGACGGTGATGGAGCTGGTCAAGGGCGTCGAGGCGCGCATCTATCCCGTCGGGCGCCTCGACTTCAACACCGAGGGCGTCCTCATCCTCACCAACGACGGCGACCTGGCGCACGGGCTCATGAACCCGAGCCGCGAGGTCGAGAAGATCTACCGCGTGAAATTGCGCGGGCTGATCGCGCCCGATCAAGTCGCCGAGTTGCGCGCGGGCGTGACGCTCGACGACGGGGCGCGCACCGCGCCCGCCGAGGTCACGCTGCTCGGCGCCACCGAGGGCGGGCACAACTCGTGGCTGGAGATCGCGATCCACGAGGGCAAGAACCGGCAGATCCACCGCATGGCCGAGGCGCTCGGCTTCCAGGTGGCCAAGCTCGAGCGCGTGCGCTACGCCGGCCTCGACGCATCGACCGTCAAGCCCGGCCGCTGGCGCAACCTGGTAGAGCGCGAGGTCGCCGCGCTCCGCAAAGCCGCCGGCCTCAAGCCCCCGCGCGCCGCCCCCCGCCCGCCCCGCAAACGCCGCTAGCCGTAAAACGTGTCGAATCGCTGATTCGCGCAGGTTTACGGCAGAGGGTGAACCGCCATGCCGCCAGCAGACGCCAAAAAGATCAGAAAATAATATTTTCTGATGGCGGCATTTTCCTGGCGCCTGCTGGCGGCATGGCGGTTATCTCTCCTTCCGCGTTTCGTGATAATTTGCGCAGCGCCATGGAGCTACGAACGTTTACGTATATCGACGTGCTGCAGCCGCAGCTCGCGTCGTTTTTGCAAACGGTGGCGTCGGGGTTCTTGCCGCTCGAGGGGCAGGCGGCGCTGCTCATCGAGATCGCGCCGGGCATCGCCGTCAATACGATCACCGACGCGGCGCTCAAGCACACGCGCGTCATCCCCGGCATGCAGATCGTCGAGCGCGCCTATGGGCTGCTCGAGGTGCACAGCTTCGATCAAGGCGAGGTGCGCTCGGCGGGGCAGGCGATGCTCGACAAGCTGGGCGTCGCCGTCGAGGAGCGGCTCAAGCCGCGCATCCTGTCGGAGCAGACCATCACCGGCATCGACGGGCACCACGCCATGCTGATCAACCGCATGCGGCACGGCGACATGATCAACCAGGGGCAGACGCTGTACACGCTCGAGGTGCACCCGGCCGCGTACGCCGGCATCGCCGCCAACGAGGCCGAGAAGGCCGCCGACATCCACCTGCTCGAGGTCATCACCTTCGGCGCGGTCGGGCGGCTGTGGCTCGGCGGCTACGAGCAGGACATCGCCGAGGCGTCGCGCGCCATCCGCGAGACGCTGGCGGAGATCTCGGGACGCTCGAACCAGGGCTGATTCACCGACGGGGGAGAACATGAAGTGGTGGGGGATGCTGGCGGTGCTCGCCGCCGGCTGCGGCAATTCGCCGCAGGGAGCGCCGATGGATCTCGGCGCGACGTTCGATCTGAATTCGCATTCGCCCGACCTGGCCGCGCCGACGGTGCCGATCGGCGGGCCGTGCACCCAGACGGCGCAGTGCGCGGAGGGACAGACGCCGGTGTGCTTCACCAGCAAGCTGTTCAACAAGAGCGGCTTTCTGGCCACGCCCGGCGGCTACTGCTCGTCGCGCTGCACCGACGACAGCCAGTGCGGCGCGGCGTCGACGTGCATCGATCTCGGGTCGTCGGGCAAGTGGTGCATGGCCATCTGCACCACGCCGAGCGACTGCCGCGGAAGCGGCTACGCGTGCTTCCGCTATAGCGGCGGCTACTGCTTCCCGTCGGGGAACCTGAACTGCGACCCGACCGCGGGCGACGGCACCTGCACGCTCCCGACGACGGGTGGCAAGGGCGGCTGCCTGCGCGACGCCGTCGGCAGCGGCGTGACCGGCACCTGCATCGAAGGCTGCACCGCCGGCGCGGGCAGCTGCGCGGTGTCGAACGGCTCGCCGCGCCAGTGCGTGGTCTACGACCAGAGCAGCACGCGGGACCTGTCCGGCAACCTGACGGGCGACAAGTTCCACGGCGCCGTGTGCATCTTCACGTACTCGCAGAACGCGGTCGGCGCCGAGTGCAAGCGCGCGAACGCCGACGGCACGACCAGCGACCGCATCGACGCCTGCGCCGACGGCGCCGAGTGCTACATCACGTTCTTCACCGGCGGCGACAACCTGTGCCACGCGATGTGCCTCGCGAACGGCGACCCCGACGCCGGCGCGCCCGTCTGCCCGGCCGGCACCACCTGCTCCGACGTCTTCTCGCTCTTCGCCACCGCGAATCCCGTCGGCC
>DASREC010000219.1:0-5914 GCA_035652295.1 Polyangia bacterium
GACCAGGAACGCGCCGAACAGCAGCACCGCGACGGCGAAGAAGACGCGCACGCCGAGCGACGCGTCGAGCGTGAGGAAGAAGATGAGCAGCGGCGTCAGCGCCTCGACGTTGAGCGCCTGGCGGAACACGTAGATGATGCCGAGCTGGAGCTGCGACGACGGCGAGCCGAGCCGCGCGCGCGCCGGATTGCGGCGGCCGTGGCGGATCACGTAGCCGAAGTACATGGCGAACATCAGCGCGTACAGGATCGCGATCGGCTCCCATTGGCCGCTCAAGCAGGACATCGCGACGTAGGCGCCGTAGCCGACGACTTGATTGACCTCGCTCGCGCGCGGCCACCAGTGCGACGCGACCGCGAGCAAGAGCACCACCGTCAGCAGGCCGACGCGCAGCTTGACGACCGGCAGGTTGTAGCGCGCGTTCCACAGGCCGTGGCCCTCGCGCAGCTCGCGTAGCTCGCGCCGCCGGTCTTGCAGGTACTCGCCCACGATCGCCATCGTCGCCTCCGGGGCGATCACTATATCGAATGGCGCGGGGTTCGCACATGCGGCAAATTGCCGCGGGTCAGCCGCCGGCGAGCGCGGCGAAGGCGTGCGGCGGGCGCAGGCCGAGCCAGGGATCGTCGGCGGGCGTGAGGAACAGCTCGCGGTAGATCCAGTCGTTGAGCGCGGCGAAGTTGCCGGCCTCGCCGGCGGCGAAGCGCGCGTGCACGCGGCGGTGCAGATCGAACTGGTTGCGCAGCGTGTCCTCGACGACCGAGGCGCCGCGCGGCAGGAGCGCGTCGAGGAGCGGGCGTTCGAGCGCCATCTTGGTCGGCGCGAGGCGGCCGGCGTCGCGCGCCGACGGGGATTCGGCGATCGGCGCGCCGCGCGCGTGGGCGAGGCGCGTCCAGGTGGCGTCGTCGACGGATGCGGCGTCGAGCGGCGGCAGACCGAGCGCGCGCAGCTCGGCGCTCCACGCCGCGAGCAGCCGCTCGAGCGCGGCGCGGTGCCAGCGCTGCACGAACAGCGCGCGCGCCTTGCCGTCGAGCGCGCCGGCTTCGAGCGCGGCGCGGCCGGCTTCGTCGAGGAGGCGCAGGAACGTCGGCGCGTCGAACAGCCCGGGCAGCGCGTCGACCACGCGGCCGCGCGCGTCGAGCACGTAGTGCGCGCTGTTGCCGGTGACCGTGCGCTCGAGGCGCCGCCCGTCGCCGAAGTCGATGGTGAGCCGCGGCGCCGGACGCTCCGTGCTCCAGTGCAGCACGAACCGCTCGCGCAGCCGCGCCGCCACCGCGCGGTCGGGGTAGAGCAGCGTGCGAAAGAAGCGGCTGTTGGCGCAGCTCAGCTCCTCGTCGAGCCGGCCGAGCAGCCGCAGCGACAGGATCGCCCGCCCGCTCGCCTGCGCCGCCGTGCGCGCGCGCGCGAAATCGAGATACCAATCGAGCCCCGCGATCGCTTGCGTGTCCATGGTTCCTCCCATGAACCAACTTACGTACGAGCGACGCGGCGCCGTGTAAGCGCTGTGTAAGACTCAACCGCCCCAGACGTAGCCGAGACCCTTGACCGAGCGGACGATGCGCGGGTGCGCGCGGTCGAGCTCGAGCTTGCGGCGCAGCTCGGCCACCGCCACGTCGACGGCGCGGGTGGCGTTGCGCGGCGAGACGCCCCAGACCTCTGAGAGCAGCTCGGCGCGCGCCACCACGCGGGCGCGGTGCTGATGCAGGAAACCGAGGAGCGCGACCTCGCGCGCGGTGAGCTGGATGGTGAGCGAGCCGCGGCGGGCGACGGCGCGGGCGAGATCGAGCGTGCAGCCGTCGATCTCGATGGGCGCGATCGGCGCGGTCGGATCGGTGGGCTCGACGGGATCGGCGTCTTCGCGCGCGGCGCGGCGGCCGAGCGCGCCCACGCGCGCCACCATCTGCGCCGGCGCGAACGGACGCGCGAGACAATCGTCGGCGCCGGCGTCGAGGCCGAGCACGCGCTCGTCGACGTCGCCGGGCGCGGTGATCAGCAGCAGCGCGAGCCGCGGATGCTCGCCGCGCAGCCGCTGGCAGAGCGCGAGCGCGCCGCCGCCCGCGAGCGCGCCGTCGACGATCGCCAGCTCCGCGCCTTCGCCGAGCGCGCGCTCGAGCGCATCGGCGGCGTTCACCGAGCGCACGTCGTGCCCGGCGCGCGCGAGCAGCGCCTCGAGGTGCGCCGCGCCGCCGCGATCTTCGGTGAGCACGACGACGCGCACGTCAGTGAACGCCGTACTGCGGCAGCTTGGCGGTCCACTCGCTGCCGAAGCCGTACTGCAGGTGATAGCCGTCGCTCTGCCGCGTCCAGCGAATGGACATGAGCCCCTTGGCCTCTTGTCCGTCGATGGAAGCGTTGCCCGAAGACATCTTCAGCTCGGCGCCGTCCTTCGAGAGGCTCAAGAAGCCGGGCGCGAACTGGAAGCGGCCATATTGCAAATCGTTGTCGAAGAAGAACGCGACGTGAGACGGACCATCGGCCGCGACCTGCAGGTCGACGGGACGCGACGCCTGCGCGCGCAGACCGCCGATGTTCACCGCCGCGATCGTCTGGCGCAGGTACAAGAGGCCGCCGCCGTTTGGATAGCTGTAGAAGTCCTGCGCTTGAAAATCCGCCACGCCGTCGACGCCGGTGAATCGATGGGGAGGCGCGCACTCCGGTCCCGGTTTGACGTTCGACGCGTAGTCGTAGGTCTTGGGATCCGAGTTGTAGACCTCGTGCCGCTCTACGATCAGCTGACAATCGAAGCGCGCGCCGAAGAACGTGAGCGTGCCGTGGCCGGTGAGCGTGCCCCAGCGGTCGGCGGTGCCGTCGGTGAGCTGCACGCTCACGGTGCCCGCGGGGTTGGTGTAGCTGTAGACGGCGGGCTGCGCCGGCGGCGGCGCGGCCGCGGGCGCCGGGTCGACGCGAAACTCGTTCGGCCCGCGCTCGAGCAGATCGACCTTGGTCTCGCTCGCCACGACGTAGAACCAGCCGACGAACGATTGGTCGAGCTGGCCCTGCGCGCGCAATTCGTCATAGGGATAGAAGAACCAAAGATCGGGCAGCGTCTGCGGGTCGGAGGTGATCTCGCCGATGTCGTAAGGAGTCCAGCGCACCCATTTGTCGCCGTGCTTGATGTTGAATCCGGTGTGGACCTTCTTTCCGATCATGCCAGTCACTTGAATGTTGGTGATGTTGAAGCGCACGCCGCTCTTGTTGTTGTACGTCGCGTTCTGCGTAATCACCACCGGCGACGAGGTCGCGCCCCCGCTCGCGGTCGCGTTCGCCGACGCGGGCGCTTTGCACGGTGAGCCGACGAAGATCGCCGCCAGCTTGTTCCACTGCGTCGTGTAATTCGGATCCTGCGGCGACTTGTTCAGCTCGGCGGCGCCGTTTCGCCACAATTGACAATAGTAGCTGTTGTCGCTGTCGAGCTCGGCGAACACCTGCGCCGTGACGTCGGGCGGAATATTGCCAATCGCCGGCGTAAAGTCTTCGCGCGCGTCATTCAGCTCGTCTCGATACGTGCGCTGCGCGATCGGTTTCTTGTTGGGATCCGCGTTGCGCTCGTTCTGCTTGTCACTGATGGCTTGATGGTTGCTGCCTTTGGCCAATCCACCTTTCTTCTTGCCGCGCGTGAGCAGCAGAATGGTCGGCGCCGCGCCTTTGCTGTAGAGCGGTTTTTTGTCGAACTTGAATCCTCTGAAGACCTCTCGCGCCCATTCGTCCTGAATGACGTGGTGTGCCTGAAAGAAGCTGTTGGTCTTGAAGTCGACGCGCTGGCTATAGGGAAACAGCCCGCCGAATTCGCGCGCCACGAAGATGCCGTCCTTGCAATAGACCCATCTGCCGTCGTGATCGATCACCACCGAGACGTTCGGCGCGTTCTCGTTGACCAGGATGTTGGTCCGGTCGGCGCGGGCGACGGCGCGATCGGTCGCGAGTGGGCTCACCTGGTCAGTGTGGAGCAGCACGAAGCCGTTCTGCTTGAACCAGTCGCGATCGTCGCCCTCGCCGGGCGCCATGAGCGAGATGGTGTTGGCCGGCATGCAGTCGGCGGCGCGCAACACCGGCGGAGCCAACTGCGGCGCCTGCGCGCGCGCGTTCGCGGCGGTGAGCAGCGACGTGAGAATTCCCAGCGCGATCCCTTGACGCTTCACGGCTTCCCCCTGGTGATCGTTGGTCGGTGATCGGGATGCGGCATTTTGCCGCAAGTGCGGATTGGAAGCTACTTGGCGGGCGCGGCGGGAGCCAGCACGGCGAACGGCACGTGCTCGCGATCGGTCGCGACGGCGAAGCGGCCGACGTTCGGGATGTCCATCGGCGGCGCCATGAGGGTGGCGCCGAGCTTCTTGGCTTTCTCGACGGTGGCGTCGGCGTTCGGCACCGCGACGTACGCCAGCCAGAACGAGTGCGGCACGTTCGGCGGCAGCTTCATCACTCCGCCGGCGCTCTTGTCCATGCCCTTGGCGTCCTTGACGCCCGTGCGCTTGAGCAGCGTGTAGCGCCCGAAGCCCGGCATCTCCATGTGCTCCACGCCCCAGCCGAACGCGCTCGCGTAGAACTTCGCCGCCGCGTCGGGATCCGAGGTCCACAGCTCGTCCCAGCAGAACGTCCACGGTCCCGGCGGCGTGTTCGCCTCCGGCTTGCCCGCGTCTTTGCCGGTGTAGTGCATGGGCGAGAACACGCCGCCCGTCGGATCGGCGGTGATGGCGAACTGGCCCACCTCGGGGATCTCGATCTTGGGCACGTGCACCTTGCCGCCGTGCTGCTTGATGGCGGCCACCGACGCGTCCACGTCGTCGACGGTGACGTAGCCGAGCCAGTGCGGCGGCGCGCCCATTTTCTTGTCGAGCTGCATGATGCCGCCGATGCCCTGCTCGCCGGCCATGATGTGCTCGTACTCGCCGGCGTCGCCGCGCTTGAAGTGCCAGCCGAACAGCTCACCGTAGAACTTCTTCGCGCCCTCGACGTCCGCGGCCATGAGGTCGTGCCACATGAACCTGCTCTTCGCGCCCATGATTCACCTCCACCCGAAGGGGAGGGCGACTGTATCAGATCAGCCGCAGAAGCCGGCGCCGTTCGGCAGGTTGGTGAAGGTCTGGCAGCTCACCGACGAGGGGCCGCCGTCGGTGGGCGGCGGCTGCGTGCAGGTATGCGTGCTGTCGCAGTTGGGCGCGCACCAGCCGTTCAGGAAGTCGCACGACAGATCGGCCGCGCAGTCGAAGTTGTCGTTGCACGGCGTGTAGACCGCGCCGGCGCCGGTCGTCTTGCACATGAAGTAGCCGATGCTGCTGGTCTGCGTCGCCGCGACGTCGAAGGCGGAGACCGAGCAGTCGCTGCCCGCGGCGCACGCGCCGGCGGCGAACGGCGTGCAGGTCGGCAGGCACGCGCCGTAGCTGACGCTCAAATCGACCACCGAGGCGCACTTCTGTCCGGCGGTGGCGCAGTCGGTGTCGGCCGAGCAGATCTTGCGGCACGCGAAGCCGGTCATCGTCAGGTCCGCGACCGAGTCGCACATGAGGCCCGCCTTGCAGTCATCATTGATGAGGTTCTGATCCGAGGTCGGCTGGCAGGGCTGCCCCTCGGTGACGGTGCCGTCGGCGACGCAGGTGCCGCTGACGCTCGAGGTGCCGAACTTGGGAACGCACTTCATCGAGGCGCCGCAGCCGGATTGCGTGCCGACGTTACAGGGGCCGGCGCCGGCGAGATCGGCGGGCGCCATGAACAGGTCGAGGTTCATCGCCATGTCGTGGGTCGCGGGCGCTTCGTTGCCGCTGCAACCGATCGCCGCCGAGAGGAGCACGAGAGCCAGAGCTGAGCGCATGCGGACCTCCGAGTGGCCGCATCTTAGACAGAGTCGCGCGGTTTCGGCGAGCGACTTTTTGCCGCGCTAGTGATCGTCGCGCGCGCAGCGGAATCCGCTGCCGACGGTGAC
>DASREC010000220.1:0-4689 GCA_035652295.1 Polyangia bacterium
GCGCGGCACGGCGTGCACGGGGCGTATTGGCTGCGGGTGCAGTGCTTCGCCGACGCGGCGCGCGCGCGGGCGCAGGTGGGCGCCGACTGCCGGCGCGTCTTCGGGCGCGGCGACATCCGCCGCGTGGTCAAGCGCGCGATCGCGCGCGGGCGCGGCACCATGCTCGCCGCCGCCGGCGCGTCGCGCTAAAGCACATTCAGCCGGCCGCTAGTCGACGAGCGCGTCGAGCCGCCGCGCGAGCGCCGCCGCGTTCGCCTGCTCGACGCCGAAGCGGCGATCGAGCTCGAGCGCCGCGCCACCGAACGCGCGCACGAACGCGCGGAACACGCGCTCCTCGACCACCAGCTCCTCGTCGAGATACGCCAGCGCCACGCCCGGCCCGAGAAACTCGTCGCCGTCGGGAAAGCCGAACGACACCACGCCCTCGAACGACCTGCCGGTGCGCGCCTCGACGCTCGCGAGCAGCGCCTCCGGCCCGTAGAGCCACGCCGACGCCACCACCGCGCCCAGCACCCGCAGCCGCTCGCCGCCGTCCGCGCCGAGCGACGTCCCCTCGCGCGTGAGCGTGAACGTTTCGCCCTCGAACGTGAAGGTGACGATCATCGCGCGCGCCGCCTCGGTTATGATGCACGCGCCCAACCGGAGATCACAACCATGGAACGCGCATCCTGGGACGAGTACTTCATGGCGATCGCGCGCGTGGTCGCGTCGCGCTCGACCTGCGACCGCAAGTTCGTCGGCGCCGTCATCGTCCGCGACAAAACCATCCTTTCGACCGGCTATAACGGCTCGATTCGCGGAATGCCGCACTGCTCGGAGGTCGGCCACTGGATGGAGGACAATCACTGCGTCGCCACCATCCACGCCGAGTGCAACGCGATCATCCAAGCAGCGAAGAACGGCGTGAGCATCGACGGCGCGTCGATCTACGTCACCGCGTCGCCGTGCTGGAACTGCTTCAAGACGATCGCGAACTCGGGAATTCGCCGCGTCGTGTATGGCGAGTTCTATCGGGACAACCGAATCTTCGATGTCGCGTCAAAACTTGGAGTGGAGCTCATTCACCTACCTGAAAAGAAAACTTCTGCTTGACGCCTACCAAACGCGCCGGCTACGGTCGGGCTGATGTGCCTCGATATCGCGCGACCCTCGACGGCACGGTGCTGGCAGAAGCGAACCAGGAGGATGAGGCTATTGCGGACCGCTCGCTTGATCCCGACGATGGCCCTGGCGGTGGCGTTCGGCACCGCGACCGTGGCGCGCGCCGACGCGCCTTCGAGTGAACCCGAGCACGCGCCGACCCAGAGCTCGAAGCCCGCGAAAAAGAAACGGCGCGCGCACGCCGTGTTCTCGGGACGGCTCGCCTCCGCCGACGAGCTGCGCGACGAGCCGCTCGACAAGCCGTCGGGCCGCATCGAGCTGTACGCGGTCAACTTCCGCGAGAGCCTGTCGGTCGACCTCTATAATGAGGACGGCTCGTTCAACGAAGACGCCGTCGATCAGCTCAATCACCTGTGGCGCTGCAAGCGCACCGACACCGAGAAGGCGATCAACCCGCGCCTCTACGAAATGCTGTCGCGCATCTTCGATCACTTCGGGCGGCGCATCGAGCTGGTCTCGGGCTTCCGCAACCAGAAGCACGTCACGTCGTTCCACTTCCACGGCTCGGCCTCGGACATCCGCATCCCGGGAATCTCCGACAAGGAGCTGCACAAGTTCGTGCAGACGCTCGACGTGGGCGGCATGGGCATCGGCATCTATCCGCGCGCCGGGTTCATCCACGTCGACATCCGCCCGGAGCCGTCGTACCGCTGGACCGACTACAGCCCGCCGGGCACGCAGGACATGGGCCGCCCGCACAAGAAGCGCAAGACGCCGAACTCGTAATCGAGCGCGCGCCGCTCGGCACATTTGACACCTCATTCGCGCGGCGCTAGTTTCTGCCGCATTCTTGGCACCCGACCAGCTAACCCTCTTCGGTGGTAACGGCACGCCGCCCGGCGACATGAACGACATCCCCACGATCTCGCTCTCCGACGAAACGCAGCGCCGTTACCTGAACTACGCGCTCTCGGTCATCACCTCGCGCGCGCTGCCCGACGTGCGCGACGGGCTCAAGCCGGTGCAGCGGCGAATCCTGTTCGCGATGTACTCGGACCTGCGGCTCACGCCCGACGCGCGCTACCGCAAGTGCGCCAAGGTCGTGGGCGACGTGATGGGCAACTATCACCCGCACGGCGACCTGGCGATCTACGACGCGCTGGTGCGCCTGGCGCAGGATTTTTCGCTGCGCTACCCGCTGGTCGACGGCATGGGGAACTTCGGGTCGCTCGACGGCGACTCGGCGGCGGCGTCGCGCTACACCGAGTGCAAGCTGCAGAAGATCGCGGTCGAGCTGCTCGACGAGATCAAGCGCAAGACGGTCGACTGGCGGCCGACCTACGACGGGCAGAAGTCGGAGCCGGTGACGCTGCCGGCGCGGCTGCCGAACCTGCTGGTCAACGGCACGCAGGGGATCGCGGTCGGCATGGCGACGTCGATCCCGCCGCACAACCTGACCGAGGTGGTCGAGGCGTGCCGCGCGCTGATCGACGACGGCTCGCTCGACTCGAAAGATCTGCTCAAGTTCATCAAGGGGCCCGATTTCCCGACGGGCGGGCAGGTGCTGGCGTCGAAGCGCGACCTCAAGGAGATCTACGAAGCGGGCAACGGCTCGCTGAAGCTACGCGGCGAGTGGGAGCTCGAGGAGCCGAAGGGCCGCAAGCAGAATCCCACGCTGGTGATTACTTCCATTCCGTACGGGCCGACCAAGCAGTCGATCGTCGAGAAGCTGGGCGAGGTGATCCGCGAGCGCAAGCTGCCCAACTTGATCGACGTGCTCGACCAGTCGACCACCGACGTGCGCATCGAGCTGGAGATCAAGAAGGACGCCGATCCCGCGCTGATCATGGCGTACCTGTACAAGAACACCGCGCTGCAGACCAACGTGCAGGTCAACCTCACGTGCCTCGTGCCGACGGAGAATCCGGAAGTCGGGCGCCCCGAGCGGCTGAGCCTCAAGGGCTGCATCAAGCACTTCATCGACTTCCGCTTCGAGGTGGTGACCAAGCGGTTCCGCTTCGAGCTCGAGGAGCTCGAGCGGCGCATCCACATCCTCGACGGCTACGCCAAGATCTACGACGCGCTCGACGAGGTGCTGCGCATCATCCGCAAGTCGGAGGGCAAGCAGGACGCGGCGCAGAAGTTGATGAAGCGCTTCTCGCTCGACGAGGAGCAGGTCGACGCGATCCTCGAATTGAAGTTGTACCGATTGGCGCGGCTGGAGATCTTGCTCATTCAGCAGGAGCTGACGGAGAAGAAGAAGGACGCCAAGCGGCTCGAGGGGCTGCTCAAGAGCGACGCGCGGCGCTGGACCGTGGTCAAGGACGAGCTCGGCGAGCTGATCGCGACGTACGGCGACAAGCGGCGCACCAAGATCGCGGTGAGCGCCGACGAGCCGGAGTTCGATCCGACCGCGTACATCGTCGACGAGGACGCCAACGTGGTGCTGACGCGCGACGGCTGGGTCAAGCGCGTGCGCGAGATCAAGGACGTCTCGGCGACGCGCGTGCGCGAGGGCGACGAGGTGGTCGCCGTGCTCGCGGGCAACACGAAATCGAACGTCGCGTTCTTCACCAACTACGGCGCGGCGTACGTGTGCAAGGTGGTCGACATTCCGGCGTCGACGGGGTACGGCGATCCGGTGCAGAAGCTGTTCAAGTTCGACGACGGCGAGCGCGTGGTGGCGGGCTACTCGCTCGACGCGCGCGTCAAGCCGTCCGAGGAGAACTTGATCGCGGTGTCGAAGAAGGGCTACGGCCTGCGCTTCGCGATCGCGCCGCACCTCGAGGTGTCGACGCGCTCGGGGCGCAAGTTCGCGCGGCCGGCCGACGGCGACGAGCTGGTCGGCGTGCGCCCGGCGCCCGACGGCGGGACCATGTGCGTAGCGTCGTTCAAGGCGCACCAGCTCGTGCTGCCGACCGACGAGATCAACCTGCTGGCGAATCCCGGGCGCGGCGTGACGGTGATGAAGCTCGACGGCGAGGACGACGCGGTGGTCGGCTTCACCGTCGGCGAGACGCTCACCGTCGAGAACGAGAAGGGCAAGACGGCCGAGATTCCGGCGCTGAAGAAACATTACGGCTCGCGCGCGTCGAAAGGCACCGTCATCTGGACGCGTAAAGATCGCGTCGCGCGCGTGGTGCCGCAGCCGGTGACCGTGCCCGAGCTTCAGCCCGACGCGGCGAAGACGGAGGGCTCGAACTAGTGGCGACCACGCGCTACACCGGCGAGGACATCACCGTCCTCGAGGGGCTGGAGCCGGTGCGCAAGCGGCCCGGCATGTACATCGGCGGCGTCGACGCGCGCGGCTTCCATCACCTGCTGTGGGAGATCGTCGACAACTCGGTCGACGAGGTGATCAACGGCTTCGCGCACACCATCAAGGTCACACTGCACAAGGACGCGCGCTCGGTCACCGTCGAGGACGACGGGCGCGGCATCCCGATCGACTTCGTCAAGAAGTACAAAAAGAACGCGCTCGAGTTGATCCTGTGCACGCTGCACGCGGGCGGGAAATTCGAGAGTGGAAATTACATCCACTCGGGCGGCCTGCACGGCGTCGGCTCGTCGGTAGTCAACGCGCTGTCG
>DASREC010000221.1:0-5081 GCA_035652295.1 Polyangia bacterium
GATGCGCGACGGGCACGCGGCGTCGGGCGGCGTGAACAGCGGGCCGCCGTCGTCGAGCGCGCCGCCGTCGTCGCTCGCCATCGAGCCGCCGCCGTCGTCGCTGGTCATCGAGCCGCCGCCGTCGTCGCTCGCCATCGAGCCGCCGCCGTCGCTGCTCGGCGCCGGGCAGCTCGGTCCCAGCTTCACGCCGCGTTCGAGCACCAGCAGCACCGCCTGCTGCGGCTCGATGATCGGCGGCAGCGTTCCGTTCTCGACTACCACGCGGCACATGGCGCGCGCATGCGGAGCGGCGAGCAGCGCGGCGACCAGCGACGCGGCAGTGACGATGCGCATTCGCCGACGCCGATACAAGACTCGCGCCGCGCCCGCGCTCCGCACATTCCGAGCGCTTGCGCGCGCGCCAGTGGCGAGAATCCGACGTTGCTGTCAGTCGCGCGACGCCGATTGCGGAATGTCCGTGCGCGTCACCCGTATCAAGCGCGGCAAAGGGGGACCTCATGCTTCGTGGCCTCGCGCTCGTGATCGCCGCCGCCGGACTCTCCGGCTGCGCCACCTTCGACACCCTCACGCCGAAAGGCTCGTACACCGAGATCTCGAAAGGCGTCTGGGTGGCCAAGTCGTCCAGCTTCCTCGGGCTGCGCTTCGCCAGCCAGGAGGTGCTGTTCTGCTTCGCCGACGTCAAGACCAAGCCGATGTGCTACCGCGCGGGCGGCGACGTCGAGGCGGCGAGCATCAAGCAGACCGCCGACAAGACCGAGAAGCAGCAGCAGTAGCCCGTAGAGTCGACCGCCTGCGGCAATTTGCCGCAAGCGCGCGATCACAGATCGAGGCGGTAGCCGCGCGTGCAGCGGGCGCCGCGGGTCTGCGCGTCGTCGCGCACGAAGCCGCGCCGCTCGTAGAAGGCGATGGCCGCGGTCATCTCCTCGACGGTGTCGAGCACCACGCGCCGCGCGCCGCGCCCGCGGCAGAAGTCGAGGCACGCGTCGAACAGCCGCGCGCCGGTGCCGCGGCCGCGCGTCGCCGGGCGCAGGTACATCTTGCGCAGCTCGTAGACGCCGGCTTCGAGCGGGAACACGCCCGCGCAGCCGGCGATGATCGACTCGCCGGAGTCGGCGCGCTCCTCCGCGACGAAGAACTCACCGCCGCGATCGCGGTACGATTCCGGCAGGCCGTGGAGCTGCGCGTCGGTCTGGCTGCCGACGCCGAAGGTGAGCCCGAACTCGGCGAGCGTATCGCGCACCAGCGCCACCACCTCGGGCACGTCGCGCGCGTCGACGGAGCGAACCGTGAAAGTCATGCGCCGCCATTCTATCGCGAGACGCGCGCGCCGATCACGCGTCGAGGATCTCGATCGCGCCGCTGTCGATGCCGAGCGCGCGCGCCGGCAGCGGCGGGGGAAGCGCCGGCTCGTCGATCGCCAGCAGCTTGATGCGGTACTCGAGATCGGCGTCGGCGAGCGGATGGAGGAAGCGCACGCGCGCCGCGCGCTCGTCGAGCTCGACGATGCGAAAGCGCACCGGCTCGCCCGCGGCGGTGCGCGCCTCGAACTCGCAGCCGACCTCGAGCGCCGCGCCTTCGGGGAACTCGGCGCGCGCGATCTCGCGCGGCGGCAGCGACGGGCGCAGCTCGCCGCGCGTCTCCTCGCCGATGGTCATGGTGGCGATGCGCAGCTCCAGCGGCGCCGGCAGGCGGCCCGGCCGAAACGCCAGCGGCCCGCGATCGGCCGAGGACTCGACCACCGGCCCGCCCTTGATGCGCAGCTCGTACTCCAGACGAATGATGGGTTTCATGCGGCCGGGTTCATCAAGACCGGGGCCACTTCGCGGCGCGAAATTTCAACGGCTTGCCCGCGCGCGCCTGGGACCGAGCGCCCCGGGGGCGGAGTCCGCCCCCATGCGCGCGCGCGTCTCGCCCTAGAACGCGAACAGCGCGCCCGAGGTGGCGCCGAATTCGTTCACCAGCGCGCCGGCGGTCTCGCTCTCGGCGGTGAGCGAGCGGTACAGCAGGTTGTAGTTGAGCTCGGCCACGATCGCGAAGTCGCGCGCGAGCCAGAAGTCGGCGCCGATCGCCAGCGCGCCGCCGACGCCCCAGCCGTGGCGGCTCGGCGCGTCGCGCGTCTCGCCGCCGACGAAGTATTCGGCCACCGTCGGGCCGATCGCGATGAACGGGTGGAACCACGGCCGCACGTGGAACGGCACCTTGCCGAGGAGATCGTGCGACAGTTCGACGCCGCCCTCGGTCGAGAGCGCGCGCGCCGACAGCTCGACCTCGAAGCGATGCGGCAGCGCGAGCCAGGTGACGAACACGCCGTCGCCGACCGCGTGAAACGCCTCGCCGCCGACGAACGCGCCCGCGGCCGAGCCGATCACGCCGACGTGAAAGCGGTGCGCGTGCCCGTGCTCTTCTTCGGCGGCCGCGAGCCGCGCGGCACACACGATCCCTGCGAGCGCAAGTATGCGCCCCGGCAAACCAGGTTTCCCCATCCCGGCATTGTCGCCAATAACTTTGCGCGCCGCTAGGGCGCCAGCTGCAGGACGCTTTCGTGCACGCTGAATTCGTAGGGAGAGAGGAAGATCGTGCCTCCGCTGGCGCCGTCGAGGCGAACCTCACCCATGTAGCTGCTCGACATCGACGAGACGAGCAGCGAGAACCGGTTCACCTCCACCTCGCAAAACGTGTCCGGTGCCCGGTCGGGCGCGAGCGTTCCCGTGCCGCACGTGACGCGAACCAGCCCGTCGTCGTGGTCGAACGCGACGGAGACCGCGGCCACGTCCCGCAAAAAAACTTCGACGTTCCCGGAGGCCGGCTCGGCGCCCACGAAGCGAAGCGGCGACGAAATGAGCTTCAGCGCCGGCTGCACCGAGCGCTCCGCCTCGGACTTGCAACCGAGCTTGCACGCGGAGGCGATCGACGGGGCCGCGTCGGCGATCAGCCGGCGTGCGACGCGCAGGAACTCGTCACGGCGCGCCGACGCCGCCGCCGCGTCGAGCTTGCCGAGCGCAGCCATCGTCGCGCGCATCGCTGGCTCGGACCACGACGCCGGAAGCGCGTCGGCGGCGGGCGTGGTCGACTTCGAGACCGTGCACCACTGCATGGAGCAGAGCCACTGATACTCCACCGGGGCATCGAGACACTTCGCCGAGAGCTGCACCGACTCGTACTTGTGGCGCTGCATCAGCTCGACGGTGAGCTCGGTCAAGCGCGCAGGCGCATCGCGAGGCGCTTGCCGCTCGACGAGGCCGCGCTCGCCTTCGGCCGCCGAGAACGAAACCTCGCCGGCGGGCCCGCTCCACTTGGCGGTGGATCCGCCCGATGCGAACAGGCTCACCTTGCCGAGCTGCTTGCACTCGACGAGGCGCGTCCAGCGGGTCGTGAAGTGATGCGTGGTGCGGACCGGCGCGCGCGGCGGCGCGAGCGGAGTGCCCGGCAGCGATGCGTCGGCGTGGGCGATCGCGACCAGCGCGCAGGCGGCGGCGAGCGAGCGCATGCGTCCAGTGTACCGCCGGCGCGCGAATTCGTGCGTGGCGCGTGGCACAATCGGCGGTCATGAATCGCGGGCGCCTGGTGCTGATCGTGATCGGCGGGATGGTGGCGGCGCTGGCGCTCGTCGAGCTCTCGAAGCGCGGGCTACTCTCGGGACACTCACCGGCGCGGGCGCTGCGCGATTTTCGCGCGCGCGGCGGGCTGCGGCTCACGTACGCGCTCGACCTCGATCGCGCCGTCGAGGATCGGCTCGACGCCTGCGCGCTGCGGGTGCGCGGCGAGCTGGAGTCGGCGGCGGCGGGCGTGACCTCGACCAGCACGCTCGACCGGCGCGGCGCGGCGAGTGAGGCGGTGGTGCGTTCGAACGCGGCGGCGCGCGTCGACAAGGCGCGCGGCGAAACCAACTGCCGCGGCGTCGCGATCGAGCCCGGCGCCGACGAGCACGAGCTGCGCCTGCGCGCCGCGAGCGGCTTGCGCGAGACGATCCAGCGCGACCTGGCCGCCTCGGTCTCCGCTCGCCTGTCGCGGCTCGACGTCGCGTTCGTGCCGCCGACCGTCGCCGGCGAGACGCTGACGCTCGACCTGCCGGCGCCCGCCACCGACTTCGCGCGCGTGCGCCGCTTGATCGCGCATCCCGGCGACCTCGAGTTCAAGTCGTGCGACGACGGCTCGCCGTACATGAAGCGCCTCGCGCAGCTCGCCGCCGAATCGAAGGCCGCGTTTCCCGGCCTCGAGGTCGGCCACGACGGCTGGACCTCGTACGGGTCGGGCGCGCGGCACGACGACGTCTACCTGCGCGACGCCGATCGCGCCGAGCTCGATCGCTTCCTCGCGTCGCTCGCGCCCGCCGACGCGCTGCCGCCCGATCGCACGCTCGGCTTCGAGCGCCTGACCGCGCGCGGCGACGATCCGGCGCGCGGCGACGCGTGGCGCACGTACCTCCTCGAGCGCAGCGCGATCTTGAGCGGCGACTTCATCAGCGACGCGGAGGTGGCGTGGGATCCGCAGACCGGCCGCCCGGAGATCTCGCTGACGTTCGACGCCGCCGGCGCGCGGCTGTTCGAGACCTTCACCGAGCGCCACGTCGGCGCGAAGCTCGCCATCGTGCTCGACGACGAGATCAGCTCCGCGCCGGTGATCGAGTCGAAGATCGCCGGCGGCCACGCGCGCATCACGCTCGGAGGCATGGGCGATCCGCGCCAGCAGTTGGACGAGGCCAAGGACCTGGTGGCGGTGCTGCGCACCGGCTCGCTGCCGGCGAAGCTGCGGCTCGCGTCGGAGCAGCGGGTCCCCGCCGCGCGCTGATCAGCGCGGCGGTCCGCCCGGCTTGGTGAAGTCGTACTGGAACGCCAGCGTCGAGCACGGGCCGGTGTACGTCGGCATCGCGGTCGCCGACGGATCGGCCGCCACGCTGGTCACCGTCGACTCCCACGCCAGCGGCGAGTCGGCGAACCCGAGCAGCTCGCACATCTCCTGGTTGCCGAAGCCGTAGTGCACCACGTCGGCCGTGTCGTTCTCGAAGTCGCAGCCGAACGCCATCCCGTCATCGCCCGACAGATCGATCGGCGGATCCATCGCCCGCCCGCGCGCCTCGCCCG
>DASREC010000222.1:0-52434 GCA_035652295.1 Polyangia bacterium
GCCGCGCCGCCGTGCAGGAAGATCTGCTGCCGCGACCGGATGCTCGCCACCGCCTCGGCCGCCGTCACGATTCGCATCGCGCCAGCGTAGCAAGCCGCGCGCGCCGGCGTATGACTGGAACGTGTTCCAGTTTGCTTGACGCTCTCCCGGCGCAATGGTTTAATGGTCCAACCAATGTGGTGGTTCGCGCTGCTCTCGATTTACGCCTTCGGCTTGCTGGCGCCGATGGTCGCGGCGGCGCGCGCGGGCTCGTATCATGCGCTCGATGATCAGCGGGGCGAAGCGCGTCGCCGGGTGCTGGCTCGCCGCCGCGAGCATCGCGACCGCCGTCGGCGCGGCCGCGCTCGCGTTTCACCTGGCGCACGGCGAGCGCCCGTTCGTCTTCTGGACCTATAACCGCGACTCGCAGCCGTTCGAGCTGCTCGGGCTGTTCGGCGGGCTCACCCTCGTCGCCGCCACGTGGCTGCGCGCGCACCGCCGCCCGCTCGACGACGCGCTGCCGTCGCTGGTGGCAGGCGCGGTCGGGCTCGCGTGGCTCGGCTACGTCGCCGAGAATTGGGAGCAGAGCTACGACTGGCGCTGCTACCGCGCGGCGGCCGAGCAGCTCGCGGCGGGCGGCGACGCGTACGGCGGCTGCTACCTGTATCCGCCGCTGCTGGCGCAGGCGCTCGCCGGTGCGTCGCGGCTGCTCGCGCGCGTGGTCGGGCCCGACGAGACGTGGCTGGCGGTGTTCTTCGCGTGGCAGGCGGCGCAGATCGCGCTGGTGATCGCGGCGGCGGCGGCGAGCGTGCGCCTCGTCGAGCGGCTGCGCGTGCCGCGGCGCCGCGCGTGCGCGTACGTGGCGATCGCGTTTCTCGTCGACGCGCCGCTCTTGCGCACGCTGCGCCACAACCAGGTCAACCTGTGGGTGCTCGATCTGATCCTGTTCGCGCTGGTCGCGCACGAAGCGTGGCCGCTCGCCGCCGGCGCTGCGCTGGCGCTCGCCGGCCACGTCAAGCTGTATCCGTTCGCGCTCGGCCTCGCGTTCCTGCTGTGCCGTCGCTGGCGCGTGCTCGCGGGCGCGATCATCGGCGCGTTCGCGGTGCTCGGGCTCGAGCTCGCGGCCGGCGGCGCGGCGGCGTGGCGCGCGTACCTCGCCTTCGTGCCGCGTTTTCCCGGCGGCACGCTGATGCGCGACAACGGGCTGCACAGCTTCGTCTTCAACTCGTGCCGCCTCGCCGGCTGTCCGCGCGCGGTGCCCTATCTATGGATCGCGCTGGTGCTCGCCGTCTCGGCGCTGATCGCGCGCCGCCTTCAGCGCCGCCAGCGCGCGCTCCCCGTCGAGGATCCGGCGCGGCTCTACGGGCACGCCGCCGATCTGCTGGCGTGGACGCTCCTGGTCTCGCCGATGGTGTGGGAGCACCACTACCTGCTGGCGGTGCCGGCGCTGCTCATCTACGCGTCGCTGGCGCCGCGCGCGTCGCTGCCGCGCCTCGCGATCGCCGCGGCGCTGATGCTGGCGATGCCGACCAGCGACTTCTACCCGCTCGGCTATCACCGCCTCGCCGGCCTCGCGCTGCTGCTCGCGTGGACCGACCCGACGTCGTCGACGGCGAGTTAGTGCAGTAATCGGACGATCGCGCTCGAGCACCGCTGCACTCCGCGCGCGGGCGGAAATCGTTTTTCGCGGGACGTTCGCATACGCCGTGCTCGGCCGCTGCGATGCAGCGGCCTGCGCGCGGCACGTGCTCACTCATGCTACGGCTGGCATCGCCGCAGACGGCGAGCGCCTTCGCAATGCCCGCGAAAAACGATTTCCGCCCGCGCGCTCCGTTCCGCTACGCTTGGGTAAAGCGCATCAATTTGCTGATTCTCGCGCTTTTACCTCGTGCGCCGCGATCAGCGTCCGCCGAGGCCGTACTCCTTGAGCTTGCGCGCGAGCGTGTTGCGGCCGATGCCGAGCAGCTCCGCCGCGCGCGAGCGGTTGCCCTCCGCCGCTTCCAGCGTCCGCAGGACGTGCTCGCGCTCGACGTCGGCGAGCGGCCGCGCGCGCCAATCGGCGTCGACGAGCACCGGCGGCCCGCCGAGCGGCGCCATGGCGATGTGGTCGGCGCCGATCTCCCGGCCTTCGCACAGCACCACCGCGCTCTCCACGCAGTGCTCGAGCTCGCGGATGTTGCCGGGCCAGCGGTGCTGCGTGAGCCGCGCGCGCGCGCCGGCGGAGAACGCGATCTCCGGCTTGCCGTGCTTGCGCCGATACGCGTCGAGAAAATGCTCCGCCAATCGCAGCACGTCCTCGGCGCCGCGCTCGCGCAGCGGCGGCAGCACCACCTGCACCACCTTCACGCGGTAATAAAGATCCTCGCGAAACTGCCCGCGCCCGACCATCGCCTCGAGATCGCGGTGCGTGGCGGCGACCACGCGCACGTCGGCGCGCTGAGTCTTGGAGCCGCCGACGCGCTCGAACTCGCGGTCTTGAATGAAGCGCAAGAGCTTCGCCTGCAGCGCCACCGGCAATTCGCCCAGCTCGTCGATGAACAGCGTGCCGCCGTCGGCCGCTTCGCACTTGCCGATCGCGCGCGCCTGCGCGCCGGTGTACGCGCCGCGCTCGTGGCCGAACAGCTCGTTCTCCATCAGCGTCGGCGGAATCGTGGTGCAGTCGAGCTTGACGAACGGCGCCTCGCGGCGCTCGCCGTTGTAGTGGATGGCGCGCGCGATCAGCTCCTTGCCGGTGCCGCTCTCGCCGCGCAGGAGCACCGTCGCCGCGGTGGCCGCCGCCTTGCGCACGAGCTCGTAGACGCGCTGCATGGGCGCCGATTCGCCGACGATGCGGTTGTAGCGATAGCGGCGCGGCAGCGGCGTCGGCTCCTCGCCCGGCCCGCTCTTGTGACGCCGCGGCCGCACCTGCGCGTAGAGCGACGTGTTCTCGATCGCCAGCGCCGCCTCGGCGCACAGCCGCTTTAAATACTCCTCGTCGCCGGCGCTGAAGCTGCCGCGCTTGGCGTTGAGCACCTGGATCACGCCGATGACGTGGCCGGCGCGATCGATGAGCGGCGCGGCCAGCACGCTGCGGGTGCGGTAGCCGGTCTGCTGATCGATCTCGCGGAAGAAGCGCCGGTCGGCGTCGGCGCGCGGCAGGTTGAGCGCCACGCCGCTCTGCGCGACGGTGCCGGCGATGCCCTGCCCGACCTTGAGCCGGATCTGCTTCAGCTCCGGCAGGTGCGCGGCGCGGCTGAACAGCTCGCCGGCGTCGGGGTCGACGAGGTAGATGGTGCCGCGGTCGGCGTCGAGCGACTGGGCGATCTTGCCGACCATCGCGTGCAACAGCTCGTCGAGATCGATCTCGCGCTGGAGCAATTCTCCGACGGCGAGCAGCACCGACGGCTTGGTGGAGGCCTCGGCGGGCGACCGGCTCATCTCGGAGGTGATCCGTTCTGGACCATTGCTCCATTTTAGATCAGTCTCGCGCATGGCGGGGCGCTTTCACGCCTCACGCCGCTTTTTTTCGCGCCGCCCCGTCGAGGGTGAGCACCAGCCCCTCGCGGGCGGCGACGGTGAGCGGGAAGCGGCCGCGCGTCTCGGCCTCGATGCAGGCCACCTGCCAGTCGTCGCGCCCCGGGTCGTGGTGGAAGAGCACGAGCTGTGAGGCGCCGGCGGCGGCGGCCAGGCGCGCGCCCTCCTCCGCCGTCGAGTGGCCCCAGCCGCGCTTGCCGGCGGCGTACTCCTCGGGCGTGTATTGCGCGTCGTAGATGAGGACGTCGGCGCCGCGCGCGAGCTCGAGCAGTCCGGCGTCGGGGCGGCCCGAGTCGTCGTGCTCGTGATCGGTCGCGTACACCACGCTGCGCCCGTCGAAGTCGAGGCGCCACGCCAGGCAGCCGTTGGGGTGGCGCGCCGCCGCGGTGCGCACCTCGACGGCGCCGAGGTTGAAGCGCGCGCCGGGTGAGACCTCGCGAAACTCGAGCGTCGCGCGCATCGCCCCGAGGTCGACGGGAAAGTGCGGCGCGCGCATCTGCGCCTCGAACGCCGCGCGCAACGACGCGCAGCCGCCGCCCGGCCGCGCGCCGCCCCCGCCACCATAGATCGCGACGCGGTTGCCCGGCACGTACGCCGGCACGAAGAACGGAAAGCCCTGGATGTGATCCCAGTGGAAGTGACTGACGAGCAGCGCCGCGTCGACGGGTCCGCGCCGCATCAGCTCGGCGCCGAGGTCGCGCAGGCCGGTGCCCGCGTCGAGGATGATGGTCTGCTCGGCGCCCGGCTCGCCGCAGCGGACCTCGACGCAGCTCGTGTTGCCACCGACCTGCGCCAATCGGCTGCCCGACGAGGCGATCGAACCGCGTACGCCCCAAAACCGAACTTGCATCATCTCGCTCCTCCTGCCCGCTCGAATGAGCAACCGGCGGGCCAGCGACGAAGACCGCGGCCGGCGCGGCGATCGCGCGGCGCGCGCACCGACGGCGCTGCACCATTTTGGTGCATGGTCCATTTTGGTGCAGCGCCCGTGCGCACGTCACGCGCTGTCCCCGCGCGCCACATCGTGGCACTCATGACCACATGCTCATTCGCCTGGTCTTCGCTTCGACTTTGCTGTGCGCGCTCGCCGGCGCCGGCTGCCGCGCCGACGATATCAACGCGCCCATCCCCGACGGCGGCAGCACCGACGGGCCCGCGCCCGGCCGCGACGGCTCGGGCGGCGACGGCCCGATCGTCACCACCGGCTGCGGCACCTGCCCCTCCGGCTACACCTGCGGCAGCGCCAACGGCATCAAGGTGTGCCGCGCGCCGAGCGGCATCCCGCTGTTCACGCACGTCTTCGTCATCCTCATGGAGAACACGTCGCAGGCCACGCTCAAGTCGGCCACCAACACGCCGTACCTCGCCGGCCTCTACGCCAACGCGGCGTGGGGCTCCGACTACCACGGCGTCACGCACCCGAGCCTGCCCAACTACGTCGCGCTCACGTCGGGCGGCACGCAGGGCATCGGCTGCGACTGCCAGCCGATGGGCACCGCGTGCACCGGCGCGCTCGACTGCAACGCGCTCATCCACTCGTGCGGCTGCAACAAGACCACCGATCATCTCGGCAACCAGATCGAGTCGGCGGGCAAGACGTGGCGCGCGTACGCCGAGGACGCCGGCACGTCGTGCAACCTCACCGACTCGGGCGGCTACGCCGTGCGGCACGTGCCGTTCCTCTACTTCGACGACGTGCAGACCAACACCACGCGCTGCATGAGCCACATCGTCGACTACGCCGCCACGCTGCCGGGCGATCTCGCCGGCACGACGCCGAGCTTCGTCTTCATCGCGCCCAACCTCACCAACGACATGCACGACCCGTTTCCCGCCGGCGCCGGCAACCTCGCCAACGGCGACACCTGGCTCGGCGCCGAGGTGCCGAAGCTCCAGGCGTCGAGCGCGTACAAGCAGGGCGGCTTGATCGTGATCGTGTGGGACGAGGACGACGCGTCGGGGGGCCTCACCGGCACCGACGATCCGATCCCGATCTTCGTGCTGTCGCCGCTGGCGCGCTCGGGCGGGTTCCCGGCGCCGTCGCACGCCGACCACTACGCGCTGCTCGCCACCATCGAGGACGGGCTCGGCCTCGGGCGCATCGGCATGGCCGCGGGCGCCACGCCGCTCACCGAATATTTTCCGGCGCAGTGATTTCGCCGTAACGTCGCCGCGCGTTCACCGGGCGGTGGGCGGCGCGATACACGCGGGCGCTAGCTTGCGTGCATGTGGCGCGTCGTCGGCGCTCTCGTCTGGGCCGCGTGCATCGCCGGTTGCGGCGCGCCGCGCGACGTGGAGAACGCGTGCCGCGCGCGCCTCGCCGAGCCGCGCGCCATCGCGCCGCGGCTGCGCAACCTGGTGCTGATCACCGTCGACGGCGTGCGCGCCGAGGACGTGCTCGGCGAAGGCGCGCGCGCCGGGCTGCCGAACCTGTACCGCGTGATCGACGGCGGCGTGGCGCTCGCCAGCATCGCCGCGTCGGGGCCCAACTTCGTGTCGCTGCCGGGGTACCGCGAGATCTTCACCGGGCGGCGCGCGGGCGGCTGCCAGTCGAACGAGTGCGGCCCGCTCGACGAGCCGACGCTGCTCGACGAGCTGCGCGCCGAGCTGCCGGCGGGCGACGTGGCGGCGATCGCGTCGTGGGAGACGCTCGAGCGCGCGGCCGCGATCACGCCGCGCGCGATCGCGATCTCGACGGGGCGGCACGGCGGCGCGGGGCGCGAGCGGCTGCGCGTCGGCGGCGATGCCAGCGCGCGGCTCGACGCCGGCGCGGCGGCGGGCGCGTGGCCGGGACATTGGGACTACCGGCCCGACGCGTTCACCGGCGAGCTGGCGCTGGCGTACCTCGAGGCGCGGCGGCCGCGCGTGCTCTACGTCGGGCTCGGCGACACCGACGAGCTGGCGCACCGCGGAGATCGCGCCGGCTATCTCGCGGCGCTCGCGGCGGCCGACGCGCTCGTCGGGCGCATTTCGCAGAAGCTCGATTCGCTTGGCTACGATCGCGCGGAGACGCTGTTCATCGTGACCAGCGATCACGGGCGCGGCGCCGGCTTTCGCGATCACGGGCGGGCGCAGCCCGAGTCGCGGCGCGTGTGGCTGGCGGCGTCGGGCGCGCGCCTCGCGCCGCGCGGCGTGCTCGCGGCCGGGCCCGAGCGGCGGCTGGCCGATCTCGCGCCGACCTTGCGCCTCTACTTCGGCCTCGGCGCCGACGACTCGCCGCGCGCCGGCGCCCCCATCCCCGAGCTGCTGCCCGCGGTCACGTTCAGCGCGTCGCGCGATCGATGAAGGGATCGATCGCCTGCCACGTCTCGGCGCGCGACCAGAGATCGTCGTGGCCACCGCCGGCGATCTCGATCAGCGTCTTGTCGGCGCTCGCCGCGGCGGCGAGCAGGCGGCGCGAATTCTCGACGGGCAGCTTGGCGTCGGCGGTGCCGTGCACGAGCAGGAGCGGCACGCCGAGCGCGCGCACCGACGCGAGCGGCGAGACGCCCGCGAGCTGAAACCGCGCGCGCTCCTCGGCGACCAGCCGCGCGAGCACGACGCTCTGGTGCGAGAGGAAGAACGGCTTCATCGCGCGCACCGCGCCGTCGAGGTCGGCGAACGGCGACTGCGCCACCACCGCGCGCACGCGCCCGTCGAGCGGCGCCGCTTGCAGCGCCACCGCCGCGCCCATCGACGCGCCGAACAGGATGGTCGGCTCGACGCGCGCGCCGCTCGCCTGGAGCGTGTCGAGCACGCGCGCGACGTCGCGCTTCTCGTAGAAGCCGTAGGTGCAATTCGCGCCGCCCGACTCGCCGTGCGCGCGCGCGTCGTAGGCCGCCACGTCCCAGCCGCGCGGCCCGTAGCGCGTCGCCAGGCCGATCGCCGAATCTTTGTTGTCGCCGACGCCGTGCAGATAGAGGATGAGGCCGCGCCGCGGAGGGAAGCCGCGCGCGAGCCAGCCGCGCAGCGCCACGCCGGGCTCGACCTCGACGGCGAACGGCGCGGCGCCGGCGGGCGCGCCGCTCGACGGGCGGCGCATCGGGTGCAAGAGCGCGTCGGCCGCCCAGCCGGGCGGCACGTCGCAGCCGAGGAGCAACGACGCGAGGAGCACGAGCGCGCGGCGCATGTCCGGTCGAACGCGCGCTCGCGGCAAACGATTCCCTACTCTAGCCGGATGGTGGCGGCGCGCGCGCGAGCGCGTCTGCCCGTGGCCGTGGCCGTGGCCGTAGCCGTAGCCGTCGCCGTTCCCCCCCCGTGCATCGCGCAACTTCACAAGCGCTGCGGGTCGTGTCGATGCTGACGAAGACGGCTTTGAAGTAGCGCGTGAACGGCTACGGCTACGGCTACGGCTACGGCTACGGCTACGGCCACGGCCCGCTAAAAGCGGATCGAATTCGATCGCTTGCGCTTAGCGAACGGCATTTGGTGTCAGAACCGCGAGAAACCGCACCACCGGTGCATTCTACGCCGATCGCGCGCGGCGCGAGATCATTCGCCGCCGGGCGCCACCAGCCCGCCCGGCTCGACGCGAAAGCCGGCGCGCTCGAGCAACGCCGCGTGCTCGGAGCGGAGCGCGGGCACGCCGTTGATGAGCTCGATCTTCACGCGCCGGAAGCGCCGCTGCTCGGCCATCGCGCGCAGCCCGGCGAGCGCGGCGTCGACCAGCGCGTCGTCGGCGGCGCCGGCGGCGGGGAAATAGCGCAGCCGCTTGCCGCCGCGCTCGACGAAGAACACCGGCACGCCGCGCGCGAGGATCACCTTGGCGCCGGCGACGCGGCGCGGGCGCCCCTCGGCGTCGCCGCCTTCGGGCCACGGCAGGAGCGCGCCGTATGGATTCGCCGGATCGACCGCGGCCAGCGTGATCACGTCGTCGCTCGGATCGCGCGCCGCGCGCAGGCGATCGACCGCGGAGGCGTGCGCGTACTGCGCGCCCGAGAGGCCCTCGACGAAGTAGCCGCGGCGCACCTTGCCGGCGTCCTCCATCGCGCGCAGCACCGGCGCGACGGCGGCGAATCCGCCGGGCAGCGACTCGGCGGCGGCGGCCTCGCGGCTCACCACGCCGTAGCGATCGAGGAGCTGCAGCGCGCGCGCGTGCGCGACCTCGGTCTCGGTCGGCGCGCCGGCGCGCAGCGCCGAGACGAGCGACCAGCGGCCGCCGGCTTGCGCGGTCCAGCGCGCGCGGCCCGAGCGGCGCGGACCGGCGAGCGCGCGCAGCGGCTGAAACGTGTCGTTGGTGACGAGGCCGCTCCACACGAGGTCCCACAGCGCCGCGAGCAGCGCGTCTTCGCGCGCGCCCGTGGCGCTCGCGAGCGCGAGGAAGAACGACGCGCCGCGCGCCTGAAGCTCGGCGAGGATCGACGCGTGCAGCGGCGAGGCGGGCGGCGCGTCGTCGGGCGCGCCGGCGACCAGCGCCACGCGATCGCGCCGGTAGAGCGCCACGCGCCCGTCGTCCGCGCCCAGCGCCGCGCGGCCGATCCACACCACCTCGCCCGACGCGCCCAGCTCGTCGAGCAGCCGCGGCTGGAACTCGGCCATGCGCGCCGGCAGGATCGCGCGCTCCAGCTCCGAGAACGGCAGCGCCGCGCCTTCGAGCTGCGCCACGATCTCGCGCAGCCGATGGACGCCCGTGCGCGTCGAGCCGACGCCGTGCCAGCGCGGAAGAAAGCGCGCCAGCACCGGCGCCTCGACGGGCGCCACCTGGTTGCGCAGCCGCGCCAGCGTCCGCCGCCGCAGTCGGCGCAGCACCTCGACGTCGCAATACTCTTTGGCGCGCGCCGCCTGGCGGAACTCGCCCGCCAGCACTTTGCCGTCGGCGGCGAGCCGCGCGAGCGACGCCGCGACGCGATCGATCGCGATCGACCAGCGCGCGGCCGGCGCGTCGGCGCCAAACGGCGCGTGCGTGCGCGCCCAGCGCGCCACCAGCGACTCGAGCGCGTCGGGCGCTCGCTCGAGGTACGCCGCCGACACGCCGGCGGGCGGCGCCACGCCGAGCGCGTCGCGGTAGCGCGCCACGTCCTCGATCGCCAGCCAGCGCTCTTCGCCGCCGACGCGCGCGCGCACCGCCCGGCCGCTCGCGCCCAGCTCGTCGAGCCAACGCGCGTCGAACGCCTCCGCCCGATCCGCGGCCTCCTGCGCGGTCAAATCGCCGATCCGCCGCAACAGGTCGTGCAGCCCGTCGGCCGAGCGCACGCGCCGCTCCTCGTCGAGCGACTGCAGCTCGCGCTCGACCTCGACCAGCACCTCGGGATCGAGCAGCTCCTTCAGCTCCTCCTGCCCGAGCAGCTCGCGCAGAAGATCGCGGTCGAGCGTGAGCGCCTGCGCCTTGCGCTCGGCGAGCGGCGCGTCGCCCTCGTAGAGGAACTCCATCACCCAGGCGAACGCCAGCGAGCGCGCGAACGGCGACGGCCCGTCGGTCTCCACCTCGTGCACGCCCAGCTCGCCGCGCTCGACGGCGCGCAGCAGCTCGACGAGCGCCGGCACGTCGAACACGTCCTGCAGACACTCGCGGTAGGTCTCGAGCACGATCGGGAAGCGCGGGTGCGTCGACGCCGACGCCATGAGGTTTTGCGCGCGCTGGCGCTGCGACCAGAGCGGCGTGCGCGCGCCCGGGCGGCGGCGCGGCAGGAGCAGCGCGCGCGCGGCGTTCTCGCGGAAGTGGGTGGCGAACAGCGCCGAGCGCGCGAGGTCGGCGAGCACCAGCTCCTCCAGCTCGTGCGAGTCGGGGATCAGCTCGCGCGCGCCCGGCACCGCGTCCGAGTCGGCGAAGCGCAGCGCGATGCCGTCGTCGGACCACAGCGCCTGTACGTCGAAGCCGCTCGCGCGCGCGAGCTTGCTCTTGACCGCCAGCGCCCACGGCGCGTGCACGCGCGCGCCGAACGGCGACAGGATGCAGACGCGCCAGTCGCCCAGCTCGTCGCGAAAGCGCTCGACGGCGATCGCGCGATCGGTCGGCAGCGCGCCCGACGCCGCCTGCTGCTCGGCGACGTAGCGCTGCAGGTTGGCCGCCGCGCGCGCGTCGAGGTGGTAGTCGCGCTCGAGCCACGCGCGCGCGTCGGCCTCGCGCCGCTCGCCCAGCTCGCGCGTGAAGGCGCCGAGCGCGCGGCCCAGCTCCATCGGGCGGCCGGGGCGGTCGCCATGCCAGAACGGCATCTTGCCCGGCTCGCCCGGCGCCGGCTTGACGATCACGCGATCGCGCGTGATGTCGACGACGCGCCAGGTGCTGGCGCCGAGCAGGAACGTCTCGCCCACGCGCGTCTCGTGCACCATCTCCTCGTCGAGCTCGCCGACGCGCGGGCCGCCTTCGCCGAGGTGCACGCCGTACAGGCCGCGGTCGGGGATGGTGCCGCCGTTGACGATCGCGAGCAGCCGCGCGTCGCGCCGCGCGCTCACCACGCCGCGCGCGCGATCCCAGATCAGGCGCGGGCGCAGATCGGCGAACGCGTCGGAGGGAAAGCGCCCCGACAGCATGTCGAGCACCGCCACCAAGAGCTCGCGCGTGAGCTCGCTGAAGCTGTACGCGCGGCGCACGATCGTCTCCAGCCGCTCGACGGTGAATTCCTCGACGGAGCACATGGCCACGAGCTGCTGCGCCAGCACGTCGAGCGCGGCGCGCGGCACGCGGATCGACTCCACCTCGCCGTCGAGCATGCGGCGCGCGACCACCGCGGTCTCGAGCAGATCGGCGCGCGTCTTCGGAATGATGCGGCCGACGGAGCGCTCGCCGACCGAGTGGCCGGCGCGCCCGATGCGCTGCAGCCCGCGCGACACCGCGCCCGGCGACTCGATCTGCACCACGAGATCGACCGCGCCCATGTCGATGCCCAGCTCCAGCGACGACGTGGCGACGATGCCGCGCAGCGCGCCCGCCTTGAGCTGCGACTCGATGTCCTCGCGCTGCGCGCGCGCGATCGAGCCGTGGTGCGCGCGGACCAGTGGAACCTCGCTTCGCTCGGGCGTCTCGCTCGCCAGCTCGTTGATCCGCTGCGCGATGCGCTCGCACAACCGGCGGCTGTTGGCGAAGATGATGGTCGAGCGGTGCGCGCGCACCAGCTCGAGCAGCCGCGGATGGATCACCGGCCAGATGCCGCGCTCCTCGCCCGACGGCGGCGCGGCTTGCGGCGCGGCCATGTCGTCGACGGGGACCTCGATGGTGAGATCGATGCGCGGCGGCTCCGACGCGTCGACGATCGCCACCGGCCGCGCGCCCGCGAGGTAGCGCGCGATCTCGTCGAGCGGCCGCTGCGTCGCCGATAAACCGATGCGCTGCGGCTCGCGCCCGGTCAGCTCGACCAGCCGCTCGAGCGACAGCGCCAGGTGCACGCCGCGCTTCGACGGCGCCAGCGCGTGGATCTCGTCGACGATCACGGTCTCGACGGTGCGCAGCGTCTCGCGCGCCGCGGTGCCGAGCATGAGATACAGCGACTCGGGCGTGGTGATGAGGATTTCGCCCGGCTCGCGCAGGAGGCGGCGGCGCTCGCTCGGCGGCGTGTCGCCGGTGCGCACGCCGACCGAGAGCGGGCGCAGCGGCGTGCCGAGCGCCGCCGCCGCTCGCTGGATGCCGGCGAGCGGCACGCGCAGGTTGCGCTCGACGTCGTAGGCCAGCGCCTTGAGCGGCGAGACGTAGAGCGCGCGCACGCCCGGCGGCGCCGAGGTGGCGCGCGACGCGCGGTCGAGACACCACAAGAACGCCGCCAGCGTCTTGCCGCTCCCCGTCGGCGCCAGCAGGAGCGCGTGCTCGCCTGCGGCAATTCGCCGCCAGCCCTCGACCTGCACGCGCGTCGGCGCCGCGAACGCCTCCCGAAACCACGCGCGCGTCGCCGGCTGAAACTCCGCCAGCGGATCGTCGGGCGCGCTAGTCATCAAACGCGGCGCGGGCGAATTGGGCGAGGAGCGCGAACAGCTCGGGGCGATCGCCGACGTGCGGCAGCGATTCGAAGCGCACGCTCGGGTGCGCGGCGCGGGCGGCGTCGACGAGCGCGGGCAGATCGCGCTCGACGTGCGCGCCGCCGGCGAGGAAGAGCGGCAGCACGCGGACGTGGCGCGCGCCCGCCGTCACCGCGGCGGCCACCGCGTCGGGGAATGACGGCGCCGCCAGCTCGAGGTACGCCAGCGCCACGCGCACGCCGGGAATCCCGTCGAGGCCGGCGGCCAGCCGCTCGAACGGCGCGCACCAGCGCGGATCGCGGCTGCCGTGCGCGAGCAAGATCAAGCAGCGTTCATTCACGCGCCGAGCATAGCACCGGCGCGCTCAGCGAAACGGATCGGGCCCCGGCTCGAGCTCGCCGAGCGTGGCGGCGCCCGCCAGCTCCGAGATCGGCCCCATGTTGAACCCGAGCGCGCGATGCTCGGTGGCGATCGCCGCGCCGGTGGCGAGCGTGGTCCAGCCCTCCCATGAGATCTCGATCCCTTTAATCGGGATCACCGACACCCAGAGCCGCCACGCGCGCGGGCGATCGCCGTCGCCGGTGAGCCACAGGTAGCGATCGCCCGGCGTCAGCCCGCCCTTGCCGTATTGCACCAGCAGCGCCGGCCGCCCGCCGACCTCGGCCACCGAGCGGGTCACGCCGTCGTCGAAATATTTCGGGATTGGGTTGAGCCAGAACGAATCGTTGATCCACGCCGCATAGGCTTTCTCGACGAGCGCGCGCGCCGCGTCGCCTTCGACCGGCTGTCCGCCCTTGAACGCGCGCCCGTCGCGGCGGCCGATGTCGAGCAGCACCTCGTACTCGCCGAAGCGCACGCGATCGAGGTTGCGCCGGCGATCCCACAGGTGGTGGTTGCGCGCGAACTTCCAGCGCACGGCGCCGGTGCGCGCCCACGCGTCGCTGTCCACCGAGCGCTGAATCGCGCGCGCCAGCTCGTCCGCCGCCGGCCCCTCTTTCGTCTCCGGCATCGAGTGCCGCAGCACCAGCCACAAGACTCCGACGAGAACGACGAGCGCGCCGACGATCCAACCGAGCACGCGCACGAGGCGCCGCACGAATCGCATGCGCCGACATTACTCCGAATCAGCGCTCGACCTCCAATTCCATGCCGGCGGAGTACGCGGTGATGTCGGGCGAGTACATCGACTGCACGACCGCCGAGGAGATGCGGTACTTGCCCGGCGTGGCGGGGCGCAGCGAGTGGCGCAGCTCGAGCTCGCCGTGCGGCAGCCAGTCGACGAAGAAGTTGGTGAGCGAGTCGCGCGGCTCCTCGTAGAACGACAGCTTCTCCCAGTGGTAGCCGGAGCGCAGCGTGGTCTCCTCGAAGCCCGCGCCGCGCGGCTCTTTGACGTGCACGTATTCGAACTGGCTGCCGGCTTTGATATACAAACGCACTTCAATGTCGTCGCCGACTTTGACTTTATCGCCGCTATGCAGCGGCTCGAGAATCGTCTCGCCGCCGCGGTGCACGCGTTTGAAATACTTTCGCTCGACCGAGACCAGCGTGCTCGGGTGCGCGTCCTGCAGCTTCGTCGACGAGTAGATCCACGTGCCCGAGGCGAACGCCACGCCCGGCCCCTGTTTGTCGATGCGCGCCTCGCCGTTCTGCGGCTTGAGCTCGGCGCCGGCGATTCGATACGTCAGCGGCTCCTGCCGCGAATCATCCGGTTTGATCGCGATCTCCGATTCAATCGCGCCCCATTTCAAATGGAATTGCTCGGGCGTCTTCAATGCGCCGCTCTTCTCCATCAATTCGAGCAAGGAATAGACCGCGGCCGCGGACGCCTTGGTCGAGTGCCATTGATTGCCTTTGCGATTGAAGAGCAGCCATTGCGCCATGCCGGCGATGCGCGCGTCGTCGGGCTCGAGCTCGGCCAGCGTGCGCAGGAAGAACGCGTGTTTCTCGACGGAGTCCGAGTACCACATCCACGAATAGCGCTCCGGCGTCCAATAGACGCCAATCAATGGATCGCTCTTGGATCCGTCGAGCGCGCTCTCCAATAGCTGCATCGCAGTCGCGCGATCGCCGAGCCGCGCCTCCACGCGCGCCATATATGCGCGCCCGAACGGCGTCAAAGTCTGCTTGTTCTCCAAGATCCATTTGCACCATTTTTTAATCTCGGGCAGCGCGCTGCCCACTCTAGTGAAGTATTTGCCGTCGAACGACGTGAGCACATAGGCGCCATAGGCGAGATACGCGACGTCCGACTCCTCCGCTTTCATATGGCGCGGCAATTCGCCGATCACGTAATCGAGCGCGCGCGTGACCAGGGCATTCGGCGGCTCGATTCCGAATTCACGCAACAACGAAAACCCGTCCAATAGATAAAGCGTCATATAGAAGTTTCCCTCGCCGCCGGGAAACCACGGGAACGAGCCGTCGGGGCGCTGCGCGCGCGTGAGCTTGTCGAGCGCGTCCGACTGCATCGACGCCACCAGCTTGGGATCGAGCAGCCCGCGCAGCCGCGCGTCGTCGGAGCCGCCCTCGGACTGCCGCAGCCACGGCGTCTCGGTCAGCTCGAGCAGCCGCCGCGGATCGTCCGAGCGCCAGGGCTCGTTCTCGGTCTTGCGGTGCGGCAGCGCCGCGATCGCCCGCGCCAGCTCGGGATGTTTTTTATAGATCTCGTTGACGATCGCCAGCGGCACGAAGCGATTGACCGTCTGCTCGGTGCACTCGTACGGGTATTCAATCAAATAGGGAATCGACCGCAATATCGATAAAGCCAATTGCGGTTCAATCGAGATCACCATCGATTCATTGCGCAGCGACGGATCTTTGGATTGCAGCAATTCGTCGAATCGCAGCGTTTTATGATCGTTTCCATTCAACGCCACCACCTGCGATTGAATCAGCCGCTCGCGCGAGGGCAGCACCGGCAGCTCGCGCTCCTCGGCGTCGGCCTTCTTGCCCGCCACCGCCTGCGCGCGAACTTTGTACGTGGCGATGCCGTCGGGCGCGGCCAGCGCGAAGTCGACCGCTTGCAGCCCGTGCGCCGCGACGTTGACCGTCTTCGCCGAGTCCGTGACGCCGAGCTTCGCCAGCGCCGATTTCCCGTCGGGGCCGACGATCGCCAGCTCGACCTTCGCCTGCGCCGCCTGCGCGGTCTCGTTGTGCACCACCGCGGTCACCGTCGCGCGATCGCCCTCGCGCACGAAGCGCGGCAGCTCGACGCGCACCATCAGCTCCTTGCGCGTGACGAACGTGTCCTCGGCGCGCCCCGCCTCGACGGCGCGGCCGAGCGCGAACACCTGCACGCGCCAGCTCGTCAGCCGCTCGGGCGCGGTGAACGAGTAGCGCCCCGCGCCGTTTTCGCCGACGCGCAGGTCGGGCAGGAACAGCGCGCTCTCGGCCATGTTGGTGCGCGGTGCAGGCGCGGGCGCGCTCCCGCCGTTGTGGTGCTTCGGGAGATCGACGCGCAAGCCGGTGGCGTCGTCGGGGCGGCCGTCCTCGTCTTGAAAGCCGTTGAACGACTCCGCCTCTTCGCGGTTGCCAAAGCCGCGCCGGTTGACCGCGAGCCGCAGCAGCCCTTCGCCGCCCATCGGCTGCGCGGCGGTGGTCGGCGCCGCCTCGCCGGTCATCACGCCCCTCGCGAATTGAAAATCGCCGTCGCCGAAGAAGCGGCGCGTCGGTTCGAACGAGAAGCGCGGCAGGCCGCGCGCCCGGTACGCGCCCTGGACCTCTTTGCCGCGCCGCTGCTGAAGCGCGGTGTCGAGCGGCATCCACGAGCCGTAGCCGTGCGCGAAGCCGTCGGTGCGCTCGTCGGGCGCGGGCGGCGGTTGGTAGAGCCCGTCGGCCCACGCGCCGGCGCCGCGCGCGTACAATTCGAGCGAGCGATCGTAGATCGCCACCAGCGCCTCGCCGGCCACGGGCTTCCCGCGCGCGTCTTTCACCTCGATGCCCCACTCCGCTTTCTGGCCCGGCTCGAGCGAGGCGGCGCGCGGCGCGAACGTGACCGCGAGCTTCTTGTCCTTGCGTTCGAGCGTCACGCCGGCGTCGGCGCCCTGCACGTCGAGGCCGAGCGTGCCGAGCCAGCGCAGCGTGAAGCCGTTCGCCTGCGGCGCGTCGACCTCGACCACGCGCACCTTCGCGCCCGCGGCGAGCGCGTGCCACACCAGCTTGCGCCAGGTCCAGACTTCCAGGTGATAGTTGCCCGACGCCCAGCCGCTGCCGACGAGGAACTGCACCTTGGCGCGCGGCTCGGCGGTGGTGGTGCGCGCGATCGCCAGCGGCGGCAGCGCCAGCGGCACGGCGCGCGTCTTCGCGTCGGCGACCAGGAACGAGCACGCGCCCTTGACCGTCGCGCCCCACGGATCTTTCGTCTCCAGCTCGAGGCGATAGCCGCCGGCCTCGAGCGCGGGCAGCGCGAGCGGCGACGGTTTGCCGGCGATGAACTTCACCTCGCCGCGCGCCGCCACCGCGCCGAGCGGATACGTTCGCAGCGCGCGCGCCAACTCGAGACCGGCGTCGGGCCGCGCGGCCGGCTCGCCGAGCTTGCGCACCTGCCACGTCGCCGCGCCCGCCACCGCCACCTCCGCGAGGTTGGTCAGCCGCGCGTCGATCGCCGGTTTCTCGTCGGAGAAGAAGAAGCCGTTCGCCCCTTGCGCCGACAGGAGCAGCGACTGCGCGCCGACGCGCACGCTCGACTGCGCGCTGATGGTGCGCCCGCCGGCGTCGTGCGCCTCGACCTCGATCTCGAAGTCGCTCACGTCCGGCACGTCGGGATCGTCGATATGCGGCTCGGTCGGATCGCGCTCGGGCGTGAACGCGATCTTGAACGCGCCCGACGCGTCGCTCTTCGCCTCGCTGCGCAGGATCTCTTTCTTCCCCGACGAGCGGTACCACGACCACCACGGCGTCCACTTGCGGCGCGACACGACGTACTTGACCGTCACGTCGGGCGCGGCGCCGCCGAAGTAGTATTTGATGGTGCCGGGCACCTCGGCTTTGCGGCCGTAGCGCTGCGCGTCCTTGGGCGCGTCGAGCGTGATCTCGAACTCGGGGCGCTTGTACTCCTCGACTGCGACGCCGAGGCTCGACGACACGTCGGGCAGCCCCGGCGCGGTGACGATGAGCTGGTACTGGCCGAGCAGCGCCTTGGCGGGGATCGCGAACGTGGCGGCCGCCGAGCCCATCGCGCCGGCGGTGAGCTCCTTCGACGCGGCGGTCTTGCCGTTGGCGTCGCGCAATTCGAGGCGCAGCTTGCGGCCGGCGTCGACTTTGAAGTTGCCGTCGCCGGCGCGCGCGATCGAGGTGACGCGCACTTTGACGTCCTGGCCCGGGCGATAGATCGGGCGATCGGTTTGCAGGTAGAGGACTAGCGGCGCTTCGTGATTGCGCGGGTTGTGGTAGCCAACGTTGGGGAAGAGCGCGAGCGAGTCGCCGCGCATCGCCAGCGCGTCGAGCTGCATGGCGCCGGCGATGGGAAAGCTCCAGACGGCCACGCCGTCGGCGCCGCTCTGCGCTGCGGCAGATTGCCGCACCCGCCAGTCGTGCGACCACAGCACGGCGACGTCGGCGCCGGGCGCCGGGCCGCTCGTCGCCGCGTCGAACACGTAGAAGCGTGCCGCCGCGTCGGTGTCGGCGCGCACGATGGCGAGGTCGGTGACGTCGAGGAACGCCGCCGACATCACGTCCTGGCCCTGGTGCAGGTGCGCGTCGCCCGACGCCACGATCGCGTACAGGCCGTTCGCCGCCACCGGCGCATCCGCGTCGAGCTCGAGGAAGCGGTGGTCGCCGCGATCGGGCAGCTTCACCGACCACTCGCGCAGCGGTTTGCGCGCGAGCCAGGCGCGCACCTGCGGCTCCGACGGGCGCGTCAGCTTCTCGGACCAGAAGTGGCCGTCGGCCTCGCGCTCGGGATCGATCTTGTAGAGGCGCAAGTAGACGGTCGCGAGGTTGCGCGCGCGAAGGTGCAGCGCGCTCCTGGCCGGCAGGCGCGTGACGTGCGCGCTCACGTCGAGCGTTCGGTCGAGCACGCGCTGGCGCGTCTGGCGGCAGCGCAGCGCCTCGGCGCCGTCGGCGGGCGCCTCCTTCAAGACGCGCTCGCACGCGTCGAGCGCGCGCTCGGGCTCGTCGCGCTCGACTTCGATCTCGGCGGCGGTGGCGCCGGCCTCCGCGCGCCCACCGACGGTGCGAAACGATCCGGCCCACGCTTCGAGCCGCGCCGCCAGCGCCGCGAGATACGCCTTGCGCTGCTCGGCGGTGCGCGCGCCCGCCAGCGCGTGCGGCACCATCGCGCGCAGCACGCGCCAGCGCTCGCTCGCGGTCGCGCGCCCGACCGGCCCACCGTCGAGCCGCGACGCGTCCTCGTACAGCGCGCCCAATCGCGCGGCCAGCGGCTCCTTCACCAGCTCGCGCGAGAACGTCTCCGCCGTCCACTCGACCGGCTCGATCGGCCGCTCGGCGCCCGCGTGCGCGCGCTCGAGCGCCCCGAGCCGCAGCACCACGAAGTCCCACAGCGACGGGAACCGCTCGCCCTCGAAGTTCTTGAGCACGAGATAGTCTTTGAAGCGATCGATCGGCACGCGCGCCAGCCGCTCGCGCGCGCCCCACAGCGCCGCCAGCGCCGCCTCGATCTCGCGGTCCACCTGCGCGCGCGACAGCTTGGCCGATCCCTCCGCGCCGCCCTCGGTCTCCTCGGGAAAGCCGTACCAGGACTCGACGCCCGAGAACATCTCCAGCTTGAGCAACTCGACCAGCGCCGCCAGCGAGACGTTCGCCGGCACGCGCGCGGCGCGCACGCGATCGAGCGCGTGCTCGTGCTGGTTGAGCAGCGTCTCGCACTCGGTGGCGCGAAACAGCGCGCGCGTGTAGACGTCGTCGCTCTTGGCGCTCTTCTGCGCGGCGTCGTACCTGGCCAGCGCTTCGTCGTATTTCCCGTCGGCGAACGCCTTGTCCGCGTCGGGAAACGCCACCGGCCCGACCGCCGCGTCGTCGCCCTTCGCCTGCGCCGGGCGATTACCGCAGCCGCACGCGAAGACCGCCAACGCCAACGACACACCCGTCGCCCAGCTCTGCATGCGCATGCCCCCAGTGAAGACGAACGACCGTACCGAAGGGTCTATCCGCCTTTGGACTGCGCGCAGTATCGCAGAGGTTGGCTACTTCGGATCGGCGCCGCAGGCGGGGTCGTCCTTGCAGCGCGCGATGGTCTCGAGCAGCGTCGCGCCGTCGCCGGTCGTGGTCTTGCCCTCGACCTTCTTCGCGAGCTTGCGCTTTTTCTCGACGGGGCGCGCCGCCACCGGCTGCGGTTCCGGCTTGGCGATCGCGGCCGCGGGCGCCGGCCGCTCGATCGGCGCCGCCACCGGCACCGCGGCCGGCACCGGCACCATGCGCTCGCGGATGATCGGCTCGCGCGTCACCATCAGCACGAACATGCCGACCGCCGCCGCCGTGGTCAGCGCCAGCGCCACCGCCCAGCCGCGCGGCAGCCGCGCAGGCACGAGCGCCGGCGCCGGCGCCGGCTCGCGTTCGCGCGATCGCGCCAGCTCCAGCTCGTGCGCGCGCTCGCGTTCCCGCTCGCGCTGGCGGTCCCGTTCGCGCTCGCGCTCCCGCTCCCGTTCGCGCTCGAGCTTTTCGCGCAGCACCTCCACTTGCGCCTGCGCCTCGACCAGCTCGCGCGCCGCCCGCTCGCGCGCCTCCTCCTCGGCGCGCGCCTTGCGCTCCTCCTCTTCCGCCTTGGCGCGCTCCTCCGCCACCCGCTCGAGCTCGATCCGCCGCAAATCTCCGAGCGCCACGATCACGCTGCTCTCTGTCCGCATCGCGTCCTCCGCATCCACGCATCGCAGGTTCCGCGCCAGCGCGCGCACCCCGCCGCACCGCCGCGTCTCCGACGGCTCGCGCCTGGTTTGCTATTGGACGTAGAATCGCGATCTATCCTTTGCGACTTTCGCGGATCCGCAGGCCGAGCTGGTTGAAGCGCAGCCGCACGCGCCGCGCGTTCGACGAGGCGTTGCCGTGCAGGAGCCGCTTCGCCATCGCGGTGAAATCGCCGCCGCACTCTTTGTAGAGCGCGGCGTAGAGCTTGCGCTCCAGCTCCTGCGCCACCTGGCGCAGCGTCGCGCCCGCTTCGACGTCGGCCGCCGCGCCGCGCGTCTTGACCGCCGCGCTCTCCCACGATCCGGCGACGAGGTCGCGCACCAGCTTGGCGGGGATCGGGATCGTGCGCGCCGCCTGGCCCGACGGCGCGCGCCCCTCCTCGACGGCGCGCAAGGCGTCGGCGAGCGCGAACACGGCGGCGCTGGCGGCGAGCAGGCCGAGCTCGCGCACGTTGCCCGGCCACGCGTGCGCGCGCAGCGCGGCGATGGTCGCCGGCGCGATCGCAAACGCCACGCCGCGCGACGGCGGCGGCGGCGCGCGCCCGAGCGCCAGCTCCGCGTGCGGCGGACCGGCTAGCTTGGCCGCGTCGAGGTACGCCGCCAGGAGCGCGCGATCCGCGCCCGAGGCGAACGTCCGCTGCACGAACGCGCCCAGCAGCTCCTCGAGATCGGCGAGCCGCTCGCGCAGGGGCGGCAGCACGATGCGCGCCGCGGGATTGAGCCGCGCCAGCAGATCGGCGCGAAACGTCCCCGCGCGCACCGCCGCCTGCAGATCGGCGTTGGTCGCCGCCACCAGCTTCACGTCGACGGGGCGCGGCGTGTTCTCGCCGAGCCGCGTGACCTGCTTCTCCTCGAGCGCGAGCAGCAGCATGCGCTGCGCCTCCGGCGGCAGGCTGCCGATCTCGTCGAGCAGCAGCGTGCCGCCGTGCGCGCGCTCGAACCGCCCCGCGCGCTCGACCGCGCCCGAGAACGCGCCGCGCGCGGTGCCGAACAGCTCGGCCGCCACCAGCGTCGGCGGAATCGCCGACAGATCGACCGACACGAACGGCCCGCGCCGCGCCAGCACGTGCTCGGCGAGCGCGCTCTTGCCGGTGCCGGTCTCGCCGAGCAGCAGCACCGGCAGCGACGTGCGCGAGAGCGTGAGCGCGTCGCGCCGCACGCGCGCCATCGACGCCGTGCGCCCCCACAAATAACCGCCCGCCGCCGGCGCGTCGCGGCGCCGCGCCAGCACGCGCTCGACCAAGAGCCCGAGCGCGCGCGCATCGAACGCGTCGGCGCCCGCCAGCGTCACGAACTCGTCGACGGCCAGCGCCTCGGCCGCGTCCTCGTAGCGCAGCTCCTCCTCGGAGGTCATCAGCACCACCGGCAATTCGCCGCGCGCGCGCCGCAGCTGCGCGAGGATGTCGAGCCCCTGCAAGCGCCGCCGCCGCTCGAGGTCGCCCGCCGCCGGCACCAGCCGCGCCTCGTCGAGCTCGAAGGCGACGTCGAGCAGCACCACGTCGACGTCGGGGTGCCGCTCGAGCGCGTCGGCCGCCTCGCGCGCGTCGTGCGCGTGGGTGAGCGTGCAGCCGGCGCGGCGCTCGCACGTCCAGCACGGCCCGTCGAGCTCGCAGCGCGTGGCGTAGGCGTAGTCGCGCAGGAAGCGGTGCGCCAGCTCGACGTAGCGATCGCCGTCGTCGACGATCAGCAGCTTGGGCTTCACGGCACCTCCCGCGCGAGCGCGCGCAGGCGGCGCTCGACCTCGACGGCGATCGCCGCGCCGCGCTCGACCGCGCGCGCGTCGCCGGCGCGCAGCGGCGCCTCGAGCGCGTCGGCTTCGGCGAGCAGCGCGCGCGCGACCCGCAATTCGGAGCGCGCGTTCGACAGCTGCGCGTCGAGCATCGACCAGCACGCGGGCGGGCCATCCGCTCGGCCATTCGTGCTCGGATCGGCGATCGGCACCGCCAGCTCGTCGAGCACGATCGACGCGCGCTCGCGCTTCGCGCCCAGCTCGTAGAGATCGCGCGCCAGCATCGCCACCAGCTCGGCGTCGAGCGCGACGCCTGACTTCAAGTTGCGCGCGGTGCGGGCGACGTACTTGGCGACGTCGTGCACGATGCGCAGCGCCGCCTCGCGCGGCGTCACGCGGCACCGAGCGCGACGCGCAGCGCCGCGGCGTCGAACGACGGGATCGCCGCCACGTCGCCGTAGAGCTGCCGCAGGTTCGCCAGCCGCCGCGGCGGCAGATCGTGGATGAACACCGCCGGCTGCGCGAACCCCGCCGCGCGCAGCTCGCCGAGCACGAGCGCGCCCTGCTGATCCTTCAAGTAGCGCAGCGCGCGCGCGCGATCGCCGGAGAACAGGCGCGCGGCGGTGCCGGCGAGATCGCCGACCAGGTCCTCGGGCGCGGCGCGCTCGAAGCGCAGATCGATCAAGAGCGCGTCGGCGGCGCGCGCGGTCAGCGCGGCCAGCGCGTCCTTCGCCGTCGAGACCGCCTCGATCTCGAAGTCGGCGGCGAGGAACAGCCGCGCGAACTCGGCGTACTCGGTGCCGTCCTCGATCACCAGGAGGCGCTTCACGACGCCGCCCGCACCGGCTCGGCCTCGGGCGCCGCGTCGACGGTGGAGTCGAGCGCGCGGAACAGCCGCACCACCACCGCCTGCGTGAAGCCCGCGTCGCCCGGCTCCACCTCGAGCGCGCCGTCGTAGCGCCCGAGCGCCGCGGTCACCAGGCCGAGCCCGCGCTCGAGCCGCGCCGCCGCGATCTGCTCGGGCGTGAGCCGCTCGGGGCTGGTGTCGCGCACGCGCACGCGCACCAGCTCCTCGCCCGTCGGCTCGAGCGCCACCTGCACGTCGAGCGCCACGCGCCGCGGCCGCGGCCCGCGCTCGGCGGCGGCCACGGCGTTACGCACCAGGTTCTTCAAGATGATGATCAGATCGATGCGGTAGACCTCGACGGCGAGGTTGGGCGGCAGCGCGCCCACCGACAGCTCGTCGAGCGGCGACGAGCCCGGCTCGGCGCCCACCGCGCGCACCACCTCGTCGAGCAGCGCGCCGTCGATGCGCGTGCGCACCAGGCCCGCGGTGAGCGCCTGCAGCTCGGCGTCGAAGCGGCGCAGCTCGCGGTGCGCGCGCTCGAGCCGCGCCGCCGCGCGACGGAACGACGCGCCCGGATGCTCGAGCGCCGGACGCAGCCGCTCCAGCTCGGCGATGGCGCGGCCCGCGCGGCGAAACGATCGCTCGTTGCGCGCGAGCGCGAAGCGCGGACCGAGCGCGCGCTCGAACGTGCCGAGGTGGCCGCGCCACGCCGCGCCGAGCGGCTCGCCGCGATACAGCCGCCCGACGAGAAACTCGAGCTGCGCGCGCGCGGGCTCGCTCTCGCCGGCGGCCGCGTGCACCACGTCGCCGACCGCGAAGATGCGGTGCTTGAGCAGCTCGTGGCGCAGGCAGCCGATCAGGTACGCGAGCGCCGGGTGCAGCTCGGGGCTCTGCGCGGCGCGCGCCTCCAGCGACGGGCCGCGGCGGCGCGCGCTCCACACGACGAACGCGGCCAGCGCGAAAAACGCGATCGTGCCGGCGATCGAGAGCGCGACGACGCCCGCGATCGAGCGCTTCGGCTCGAGGAATCCATCGAGATCCGGCCGGCCGGTGAGCGCGCGCAGCTCGCGCTCGGCGGCGGCGCGCTCGTCGCCCGTCGGCGCGAGCGACAGGTACTTGCCGTAGAACTCGATCGCGCGCCCGTCGAGCCCGCGGTCGCGGCACGCGCGCGCGAGCGGCAGGTAGAGCGCGGGATCCATCGGCGCGAGCGCGGTCGCCGCCAGGAGCGGCTCGCGCGCGTCGGGCGCTCCCGAGCGGAGCAGCTCGATGCCGCGGCGGTACTCGGCGTCGGCGGCGGCGAGGCGGCGATGCGCCTCGATGCCCTCGGGGCTCGCCGGATCGATCGCGAGCCACGCGCGGTGCGCCGCCGGGAGATTCTCGTCGTGCCACAGCGCCTGCGCGCGGCGCCACTCGGCGGCGGGCGATTGGCCGGCGACGGAAGCGCGGCCGCAGGCGAGCAGCGTCAGCGTCGAGAGGCACAGGCTGAGACGGGCCACGCCAGGGGAAGTTTAGCGCGAGTGATCGTGCGGCGGCAAACCACAGGCGGGACGACGCGCGCCGGACGACGCGCGATCAGCCGACGACGCGGTTGCGGCCGCCGTGCTTGGCTTCGTAGAGCTTGTGATCGGCGCGCGCGATCAGCGAGTCGGGCGTGCGCTGCGTCTCGTCGAGCTCGGCGACGCCGAGGCTGATGGTGATCGGCAGCAGCAGCGCCTCGTGGGCGAAGGGGTCGCGCGCGATCAGGGCGCGCAGATCTTCGGCGAAGCGGACGGCGCTCGTGCCGGGCGTGGAGGCGAGCACGCACGCGAACTCTTCGCCGCCGTAGCGCGCCAGCAGATCTTCGCGGCGCACGCGCGGCTTGAGGCGGCGGCCGAGCTCGCGCAGCACCGCGTCGCCGGCGAGGTGCCCGTGCGTGTCGTTGACGTGCTTGAAATGATCGATGTCGAACATCACCAGCGACAGCGGCGACTGATAGCGCACCGAGCGCGCGATCTCGCGCTCGAGGAACTCGAGGAAGTAGCGTTTGTTGTGCACGCCGGTGAGCCCGTCGAGGATCGACATGCGGTAGATCTCTTCGTGATACGCCGCCTCGACGTTGTCGCCCGACAGGAACTTCAGGATCGCCGAGCCGAAGCGCAGCATGTCGCCGTCGTGCAGCTCGCGCCGCGCGATGCGCTCGTCGTTCACCCAACTGCCGTTGGTCGAGCCGAGATCCTCGACGGTCCAGCCGCGCGTGTCGCGATACAGCCGCGCGTGCCGCCGCGACACCGCGTCCTCTTGAATCGAGATGTCGACCTCGTCGAGCCGCCCGACGATGTGCTCCTCACCCGAGAGCGGAAAGCGCCGGCCGAGGTTCGGCCCCGGCGGATAGACCTGCACCAGCACCGCGGGCCCGTCGCCGGTCGAGACCTTGAGCGACACCGATTGCATGGCGACCGTGCGGTTCTTGGCGTCGCTCATTCGCCCTTGATGATATCAGACGTATTGCTGCATTAACATTGCGCGCAATGGACTATCCCAATGCTCCAGCGACGCGCGGTGCGCCCGCCCGTCGACGGCGACGCGCCGCAGATTGACGCCCACCGCCCCGTTTTGCGATTCCACCAGCGCGTATTCGGCGTGTCCCATCAAAGTCGGCGTCTTGCCGGCGACGTACTCTTTGAATGGCAGACCGACGCTCCCCGGATTGACCAGCAACATGCCGCGGTGCTGCCGCGCCATCTGCACGTGCGTGTGTCCGCCCGCCATCACCGTCGCCGCGCGCCCGTCGAGAAAACGGTCGAGCTCGTCGGGCGGCGTGGTGGCGAGCAGGTCCTCCATGTGCGAGCGCGGCGAGCCGTGAAACAGGAGCAGCGTCGCGCCGCCGTCGAGCGCGATCGATGATTCGCTTTTGAACGAGCGCACGAACGCGAGCTCGTCGGCCGACAATTGCGCGCGGCACCAATCGACCGCGTCGACGATCACCTGGGCCTCCGAGTACGAATGGATCAGCGGCGCGTTGAACAGGAACTCGTCGTGGTTGCCGAGGATGCACTCGCAGCCGAGCGCGCGCAGGCGGGCCAGCACCTCGCGCGGCCGCGGCCCGAGCGTCGCCACGTCGCCGAGACACACCACGCGATCGGCGCCCGCGCGCGCGGCGTCGGCGAGCACCGCGTCGAGCGCCGCCTCGTTGCCGTGCAGATCGGAGATGAGCGCGACGCGCATCGGTCGATCATGCCTCAGTTGACAGCGTGCGTCCCATGAAGTTGGATGGCCGTCCCATGGGGCAGCGAACCCGCACCGCGCTCGCCGCCGCCGCCGGCGCGCTGCTCTTCTTGTCGCTGCCGCCGGCGGGATGGTGGTGGCTGACGCTGCCCGCGCTCGTCGCCGTCGGCTTCTTGTGGCGCGGCGCGACCGCGCGCCAGGCGTTTCGCTCTGGATGGATCGTCGGGTTCGTCGCCACGGCCGGCGTCGGTTATTGGCTGCCGTCGACGATCGAGCGCTTCACCGGGCTCACGTGGGGCGCGCGGCTCGGGTTGTGGTTCCTGCTCGCGGCGTGGACCGGTTTGTCGTGGGGGCTCGCCGGCGGCGCGGCCGGCTGGCTCGGCAAGACGATCGGTTATCCGGTGGCCGCCGCGCTCGGGCTGCTCGTGTTCGAGCGCTGGGGGCCGACCATCTTTTCGTATCCGATCGCGGTCGCGCTCGTCGACGCGCCGTGGATCGCGCAGTCGGCGGATCTGATCGGCGTGCCCGGCCTCGGCGCGCTCGCGGTGCTGGTCGCGGTCGCCGCCGCCGAGTCGCTCACCCAGCGCCGCGTCACGCGCACGCTCGCGATCGGCCTCGCGCTCACCGCCGCGCTCACCGGCTACGGCGCGCTGCGCGGGCGGCAGGTGGCGCGCGCGCGCGAGGCGGCGCCCAAGCTGCTCGTCGGCCTGGTGCAGCCGGCGATCCCCGCCGCCGCGCGCTGGGAAGACGCCGAGCGCGAGCAGATCCTCGCCCACCTGCAAACCATGACGTCGTCGCTGCTGGCGCAACAGCCGGAGCTGCTCGTCTGGCACGAAGGCGCGTATCCCTATCGCCTCGCGCACGCCGCCGGCCACGAAGGCGGCGCCGTCCCGTCGCTGATGAAGACGCCGGGCGTACCGCCGCTCATCTTCGGCGCGCAGACCGACGGCGACGACGGCGCGCGCTACAACTCGGCGTTCCTTCGCACCGCCGACGGCGTGCTCTCGGCGCCCGTCGACAAGCGGGTGCGCGTGGCGTTCGGCGAGTACATCCCGCTCCTGGCGCGCGTCGGCTTCTTGCGCCGCGCCTTCCCGCGCGTCGAAGGGCTGCGCTCAGGCGATCGCCCCGAGCTGCTCTCCGCCGGCGGCCGCACCTACGGCGTGCTCAACTGCCTCGAGGACATCATCCCGACCGCCGGCGCCGAAGTGGCGGGCGCCGACCTGCTCGTCAACTTGACCAACGACGCGTGGTTCGACGGCGCCGAGGGCGCGCAGCACCTCGTGCAGGCCCGCTGGCGCGCCATCGAGACGCGCCGCGATCTGGTGCGCGCGGTCAACAGCGGCCAGACCGGCCTCGTCGACGCGCTCGGCCGCGTGGTGGTGGCGATGCCCGCCGATCAACCCGCGGTGCTGGTCGTCGGCGCGCGCGTCGCGACCGGCCTGCACGCGCTCGCCCCGACGGTGATTCCGTTCGAGGCCTGGCTGGCGCTCGCCGCCCTCGCCTTCGCCGCCGCGCTCAAGTGGCGCCGCGGCCGCTCGACTACCGCGTGAGCTCGACGGCGGGCAGGTTCTCCATGTCGACGTCGGCGGCCGGCGGAGCGTCGAACCAGCGGCTCCCGATCCAGCCGACCAGCAGCACCGCCGCGATGAGCGACAGCCCGAACACCCGCACGATCCCGCGCGTCGTCATTCCCGCTTCCGGCGCTACCTGCATGTCTTCCACTCTATCATTAATATACGCCCGCCCCGCCCGCTTCTACCCCCAGGGGAATTGTCAACAATGAGATCAGGAGCTCAGGAGTTCAGAAATTATTAATTTTCTGTCTCCTGATCTCCTGATCTCATTGTTCATATTTCCGTCCATCTTCAGCGCACCCGCACGATCGTACCGATCTTCGTAAATCCAAAAAGCCGCTGGGCGTCGAGCGGGGCGAGGTTGACGCAGCCGTGGCTCACCGGGTGGCCGAAGCGCTGGTGCCAGAAGGCGCCGTGCAGCGCGACCTCGCGATTGAAGTATTGAACGAACGGCACCTCGTCGAACGAATAGTGCGGCGCGGTGTCGTGATCGAGGTTGTCCATCTTGCTGGTCGGCAGCCGCGCGAAGATGTGGAACGTGCCGCGCGGCGTGGAGAGCGGCGCGCCCGCGGCGCCGATTCCCGTCGAGACCAGGGTGGCGAACACCGGGCGATCGCCCTCGTAGGCGACCAGCGTCTCGCTCGCGGTGTCGACGTCGATCCAGCGCTCGGCGGGCGCGACCTCGGCGGGACGCGGCGCGAGCTGCGGCACGCGCACCTGCGTCGCTCGCAGGAACCCGCCGTCGGCGTGCACCCAGCCGGCGGGCGCGGGCTCGGCCTCGAGCTGCACGCGCTCGAACGCGCCGCGCGCGCCGATCGGCTTGCTCACGCCGTCGGGCTTTGGCCAGATCGCCGCGCGCGCCTCCACCACCCAGCCGAGCTCGAGCCGCCCGTTTTCAATCGATTGTCCGCTGAAATGCACCGGTTTCGCCGCGATCAAATCCTTGAGCGGAATCCATTCGCCCTGCTTCGTGCGCGCCAGCTGCTCGCGCTCCTCGACGACGGCGACGCCGAATCCCGGCTGAAGCTCGCGCGAGACCAGCCCGGCGGTTTTGACCGCGTTCGGGCCAATCAAATAATAATGAAACGGTAATCCGTCCGGATATTGCGTCAAAGCGCTCGCCGCGGCCGCCGGCGCGGGCACCGCGCGATCGCCGCCACAAGCACCACACAGTAAAGCCACAAGGGGGTAGACGCGTCTCATTGCGCCAGCTCGACCTTGAGCTCGCGCGCATCCGAGCGGCTCAGATCGTCGACGGCGCGCACCACGTACGCGCCCGGCCGCGGCGTCCAGAACAGCGGGCTGCCGCTCTTGGCCTTGCCCACGAACGCCTCGCCCACGAACCAGAACACCTCGTGCGCGTCACCGTCGGTGACCGCCTGCAGCGCGATGCTCTCCGGCCGCGACTTCTGCAGCGTATAGGTCACGCCCCGGAGCGGCGACGTGATGCGCGGCGGAATCCCCGCCGGCGTCTCGCCCTCGCCGCAGCCCGGCGCCGGCGGCGGCACCTTGCGCCGCGGCAACCCCGCCGCCGCGAACAGCTGCTGCATATCGGACGACCAGATCTCATAGACCTCTTCGTGCGTCGGCCCTCGATACGGCGGGCACGCGCGCTTGCCGGTGCGATCGTCGATCACCACCGGCCGATGAATCTGGCAAACCTCGATGGGCGATCGCCCCGGAATGAACCACGACGGCTTCTGATGCGGGCAGCTCGCCGACGGCAACTGCCCCGACACGGTACAAACGGACACACGCTTGACGCCTTTGGGAACCGCCAGTGGCCAATCGGCGATGGAACGATCTTGTGCATAGATTGAATCGACGATTTCAAAGAACAGCGGCGCCGCCGCCTGCGCGCCGATGAACGCCGGATTGCCCTCTCCATTGAAGTTGCCAATCCAGACCGCCAGCACATAAGGCCCAAAGATGCCGACCGCCCACGCATCGCGAAAGCCATACGACGTCCCGGTCTTCCAATACACCGGCACGCGCCCGCGCGCGAAGTCGTCGGCGCGGCTGCGATCCGGCCGCGGATTGTCCTTGAGCATGTCGAGCACCATGAACGAGCTCTCCTCGCTCAGGATGCGCGTCCCGTCGGAGCTCGGCTCCTCGGCGCGATAGCGCAGCGGCTTGAGCACGCCGCGATTGGCCAGCGTCGCATAGAGCGTGACCAACTCCTCCATGGTCACTTCGCCCGCGCCGAGCACCAGGCCGAGCCCATAGTGCGACTCCGGCTGCATTCTCGACACTCCCGCCGTCTTTAGAAACTCGTAAAGACCAGGTCGATTGAGCTTGGCGGCCACCGCCAATGCGGGAATGTTGCGGCTGCGAATCAGCGCGTCTTTAGCGGACAGTGGACCGACAAAGCGCCCGTCGAAGTTCTCCGGGCTGAACGCGGCGAACGACATCGGCGCGTCGCGCAGCATCGTCTGCGGATGAATCACGCCCTGCTCCATGCCGAGCGCATAGACGAACGGCTTGAGCGTCGAGCCCGGCGAGCGCTTGGCCAGCGCGCCATTGACCTGCCCGGCGATCGCGTCGTCGCGAAAGTCCACCGAGCCGAGCATGGCTTTGATCTCCATGGTGCGGTAATCGGCCAGCATCACGACTGCGTTGTGAATCCCGATGCGCTCCTTCTGCGCGACGTAGCTGCGCGCGTGCCGCTCGACCAGCTTCTGCAAGCCGAGGTCGAGCGTGGTCTGCACCTCGCGCGGCGCGTGCTCCGCCGCCAATACCTCGTCGACGAAGTGCGGCGCCAGGAACGGCAGGTCGCTCGCCTCGCGCATCACGATCGGCAGCTTGATGAGCGGCTCCCAATCTTTGCGCGCCTCGGGATGCTTCTGTACCCAAGACTCGAACAGCGCAGTGCGCGCCGCCAACAAGGGCTCTTTGGACTCATTGGCGTGCGCCAAAAAACCCGCGCGCCGCGACGGGCTCTGTGGAATCACCGCCATCGTCAGCGCTTCCGGCAACAAGAGCTTCTGAGCCGGTTTGCCGAAATAGATCTGACTGGCCGCCCCCACGCCTTCGACGTTCCCGCCATAAGGCACGAGATTGAGATACGCCTCTAAGATGTCGTCTTTGGAGTACTGCATCTCGAGCTGCACCGCGCGCCCGATCTGCCGCACCTTGCCCCAGAACGTGCGCGACGGAATGTTGTAGAGCCGCCGCGCGAGCTGCATCGAGATGGTCGAGCCGCCGATGCGCCGCCCGCCGCCGACGTAGGTAGCCCACGCCGCGCGCACCAGCGAGATCGGATTGAACGCATAGTGGTGATAGAAGTGTTTGTCCTCATAGAGCAGCGTCGCCTCGACCAGTGCCGGCGAGATCTGTTTCAGTGGAGTCCACAGTCGATACTGACCATCTTCGGCGAGCGTCAGGCGCAAGAGCTTGTGATTGGCGTCGTACACCGCCAGCGACGAGCCATAGCGCTCGGCCAGCGGCCGGTGCGGCCACAGCACTAACAGCACTTTGACCGCGAGCCAGGCCGACAGCAGCACCGCCAATCGGCGGCGCCACTTTGGAATGCGACGCCACTCCACGGCCGCTACTTCTTGAAGACTTTGAGCTTGCCGCCGGTGCCGCGCGCCACCACCGAGCGATCGTACATCGAGTCGGCCAGCACCGGCGGGATCGAGTAGGTGCCGACGTTGGTGGCTTTGATGACGTAGATGAACTCTTTGGCGTCTTTCTCCAGCGTGCCATAGAGCACCACGCGGTCTTCGCGCACGTCGCCGTACTCGGGCGAGAACGACGACTGCTCGAGCGCGATCGGCAGCGAGAAGCTGCCGTGGTCGCCCGGGTCATTGCCGCGGCCCTCGTCCTGGTCGCCGGCGCCGCGCACGTCTTCGCCCTCGCCTTCGCCTTCACCTTCGTTTTGCGCGGTCTCGTGATCGTCGCCGTTCTCTTCGCCGCGATAGCCGTGATTGTCGTCGGCCGCCGCCTGCTGCTGCACCACCGGCTCGAACCCGCCAGGCAGGAGATCCACCACCGCCACGTTGCCAATCGCCACGTCGCCGAGCGTGCGCATCTTGATGTGTACGCGAATCTCGTCGCCGAGCGGCACCTGCGTGATCACTTTGTCCGCTTCGTCGGTGTACTCGCGGAACACCTCAATCTTGGCGCTAATGGGCTTGCTGGGCAGATCGATATCGAAGCCGCGCTGATTGACCAGGTAATAGCTTTCAAACGATCCACTGTTGTTGAAGACAATGTTGTTGGCTTTGTCGCTGAAGTTGACGATTGGCAACAAAGATTCCGGCAGCGTGAGCGGCTTCTTCTGCGAGCCGTCCAATTCCGCCACCGCCAATCCGCCGTCGCCGTTCTGCGCCGCTGCCTTGCCGTACGCCTCGAGCGCCATGATGGTGAACGCCGAGGTGAACGTGTTGTAGCTCCCCTGGAAGATCGGCTGCACCATCGCGTCGATCTCCTCGGTGGTCACACGCGAGGCGCGCTCGGGGAAGTGGCGCGCGATGATGTAGAGCGTTTGCGAGTCATACGCCAGTCGATCGAACAGCCACTCGTAATCGGGCGTGTGCTCTTTGCCGAGCTGCGCCTCTTCAATCAGCGCCTTGGCCGGTTTGTCCTGTTTGAGCAGCCGATACGTCGCCGCCAGGTACACGCCGGTGAGGTCCTTCTTCCAAACGTTCTTGTAGTTGGCCTCGGCGTGCTTTTGCAGCGCGGCGGCGAAGTTGGTCGTCACCATTCCATTGCGCGTCATCACGTAGATCGCATAGGCGCGCAGACGCTCGTCGGCGAGCGAATCCCCGTCGGCGGTGGCGAGCGACTGGAGATACTGCATGCCGCTCTTGACCATCTCGGGCGAAACATTGAAGCCGCGCTCGCGCGCTTCGATCAAGACGTGCATCGCGTACACCGACGCGATTGGCGAGACGTGCGGATTGGCCGCCCACAGACCAAACGCGCCCTCTTCGTTCTGCCGCGTCCGCAAAGTCGCAATCGTCTGAGAGACCGACGACGCCGCGGTGGCCGCATTGAAACCAAACTCGGGCTTGTTGCCGAGAATCACCGCCGGCACCGCCTGGCTCACGATCTGCTCGGTGCAGCCGTGCGGGAACTTCTCCAGGTAACCGACGAGCCCATGCGTCAGGCCGAGCGGCAGGTGCGAGATCCCCGCCTGAAGCGTGCGGTACTCGGGATACATGTTGCGCGTGACCGCCACTGTCGTGTTGGCGCCGCCTTTGAGGTGTCCGGCGGCGAACGTGCTCAGATAGGGCGACGGCGGGCGCACGCTCAGGTCGGTCGACAATTTGCCGTGCTTGTCGCCGAGCGAGGCCGTGAACGTCAGGTTGCCCGAGCCGAGGAACGCCTTGGCGCGGACCTTGAAGATCGTGGAGGCCTCGCGCAATTCGGCGATCGTCAGCTTGACGTCGGAGGGGCCGAGGATCTCGAGGTGCTTCGAGACCGCCAGCTTGAGATTGACGTCCGCTTTGGCGCCGGAGCCGACCACGTTGTTGGCGACCGAGACCGAGACCTCGAACTCGTCGCCGGGCGCGGCGAACGTCGGCACATTGGGGCTGATGACGAAGTCGCCGCGAATGATCGCCTTCTTATCGAACACGCCAATCGCGTCGGGCGCGACCGCCACCGCCATCACGCGCAAGGTGCCGTTGAAATAGTCGGGCACGTCATAGACCAGCTCTTTGGTCGTGGTCGACGCGTCGAGGATGCCGGACCAGAAGGCGACCGGCTTGTTCTGTTTGCGTTTGAACGGATTGAGATTGGCGCCAATCGCGCCCTCCTCGTCGCCGCCCGGCGCCAGCGCATTCAATAGCCGCTGATACTCGGGCAGGATCAAATCGAGGATCTGCGCCGTGCGCACGCCGAGCGCGCGCTTCTGAAAGAAGTAGCCGAGCGGATCGGGCGTCTTGTAATCGGCCACGCGCAAGATGCCTTCGTCGACGGCGAACAGCACCATCTTGGTCGGCCGGTCGCTCTGATACTTGATGCGATACGGCTCGCCCGGTTTGGCCATATCGGGGCTGTTGATGGTCAACTGTGAAACGCGGCGCGCGCGGCTGACCGAGAACGGCACTACGCCGTACGACAGCGGGCTCATGAAGACTTCGTCGGAGCCGGGATCGCGAATGAACGCGACAGACACATAACCGTCGCCCTCGAAATCGGCGGGCAGCGGAATGGTCTGTACCGAAGCCGTGGTGGTGGTCTTGAACCATTTGTACTGATAAACCTTCTCGCGCTCGATGGTGATCAGGCCGGCGCCGGTGAAGGGCGCCTTGATCTGCATCTCGATGTCGTCGCCCGGATTGAAATCACCCTTCTTGAGCGAGAGCTGCAATTCGGCGTTCTTCTCCATCGAGCGCGTCAGGTTGCCGTAGCCGGCGACCGTGTACTCGACGCGCTGGAGGTTCTCGTCCTTGTCGTTGCGCACCACCAGCGCCCAATCGCCCGGCTTGTCGGTGGCCAATGCCAGCTTGACGCCCGACGCGCCAATCTCGAGCGGCTTCGACGACAGCTCGACCTCTTTCTTGATCGATTCGTATTTGTAGGTGCCGTTATCCTGGCGCGTGAGCACCGAGACGTAGCGCCTCTCGAGCAGCACCGTCTTGAGCCCTTTGACGTCCAGCTTCGTGCCCTGCGGCGCGATGGCGATCAGCTCGACGTCGCGTTTGGAGCCTTTGCTGAGATAGCTCAAATCGCCGTCCGGTTTATAGCCAATCAAGTACGGCAGCGGAGAAACCAACACGGAGGTCTCCGCAGTCACCGAGCGGCCGCCTTCCGCCTCGAAACCTTCGGCCAGCAGATTCAAACGATAGGTGGCGGGCGCGAAGCGCTGCAATTGCAGATCGAATTCGGCCTCGCCCGAATCGTTGGTCTGGCCGTCGGGGAGCGCCTCGTTGACGCCTTCGCGCGCTTTGAGCGGATCGAAGAAGGTATAGCCGCGGTACTTGCTGAAATAGGGCGTTCCCGGATTGAGGTACAGCATGGCGCGCACTTTGCGCTGCGTGGCCGGCGTGCCGAACAGGTTGGTCAGCGTGACGCGGCCTTTGAGGTCTTTGGGATTGACCCAGCCTTCGGGGTTCTCCGCCGAGAGGCGCACGCTGATCTTCATGCGGTCGGGCAGGAACTCGCGCACTTTGACGGTGGTGGATCCCAATAGGCTCGACGGGCGGCCGTCGCGCACGACATAGACGTTGACGGTATAGGTGCCGGTCGGCGCGACGTCGGGCGTGGTGTGGCGGATCTCTTCGAAGCCGGACGCGCTCAGCTTGATGTTGTCCTTCTTGACGATCAGGCCGCGCGCGTCGGTGATCACCACTTGCAGCGGCACGCCGCCGAGCCCTTCGTGCCAGTCTTTGGAGCGGACGATCAGGCCGACTCGGATCTCGTCGCCCGGTCGATAGATGCCGCGATCCGAGAACAGATAGGCATTGAGGCCTTTGGGACTGACCGCGTCGGTGACGCCGCCGATGTCGAAGCGCGAGAAGTTCAGATAGCGATCATATTTGCCGAACGGCAGGAACGAGGTGTCCTTGCCTTTGCGCACCAGATACATGACCGGCTGTTTCTCGCGATAGAACGTCGTCAGGGACGGCAGGTGCGCGTTGCCGCCCGAGTCGGTGGTCTGCGTCATCACCGGCTCGCCGTTCTTGCCAATCACCTGCACGGTGGCGCCCGAGACCGGATCGCCGCTCTGGATCGACTGCACGAACACCTCGTGCGTGCCGTCGGTGGCGTCTTTGACCAGGATGCCGAGATCGGAGACCAGGATCAGCCGCGAGTCGCTCTCGCCGAGCACGCGCTGCGAAGTCGGATCCCAACTGTCCACTTTGAGAAAGAACAGTCCGCGGTTGTTGCTGCCGCTCAGGTACTTGCCGAGATCGAGCGCTTCATATTGCGGTTTGCCCGGCTGCGCTTTGGCGAGTGTATGAACCTCGTCGAAGAACTCGGACAGGTTCTCCTCGCCGAAGCGGTAATCGAACGACGGGTGCTGGAACACGCCGCCGCCCTGACTGAACAGGTGGTGGATCTGCTCGGGCAGAACGCGTCCGATTTGGAACTTGATGGCGGGGATGTCGCGCGCATAGACCGAGACCTTGCGCTCGCCGCTCAGGCTCAGCATCGAGCCCGAGTGCAGGATCTTGAGCTGGCGCGGATACTCGCCGACCTGCTGAATGCCGTCATAGGTGTCGCCGAGCACGTAGCCGCCGAACGCGTGCAGCCCCTTCTTGATCTGGATATAGATGTAGCGGCCGACGTCGGCTTTGTACTTGAAGCTGTGCAGCGTCGAGAACTCCTTCTCGCCGGCGATCGGGGCCAGCTTGAGCGGCGACGAGACTTTGAGGATCTCGGGGCCGATCACCGCCGTGTCGTTCCACTGGTGCGGCTTCTTCTTCTGGCGCTCTTCTTGATTATTGGGCTCATAGACCGGCAGCACATAGGCGACGATCGACTTCTGCATCTCCTGATCGGTCACGCCCGCCGAGGTCTCGACGATCATCACCTGCTCGGGCTCGAAGCGCTCATTGTCCACCAGCGTCAAGCTGGCATTGGTGACTTTGAGGAAGTTGTAGAGCCCGGGGATGTTGACTGTAGTGTTGAGCTCGTCGTCGTGCGCCGGGCCGCCCTTGGCGGCGTGCGTGCCTTTGTCGAGGCGCACGCGCATGACCGCGTCCTTTTGCGGAATCGCCACCGGCTCGGAGTGGACATAGGCGTTGAGCTTGTTCTTGTCGTAGCTGACGCGGAATTTATAGTCCTGCTCCTTCTCCTCTTTATTGGAGGGTTCGAAGCGCAGGTGCAGGCGCTTCTCGAAGCTCGGCGGATCGACCGGGTGGGTGAACGCGTAGGTGACCACCACCTTCTTGAGGTTGGCGTCGACCGGGTCTTGATAGAACTCGCTCTCGGAGACGGTGACGTTGAACTTGGGCGTGGTGAACTCGAGCTTGTAGGTCGACAGGCGGATGTGGCCGGCGACCAGCTCCTTCTTGTCGAGCTTGACGGTGTAGTCCTGGCCGATCGGCCAGTCGGCTTTGGGGGTGAACCAGATCTGGCGATCGGTCTCCCACTTCCACGTGCCCTCGATCTTGGGCGAGATGTCGAGGCCGGCGGTGATCGGTTTGCCGATCGCCTTGAGCGGCGCCACCGAGCGGTCGAAGTCGATCACCACCGGGTGCGGCTTGAAGTTGTCCTCGGCCCGCGCGAGTTCCGGCGCCGAGATCGTCACCGTGGTCTCTTGCGGCTTGGGCCGGTTCTGCCACCAGCGCACGCCGTAGCCGGCGCCGACGGTGATCGCGGCGAACGCGCCGGCCATCACCAGCGCGCGCGACTTGTGCGCCCGCGTCCAGCTCCCCGCCGAGGCGGACTTGCGCCCGACGAAGCGCGCCCACGGCGGCGCGTCCCAGTGCACGCGCCCGAAGAAGAACAGGAACACCCGACGGAAGAACGCGCCGATCCGATTCAGTAGCGCCACGACAATCCCCCTGGGCGCCCGTCGCCCACGGTCATTGGTCCTCAATGACGAAATGCTGTCAAGGACTCTCCCCGCGTCATACGAGGGCGGCGGCGCAAAAGCTCCTCGACGGGAAGCGACGCTCGCGCGCGGCGAGCGGGACGCGCGCGCGCCGTATTAATGAAAGCGTCGTGGTACAAGTCGCGCGCATGCCGTGGCGGACGAGCGAGTTTCTGGCCACCTGGATCTGGGCGCTGCCGCCGTCGGTGGCGCTGGCCGAGGCGGCGGCGCGCGCGCTCGAGGCGCTCGACGGGTTCGCGGTGGCGCGCGAGGCGACGGTGTGCACGGCCTCTGACGGCGAGGACGCGTTCGCCGCCGAGCTGGAGTCGGCGGGCGCGGCGACGCTGCTGGCGTTTCTCGAGCGCACCGCGGACGTGGAGCTGGTCGAGCTCGGGCTCGCGCTCGAGTGCGCGGCGCCGGCGGGCGAGCCGCTGCGCATCGACGACGGCGCGTCGCTGGCGCTCGACGTGGAGCTGGACGAGCACGGGCGCCCGTCGGAGGATCGGCTGGCGCGGCAGCTCCGCTTCGCGCTGCACGTCGATCTCTACTCGCCCGAGTCGCGCGGCGCGGCGCCCGATCGCGCGCTGGCGGCGCTCAACGGTCCGCGGCTGCGCGCGTTCCTCGAGCGGCTCGAGGCGGCGTTGCCGCTGCGCTTCCTCGAGCTGGAGGCGCGCGGCTACTCGGGCGCGCACCGCTACGGCTTCGGTTGAAAGCGTTAGAAACGGCGTTTCATTCGGCTGGAGAGGCGGCGGCCGGTGGCGGCGTCGAACGTCTGTACGTAGCAGCCGGACGACTCGATACCGCGCAGCACTACGCGATCGCCGGCGAGCTCGACGGTGACGTCGTTGAAGTACTCGGAGTGCGCGGCGTTGACCTGCTCGACCTTGCCGGTCCACAAGAGGCGGCCGGTGGCGAGATCGTAGCTGTGCAGCGCCGAGCCGGTGGCGAAGCGGCGGAACGTGGCGACGATGAGCTGCCGGCCGGCGATCACGGCGACGGCGCTGTCGAACCAGATGTCGGTGACGCCCGCGCGCCAGCGCACGCGGTCGGCTGCGTCGACGAGGCGCAGCTCGCTGCGCCCCATGTCGATCGAGAGCACGCCGACGAGGCGTCCGGCGGCGTCCTCGACCAGGCCTTCGGCGCCCTCGGGGAATTCGAGCGCGCGCCGGCCGTCGAGATCCACCACCACCGAGAGGCCGGGGCGTCCCGTGGGCCAGGCTTGGTGGAACAGCACGTAGTGCGCGGCCGCCTGCGCGAACGTGAAGCCCGCGCCGGCGATCGACTGGGCGCGCGCCACCCGCTCCGAGCGCGCGTCGCGCTCGTACGCGCGGTCCGAATCCGCGCAGCGCAGCGGCGGGCCTTTCGCGTCGGCGGGCACGGTGGCGTCGGCGCGCGCGATGGCGGTGAAGAGGACGAGCGCGATGAGCGGGCGCATCAGCGCTTCATCCTACTCGACAGGCGGCGGCCGGTGGCGGCGTCGAACACCTGCACGTAGCAACCGTACGCCTCGACGCCGCGCAAGATGATGCGGCCGCCGCGCGCCTCGACGGTGACGTCGTTGTAGTACTTCGAGTGCGACGCGTTGACCTGCTCGACGTCGGCGGTCCACAGCGGGCGGCCGGTCGCGAGGTCGAAGCTGCGCAGGTTCGAACCGGTGGCGATGCGATGGAAGCCGGCGACGATCAACTGCGAGCCGGCGATCGCCACCGCCAGGTCGTCGCCGTAGTAGCGATCGTAGCTCGCCACCGCCCAGCGCGCGCGGCCGGTGCCGTCGAGGAGATAGAGGGCACCGTTCGAGCGCTCGAACGCGACGATCGCGATCACGCTCCCGGCGGCGTCCTCGACGAACGCGACCGCGCCGGCGTCGATCTCCTGCTTCTGGTGCGTGTCGAGATCGATCAGCACCGCGCGGCCCAGGCGGCGCGAGCTGGAGCGATCGGCGAACAGCACGTGGTGCGCGCTCGCCTGCTCGAAATACAGCTCGGGGCCGGCGAGCGCCTGGGCGCGTTTTACCCGGTCGGATTGGACGTCGCGGAAGTAGCCGACGTCTTCGTAGGAGCAGCGCAGCGGCTCGGCGGCGGCTTCGGCGGGGACGGTGGCGTCGGCGCGCGCGGCCATCGGCGACGCGGCGGCGAGCAGGAGCGACGGAAGCGCGAGCGGCAGCAGGCGGCGCATGTCCATAGATACGGGCGGCGCGGCGAAACGTGTCAATCGGTCAGATCGAAGTGCACGGTGACGTTGGCGGTGACGCTGATCTGCCCGGGCGAGAAGCCGCCCTCGGCGCCGGTGTCGGGCGAGCCGGCGTTCGAGCTCATGTTCTGATACGCGGTGCGTCCCGCGGTCGTCAGGCCGCCTGAGCCCTCGACGATGGTGCGCGGGCGGCCGAGCTTGCAGCCCAGCTCGCCGGCCATGGCGGCGGCCTTTTCGCGCGCGGCCTTGACGGCCATCAGGCGCGCGGCGTCGCGGTGCTTGCGCAGCTCCGAGGTCTGGAACTGCACGCCGTCGACGCGGTTGGTGCCGGCCTTGAGCAGCGCCATCAGCACCGCCTCGAAGTGCGTCAGGTCCTTGAGGCAGATGACCACCGATTTGCGGACGTTGTAGCCGGTGAAATGGCCCGGATCAGTGTGCTGATAATCGGTGTATTTAGGCTCGATGGTAAGCTGGTCGGTCTGGACGTGCTTGGGCTCGATCTTGAACTGAGTGGTGACCGCCAGGACCTTCTTGACGCGATCGTCGTTCTGCTGCTTGGCGGTCAGCAGATCCTTGTCGAGCGTCTCGACCGCGACGGTGAGAATGACTTGGTCTGGGACGACCTTGATCTCGGCGTCGCCCGAGACCGTGATCTCGCGCGGCGGCGCTTCAGACTTGCTATCGGCGTTCGCCAGAGACCCCATTATGACCATTGCAGAGAACATTGCCGCGAATATTGCCGTGAGTTTTGCAGGTCGCATTGAGTTTTCCCCCTTCATTTCGCATTCAATAGCTCGGGCAATACGCGGCCGCTCGGGCCGGAGACGAAGCGCTGGAAGCGCGACGCGTTCTCCGGCGGCTCGAGGTTCACCAGCCACGTCTCGGCGCCCGCCATCCGCGCGTCGTCGACGAAGCCGGCCGCCGGCCACACCGCGCCCGACGTGCCGGCGGCGAGGAACACGAAGCGTCCGCGCTCGGCTTTGCGCATGAACTGTTTCACGCGCCAGAGATCGTCGGGATCCAGCATCTCGCCGAACCACACGATGTGGGGGCGCAGACGCCCGCCGCACGCGTCGCAGCGCGGCGGCTCGGCGGGCTCCGTCTCGTCGGCGAACGGCGCGCGCGCGCAGTCGGCGCAGCGCGACGTGAACAGGTTGCCGTGCAGCTCGACCAGGCGGCGGCTGCCGGCGCGGCGGTGCAGCCCGTCGACGTTTTGCGTCGCCAGGAGGAAGCGGTCGCCGAGCGCCTCCTCGGCGCGAGCGAGCGCGGCGTGGCCGGGGTTGGGCGCGCACGTCTTGGCCTTGCGCCGCCGCTCGGCGTAGAAGCGCCACACCAGGCGCGGGTCGGCGGCGAAGCCCTCGGGCGACGCGACCTCCTCGACGCGGTGCTGCTCCCACAAACCACCGGCGTCGCGAAACGTCGGGATGCCGCTCTCCGCCGACACGCCGGCGCCGGTCAGCACCAGCAGCCACGTGTCCTCGTCGAGGCGCAGCGTGGCGCCGCCGCGATCGGGAGCGCTCACGGCGCGCGCTGGTCCGCGCCGAGGTTGCCGGCGAGATAGGCCTTGGCGATGTCCGCCTCGTCGAGGAAGCCGACGATGCGGCCGGTGGCGTCGACCACCGCCAGCTCGCGCAGCGAGTGCTGCAGCATGCGCTCGGCGGCGGTGCGCAGGTCGTCGTCGTCGCGCGCGGTGATCGGCGCCTGCATGACGTCGGCGGCGATCGCCACCGCGCCGAGATCTTTTTCGCCGGCGAGCACGCGCAGCACCTCGGCGCTGATCATGCCGTGCAGCTTGCCCGCCTCGTCGATGACCGGAAACGCGTCCTGCCACGCGGAGGCGGAGACGCCCTCGACGACCTCGGCGATCGGCGCGGCCGGGCGGAAGGTGATGAACTCGGTGCGCGCCACCATCGCGGCGGCGACCTTCAGGGTCTTGAGCACGTCGGCGGGCGACTTGGCGGCGTGCAGCGGCGACTGCTCGCGCGTCGGCACCTGCGCGGTGTAGAGCGACTGCTTGCGCAGGGCGACGAAGGCGACGCCCTCGGCGAGCATGAGCGGGACCAGCAGATCGTAGCTGCCGGCCAGCTCGCAGACGAAGACCAGCGCCGAGAGCGGGACGTGGGCGATGCCGCCGTAGAACGTGCCCATGCCGACGAGCGCGAACGCGCCGGCGTCGATGTGCGCGCCGGGGAGGAGGAGCTGCGCCGCGCGGCCGAACGCGCCGCCGAACAGACCGCCCAGCACCAGCGACGGGGCGAAGTCGCCGGCCGAGCCGCCCGAGCCGATGGTGAGCGACGCGCCGATCAATTTTGCGACGCACAATAAAAGCAGGAGCTCGACGTCGCCCCACGTGCCCTTGAGCCAGTCGGCGCCGGTGATGGCGGTCTGCACCGCGCCGTAGCCGCCGCCGAGGATGCCGAGCCCCTGGCCGGGGATGCCGATGCGCGAGCCGATGACCATGATCGCCGGCACCGAGACCGCGCCGAGGAGCAGGCCGCCGAGCGCCGGGCGCGCCCAGATCGGCAGCGGCAAATTGCCGCTCATGCTCTGAACCCGGCGCAGCGTGGCGACGAACGTGGCGGCGAGCAGCGCCTCGAACAGCGCCAGCAGGATGTACAGCGGCAGGTGCATCGGCACGAACGGGTAGCGCGGCGCGTGGGCGAACAGCGTCGACTCGCCGAAGATCGAGATGACCACCGAGTAGGCGACCACGCTGGCGAGGACGGCGGGCACCAGCGCCTCGGTCTCGAAGTCGTCGCGGTAGAGGACCTCGACGGCGAGCAGCGCGGCGCCGAGCGGCGTGCGGAACACCGCCGACATGCCGGCCGCCACGCCGGCGACCATCAGCACGCGGCGCTCGCGCGGATCGACGCGCAGGACGCGCGACACCAGCGAGCCGAGCGCGCCGCCGATCTGCATCGTCGGGCCCTCGCGGCCGCCCGCGCCGCCGAAGCCGAGCGTGAAGATCGACGCCAGGCCCTTCACCCACAGCACGCGCTTGCGGATCGCGCCGCCGTGGTGATGGAACGCCTCGATCATCGCGTCGCCGCCGCCGCCCGCGGTCTCGGGCGCGAGCCGCGTGAGCAGCCCGCCGGCGAGCGCGCCGAGGGCCGGCAGGAACAGGAGCAGCCACGGACGGAACACGCGCGCGTCCGCGCCCGAGCCGTGGATGATGCGCTCGCCGCTGGCGCGCAGCGGCTGATAGCCGGCGAGCGCCTCGAGCACGAAGAACTGCATGTACTCGAGGCCGGCGAAGAACGCCGCGCCGATCAGCCCCGCGCCCACGCCGACGAGCGCCGCGTGCAGCAGCGTGCGCCCGACGATGCGCATGTCGAGCGGCGCGCTCTCGGGGATCAGGCTGGCGAGGATCCGCCCGCCGATCGGCACGCGCAGGAACCGACGAGGGCGCTCGTCCATCAGTTGGTTTTAGACCCCTTAGTTGTGCTTGCCGAGATCTTTGAGCACGCGCTCGGCGGCGTTGTGTCCGGCGCAGCCGATGACCGAGCCCGCCGGGTGGCAGCCCGCCGAGCAGGAGTAGAGGCCGGCGATCGGCGTGACGTAGGGCAGGCGGTCGGCGAAACCGAACGCGTTGTCGACGTGGTGGATGTGGCCGCGCGTGATGCCGAAGTGCTGCTCGATCTTCTTCGGGTGCAGCGCGAAGGTGTCGACCACCAGCTCGCTCGTGCCGGGCGCGAAGCGATCGCAGATCGAGAGCAGGTGGCGCACGTAGCGCTCCTCCTCGGCTTCCCACGACGAGCCGGCGACCTCGTAGGGGACCCACTGCACGAACAGCGCGGAGTTGTGGTGGCCGTCGCGATCGCGCAGCGACGGATCCACCGTCGTGTGGATGTACCACTCGATCGTCGGGAACTCGTCGAGCTTGCCCTGCTTGACGCCGGCGAAGCCGTCGCGCAGGCGGCGCATCACGTCCTTCTCGTCGGGGAGCAGGTGGATCGTCGGGCCGTACTGGCCGCGATCCTCCGGCAGGCAGGTGAACTTGGGCAGGCCGCGCAGCGCCAGGTTCACCTTCATCGTCGTGCCGTCTTTGCGATAGCCGTCGAGGCGCGCGTTGTAGTCGGCGGGCAGGCGATCGCGGCCAAGCAATTCGCGCATGCGGAACGGATCGGCGTTGGAGACCACGACGCGCGCGTGCAGCTCGCTGCCGTCGGCGAACGCCACGCCGCGCACCACGCCGTTCTGCTCGAGGATGCGCTCGACGCGGCGGCCGGTCTCGATCTTCGCGCCCGCCTTGCGCGCCGCCTCGCCGAAGCGCTGCGTGATGGTGCCCATGCCGCCCTCGACGATCATCCACGTGCCGCCCGAGCCGGGCAGGCGGCACATGTTGTGGATGAGGAAGTTCATGCCGGTGCCGGGCGTGTCCCAGGTGCCGTTCAAGCCGGAGAAGCCGTCGGTGACGGCGTACATCGCGCGCAATAGATCGCTTTGAAACTCGAAACGGTCCAGGTATTCGCCGACCGGCTTGCGGCACAGATCGATGAACGTCTTTTGCAAGGGCGCGCGCACGTAGCGCTCGGCGGTGGCTTCGATCGAGAGCGGCTCCTCCATCCACGTCGGCGCGATGTCGTCGCGGATTTCGCCGATCTCTTTGGTCAGCGCCTGATTGGCGCGGTAGTCGCGCTCGGAGAAGAACGACGTGAACTGGCGCTTCATCTCCGCTTCGTCGGAGCCGAACAGCAGGTAGCGGCCGTCGGTGGTGGGCAGGAAGTAGTGCGGGTCGCGTCGCTTGAGCGGCAGCTCGACGCCGGTGCGATCGAGCAGCTCGGGCTGCACCAGGCCGCACAGGTACGCGCCCGTCGAGGTGCCGAGCTCGGGCGCTTTTTTGAACGGGCGTTCGGTCTTGCAGGCGCCGCCGATGGTCGGCTTCTCTTCGACGACCACGACGTCGAGGCCGCGCCGCGCGAGTTGCAGGGCGGCGACCAGGCCGTTGTGCCCGGCGCCGAGGAGGATGACGTCCGCCGTTTGCTTGCTCATGGCGCGGTTCTATCACGGGGCCCTGCATAGATCGATGGGCGCGCCCGCGCGTTGGAAGACGCATGCACAAGCGAGCGCTGCCGATCTTGAACCCGTGCCGCGAAGACTGGGACGAGATGCGTCGCGACGGCGCCGGACGGCACTGCGCGCGCTGCGATTACACCGTCGTCGATCTGTCGCAGCTCACCGAGCGCGAGGCGAAGCGGGTGGTGGCCAATCGGCGCGGCAAGCTGTGCGTGCGCTACCGCGTCGACGGCGAGGGCGAGCTGATGTTTCGCGCGCCGTCGCGGCGCGGCTTCGAGCGGCTGGCGGCGGGGCTCGGGCTGGCGTCGCTGGTGAGCGCGGCGGCGCCGGCGTTCGCGGATGCGTCGATCCCGGCGCACGGCCCGGCGCAGTCGGGGCGCAAGCTGGCGACCGCGGCGCAATTCGCCGTCGCCGCCAACGCGCCGGCCGCGGCGCACAACCCCGGCACCGTCGAGGTCGAGGTGGCGACGCGCCCGATGCCGCGGCTCAAGCCCGAGCCCGAATATTTCATGGGCGACGTGTCACAATAGCCGGATGCACCGGCGCCAGCTGCCGATCGCCTCGTCGTGCCGCGAACGCTGGGACGCGATGACGCCCGACGGCCGCGGCCGCCGCTGCGCGCACTGCTCCACCACCGTCGTCGATCTGTCGTCGCTCACCGAGCGCGAGGCGCGCCGGTTGATCGCGAGCGGTGCGGTCACCTGCGCGCGCTATCGCTTCGACGACGACGGCGAGGTGCGCTTCCGGCCCGAGCCGCCGCGTCGCGGTCTCGAGCGGCTGGCGGTCGGGCTCGGCGTCGCGTCGCTGCTCGTCGGCGCCACGCCCGCGCGCGCCGACGTGTCGACCGCCGATCGCGGCCCCGAGCACGCCGGCGAGCACGTCGCCAACGGTGCGCTCGCCGCCGTCTCCCCCGCCGCCGCTACGGCGCGCACGACGCCGGCGAATCCGCACGCGCGCCAGGCTGCGCACGCTCCGCGCAAGAAACCAGAGCGCTCCGACAGCGACGCCATGGGCCTCCTCGTCAGTCCCCAGTTCTAGATCCGCCGCGCCGCCTCGCGCGTTCAACGCAGCATGGACAAGCATCACCTGCCGGTCGCGCAGCCCTGCGGCGAAGCGTGGGACGCCATGCGCCGCGAAGGCGACGGCCGCCACTGCGCGTCGTGCGCCACGACCGTGGTCGATCTCTCGGCGCTCACCGAGCGCGACGCGAAGCAGCTCCTCGAGCGCGCGCGGCGGAGCGCATGCGACAGCATCTGCGTGCGCTACCGCGTCGACGGTGAAGGCCAGGTCGAGTTCCGCTCGCCGCCGCCGCGCCGCGGATTGCGCGAGCTGGCGGTCGGGCTCGGCCTCGGCCTCGCGTCGCTGGTCGGCGGCGCGGGCGCGGCGCGCGGCGACACGTCGATCGCGCCGTGCGGAAACGGCAGCGGCGAGCAGCACGCGAGCGCGCAACCCGCCGCCACGTCGTCGACGAGGAAGCCACCGGTCGCGGCCGCCAACGACGACAAGTCCGAGCACGCGCAGCGCCCGTCGCCGCGGCCGCGCCACGTGGTGATGGGCAAGATGCAGATCCGCCACGAGGACCTCGACGAGATCCTGTCGCCGAAGCCCTGACATGCACCGACGCGCGCTACCGATCCTCTCGCCCTGCGATCAAGACTGGCGCGCCATGCGCCGCGACGGCGACGGGCGCCGCTGCGATCGCTGCGCCACCACCGTGATCGATCTCTCGGCGCTCAGCGAGCGCGAAGCCGGCCGGCTCCTCGAGCGCGCGCGGCGCGGCGGATGCGACAGCGTCTGCGTGCGCTACCGCGTCGACGGCGACGGCGAGATCCGGTTTCGTCCGGCGCCGCCGGCGCGCGGCGCTCGACTGCTGGCCATCGGCCTCGGCCTGGCGTCGCTCGTCGGCGCGAGGACGCCCGCGTTCGCCGACAGCTCGATCCCGCCGACGAGCGGCTCGGGCGGCGCCGGCCATCCCTCGCGCGTGCGCCCGTCGCAGCCGCGGCCCGACGCGCGGCCGCCGAACCCGCCCGTGCGTCCGCCCAAGCCTCCGATCGAGGAGGAGCTCATGGGGAAGATCGCGCTGACGAAGTGACCGCGCGCGCGACCGTCGAGCGCCCCGCGCGCTCCTCGGCGATGAAGCGCGCCGCGCGCCAACCGATGAGCATGCTGGGCGCGTTCATCGCCGACACCGGCACCACCGGGATCACCGACGCGTCGGCGACGCGCAGCCCGCGCACGCCGCGTACCCGCAATTCCCCGTCGACGATCGCCGCCTCATCGTCGCCCATGCGGCACGTGCCGGCGAAGTGGTACGTGGTCATCACGTTCTTGCGCACGAACTTCTCGAGCTGCTCGTCGCTCGCCGTGCGCCGCCCGGGGATCAGCTCGCGGTTGCCCCACTCCTCCAGCGGCGGCGCCGCCGCCACGCGCCGCGCCAGCTTGACGCCCGCCACCAGCGCGTCGAGATCGGCGCGCACCGCGAAGTAGCGCGGGTCGAGCAGCGCCTGGTCGCGCACGTCGCGCGAGCGCAGCCGCACCGTGCCGCGGCTCTCGGGCTTGCCGAGGATCACCACGATGCCGTACATGCGATCGACCAGCCGCTTGACCGGCGCGAGCGCGAACGCCGCCTTGATCGCGCCGCGCAGCGCGCCGCGCACGCGCGCGAAGCGGTACAGCGATTGCGGCAGGATCATCGTCGGCAGCATGCGAATCACGCCTTCGCGAAACGACGATTTGGCCGAGTAGAAGACGTAGCAGGTGTCGGCCGCCTCCTGCGGCAAATTGCCGCTCGCGCGCGCGCGGTGGAAGCCGTAGAGCTGCGCCCAGGTGCAGTCGGTCGGCTGCTTGCCCTTGAAGAAGATGCTGACGTTCGGGTGGTCCATCAGGTTCTCGCCGACGCCGGCGCGATCGGCCACCACGTCGATGCCGTGCTCGCCGAGGTGCGCCGCCGGCCCGACGCCCGAGAGCATCAGCAGCTTGGGCGTCTCCAGCGCGCCGGCGCACAGGATAATCTCGTGGCGCGCGCGCGCGGTGCGCACCGTGCCCTCGTGCTCGTACTCGACGCCGACGGCGCGGCGCTCGGCGAACAGCACGCGCCGCGTGACCGCGTGCGTGACCAGCGTGAGGTTCGGCCGCGCGCGCCCGCCGCGCAGGAACGCGACGTACGAGCTGCGCCGCTCCTCGCCGGCGAAGTTCATCCACTCGTAGCCGAGGAAGCCGCTCAGCGTGCCGTCGTTGAGATCCTCCTTGCGGCGAAAGCCGCTCGCCTCGGCGGCGGCGATGCACGCCTCGGTGAAGCGCGTCGGCGGCTGGCGGTGCACGTCGAGCTCGCGCTCCAGCTCGACGAAGTCGGCGGTCACGTGCGGCCAGTCCCAGCCGGCGACCTTCCACATCGCGTAGTCGATCGCCGAGCCACGCGTGTAGACCATCGCGTTCACCGAGCCCGAGCCGCCGACGCCGCGGCCGGTGCCCATGAACAGCTGCGCGCCCGAGCACTCGGCTTGCGGCACCGAGAAGCGCTCCCAGATCACGCGATCATTGATGAAGGCTTTTTTGTAGCCGTCGGCGCGCAGCGTCTCCGGATTCTCCTCGGCGGCGCCGCCGGCCTCGAGCACCAGCACGCGCACCGACGGATCGGCCGACAGCCGGCCGGCGACGATGCAGCCGGCCGATCCGGCGCCGACGACGATGTAATCGAACTCGGGATCGCTCATCGGCGGCAAGTTATCGCCGGCCTCGACAGAAGTCGAACGCATTGAATAGCGAACGCGCGGTGCCGTCGGAGCGCGCATGGCGGGTCACCGAGCGGCGGCGCGGGCGCTGGCCTGCGCGATGGCCGCGTGCGCGCTCGACGGCTGCGCGGGCACGTTTGCGATCGCCGGCCGCGGCTCCACGCTCGCGCCGCTCCCGCCCGATCCGAGCGGGCCGTGCCTGCAGCAAGTTGCCGCGCGCCGTCGAGGCGTGTGGCTGTGGCGCGACGGCGTGCTGGTGCCGCACAACGATCTGATCGTCGCGACGCGCGAAGACCCCGAGGCCAATCGCCTCGCGCGCGGCGCTCGTGCCCGCGATCGCGCGCTGCTCCCGCTGTGGGGCGCCACGCTGCCGCTGTTCATCACCAGCCTCGCCACCGGCGCCGCGCTCTCGGCGACGGGCCCGCCGCACAACGACAACTTCTTCATCGGCTGGGGCATCGGCGCGACGCTGTTCGTCGGCAGCAGCGTCGCCATGGTGGCGCTCGGGATCAGCGGCAGCCATCGAGCCGAACGCGCGCGCGCGACGTACAACGACTGGGCGCGCGTGCACGGCTGCACGCCGCCATGAGCCGGCGCGCGATCACGCTCGCGCTCACGCTCGCGCTCGCCGGTTGCGCGCCGATGGTCGATCTGCCGCAGCCGACTTCGCCGTTCAGCTACCGCGAGCCGCCGCGCGTGATCGAATCGCCGACGCCCGATCCGAACGGCCCGTGCGTGCAGCGCGCCAGCCGCCGCCACGCCGGCACGTGGCTCTGGAAGCACGGCGTCCTCGTCGAGCACCGCCGCGGCGTCTCGAGCGGCCTGGTCGCCGCCACCGCCGACTATCCGCCCGCGAACGCGCTGGCCCGCGCCGCCCGCGCCCGCGATCGCGCGCTCCTGCCGCTGTTCATCACCCACGGCGCGCTGCTCATCGGCACGTTCTCGTCGCTGATCGCGCTCGACGTCGAGCGTCCCGACGACGGCCGCGCGGTCGGCCTCGCGGTCGGCGTCGGCTTCGGTCTCATGGCGGTGAACGTCTCGACGCTGCTGGCGCTCGGCATCGGCGGCGCGCACCGCGAGCAGCGCGCGCTCGACGTCTACAACTCGTGGGCCGCCGATCACGGCTGCAGCGATCCGCCGGCCACCTCCACCCGTCGCTGAAGATCGGGCCGGCGGCGTAGAATCACGGCATGGAATGCAAGATCTGCAACGGCTCGATCAGCGGCCTGTCGAGCGATCCGGCGTGGCAGGAGTGGGAGCGCGCGAACCGCATCTGCTTGAGCTGCCGCGGCTCGTTCGGCCTGTCGACGCTCGCGCCGCCGCCGGTGCGGCCGCCGAGGCCGTGCGCGCGCTGCGGCCACACCGTGCTCGTGCGCGCGCTCTTGCGCGAGCGCGTCGGCGAATGGGCGCGCCTGTCGCCCGCCGGCGTCAGCTATGCGTGCCGCCGCGAGAGCTCGTTCTGGACCGGCAAGCACGCGAGCGCGCCCGACAGCGACGCGCCGCTCGGCGTGCTCGACGCGTTCGTGTGCCGCGGCTGCGGCTTCGTCGAGTGGTACGCGCGCGACCCGGCCGCGATCCCGATCGGCCCCGAGTACGGCACCGAGCTCGTCGACGTCGGGACGCAGGCGCCCTACCGCTGAAGCGACGCCGGCGGAAAGTAGAGCCCGATGCGCCGCCGCGTCCACCACGCGCCGGTGCGCCGCCGCGTCGCCAGGTCGGTCATTCGATAGTCGTAGAGCGTCGCCCGCACGAAGCGCGGCGGCCGCTCGGGAAACGGATTGACCTCGAACAGCGCCAGCACCTCGCGCGCGCCCTCGAGCAGGCGGCGCAGGAGCGTGACGAACCAGAACGGCGGCGGCGTCTTGGCGGCGAACCAGAGCTGCCAGTCGAGACGCGGCTGGTGCGGTGCGGCCCGGCGCGGCGGGCGGCGCGGATCGCCCGGCTTGTACGGCAACTCATATTCGCGCCACTCGACGCCGTCGTTCGATCCCTCGATCACGATCTCGGGACGGTCGATGGTCATGACGCTGAACAGCCCGTACTGGTTGGTCACGCAGAACGGCGCGAGCGCGCGCTCCATCCGCTCGACGCGCGCCGCCCGCGCGGTGCGCGGGCGCGGGAGAAATCGCCGCGCGAACGAGCGCGCCGAGAGCGCGAGCAGCGGCGCGTCGGTGGCGAGCGCCAGCCACTCGGGACGCGACCGGACCTTCGCCCGGGCGCGCGCGCCGAGATCGCAGTCGTCGAGCACCCACACGCCGAGCAGCGCCGACAGCACGTTGAAGAAGCCGTAGTTTCCCGTCGCCGCGATGGCCGCCTGCAATAGCTCGACGAGCGCGAACGCCGCGCGCCGCAGCCGCCGCGGACCGAGCACGAGCCACGGCGCGCCCGCTTCGATGCCGAGCGCCAACGCCGTCGACACGCGCTGCAGCCACGGCGGCGCGTGGTGCGCGTACCAGCCGAGCCGCGTCGGCAGCGGCTGGCTCTCGTAGTGGTGCGCGCACGCGGTGAGCCGCCGCCAGTGCGGATCGCGCGAGTGCCACTTGGCCGCGCCCGAGCCGAAGTAGAGCCGGAACACCAGCCAGCGCGGGAGCGCCACGTCGCCGCGCGCCGGCGGCTTGCGCCCGGCGATCACGAACGCGTGCACGCACGACTCGAGCAGCAGCGTGTCCCACTGAAAGCTCATGAAGTCGAGCCCGGCGGTCACGAACGACAGGTAGATCGTCCACGAGATCGCTAGCGACGTGCGCGGCGCGAATCCGGCGGCCAGCGCCAGCGACGACGCCTCGCCCACGCGCACCGCGCGCTCGAGCGCCTGGTCGCGCGCGTCGAGCCAGAAGATCGTCGGCAGCCGCCGGTATCGCTCGCGCCCGAGCTGCGCGCGCGCCGCCGCCAGCGTGTCGGCGATCGGCGCGAGCCCGCGCCGCCCGAACAGCCCGAGCACCTGCCGCTCGAGCGAGCGGAACGCCAGGTACTGCACCCAGCCGAGCCCGCGCAGGAACCAGTCCCGCACGCGCGAGGTCGAGCAGCGTCGTCTCATCCCAGGCGGCGCGCCGCGTAGGCGATGGTCATGCCGGCGGCCAGCGCGGTCAGCAGCCGCGCGCCCGGCGACCACTTGAACGGCAGCCGCGGCGCGAACGCGCGGCTCGGCTCGTCGGTCGGCTGGAGCTGGTTCTCGACGTCGTGAACGCCGCGCACCGCGCGCAGCGCCGCGAGCAGCCGCTCGACGTCGGCCGCCGGCGCCTTGCCGCGCAAGGTGACGCGCCCGTCGTGCACCGCGAGCTCGACGGTGCGCGGATGCGCCATCAGGTGACCCAGCCGGGCGTGCGCGCGCTCGGCGAGCACGTCGTCGTCCGCCTGCTCGCGCGCGAACACCGACCGCAGATCGAACCAGAGCCCGCGCGCGCGGTGCCCCAGGTCACGCGCCGCGACGTCGGCGCGCTCCTCTACCTCATGGACGCCGCGCGCCACCTGGTCGCGCAGCTTGCCGCGCCGGCGCCTGCCGCGCGCCGGGTCGAGCGTGTACATGAGGCCCGCGCCGACCGCCAGCCCTTCGAGGAACAGCGACGCTCTCGTTGCCAGTTGCGTTTCCATGACAAGCGACTTGCGCGTGCAAGCCGCTCACCATCAAGCGCAGACGCCGCTTTGACACGTTTGACCGTTGGGGCAGGCCTTGTAACACGCGCCGCAGTTCTGGCGATCGCTCGTGAGGTCGACGCACGAGCGCGAGCACTTGGTGAGCGAGCCGGCGCACGCGTCGGCGCACGCGCCCTGGCTGCACACCTGCGTCGAGGGACACGCGTTGCCGCACGCGCCGCACTGGTACGGATCGACGTCGAGCCGCGCGCAGCTCCCGGGGCAGGCGCTGGTATCGGGCGGGCACGCGCACTGCCCGCCCTGGCACGACGCGCCGCCGCCGCAGTACGCGTAGCAGAGCCCGCAGTTGCCGTTGTCCGTCGAGAAATTCACGCACGCCGGCGGCAGCGTCGAGCACGCGACCTGGTAGCCCGCGGGGCACTGGCAGCTGCCGGCGATGCACGACGCGCCTTTCGGGCAGGCGTTGTTGCACGCGCCGCAGTTCTGCGGATCGCTGGCGAGCGTCGCGCAGGTGCCGCCGCACACGGTCTGGCCGGCGCCGCACGTGGTGCACTGGCCTTGATAGCACTCGAGCCCGGGCCCGCATTTGGTGCCGCAGCCGCCGCAGTTCGCCGGATCGGCATTGACGTCCGTGCACGTGTTTCCGCAAAGCGTGAATGGCGCATTGCAACCCGCTTTGCAATGACCGGCAATGCAATAACAGGGATATCCAGGGAAACAGAAATCGCCGGTGCCGGGCTGCGGGTGCGAGCAGTCGTTGTTGCAGGCGCCGCAGTTCTTGATGTCGCTGGTGGTGTCGACGCATTGCTCCGTCGGCAATCCGGTTCCGTCGGAGACGTA
>DASREC010000223.1:0-11858 GCA_035652295.1 Polyangia bacterium
CTGACGGATCCCCGGTTTCACGCTTTTAGTTTTAATATTTTCCGTCGAGCAGCGTATTCGTTGAGAATCAATTCGCCGACACGAAAGAAGGACAATACGCGGCGATTGCGAATCGAGTTTGCTTGCAGAAAACGAGCGCAGCCTGCCGCTTCGGCGGCTTGGCCGAGCAGCATGACGGCCACGAGCGCAAGCGAAGTAATGAGCAGCAGCGCCGCGAGTCGTTTGGCCGAGCGATTGCCGGCATGCGCGAGCGACCAGCCGTAGCGCGAATTCTTGGCGTCGCGAAACAGCTCTTCGATCTTCATTCGCTGCGCGTAGAGCGCGACCACTTCGTCGGCCGAGAGATCCCTCCGCGTGGTGGCGAGCACCCACGGCTCGACGGCGCGCTGGCGATAAGGGCGGTCGTCTTTGCGCGCTCGATGAATCGTACGTTTCGCACAAACGACGCGAAGCAGCTCGCCACGACAGTTAGCGGCGTACACGACCCACTCGCCCAGGCACTTCGCTCGTGAGGTCGCTCGACGTGCCAGCTCGCGCGCGGTGGCGCTGCGCTCGGGACGCCAGGCCCGCAGCGTCCCCGAGGGACGCAAGCGCACGAGCAAATCGAAACCCTCTTCGCGGCAAGCTTCCCAGAAGGGTTTGCAGAAACCGGCGTCGACGATCAGCGTCGGTCGACAGTGGAGCGGGACGAATTGGCGGAGCGCTCGCAAGAATCGGCGATGCTGCGCGGCGCGGCCGTTTCCCGACGAGCGATGCACTTCATTGTAAATCGGCAGCGCGCGGCCACCGAAAGGCACGGCAGCGCTGAGCGCCCACCAGTCGCCGTGGAGCTGCGTCCAATCGACGATGATGAGCGGCCGAAGCGATTCCCCGATCAGCCGGCGCGTCAACGCATCGTAAAGCAGTCTCAGGTCGCGATGTAGACGAGCATTGCCGAGCAGACGATCGATTCGCTTGATGCGATGCTTCGCCGTGGTCGCCGCCAGGAGCGAGCGGCCCAGGTGGGTCAGCGAGGCTCGCCCGCCGCGCACCAGCGCGTCGACCGCCGCCAGCAACGTGAGCAACCGAGTCGCATGAATTCGCCGGATGCAACGGCGCAGCAGACTGCGTACGATATCGGACGCGCGCACGGGACCTCCTCTTCTCAGCCTCGCAACTGCAGAAGATCAGGTCTCGCTGCGCGCTTCTACTTTTTAACCATCAGATCGAAATCGCTCCGGACTTCCTGGGGAACCATCAGGACGTTGGAGCCTCGATAATATACGCTAAATAGTATGAAACGGCGTGAAAGGCAGCTTTTGTTCGGGTTCGCGGCAAAGCGAAAGCGCGCAAAAGGCGCCGGTAGAAAGCCCAAAGATCCGGTTCGCGGGGCGGGCGTTTCGCACCTTCGACGTCCTGCGGTCGTCAAACGCTTTCCTTTGCACGTGATCGTGCGGATGCGCGGAGAGGTCTATAGCTTGCGCAGTGGGCGTTGCTTTCGCGTGCTCAAGCGCGCGTTCGCGGCTGCGCGGGCGCAGTTCGGAATGCGGCTCTGCCACTTCTCCGTGATGGGCAATCACATCCATTTTCTCGTCGAGGCGGAGGATTCGGCGGCGCTCGCGCGGGGGATGAAGGGGCTCGGCGTGCGGATGGCGAAGGCGCTCAATCGCGTGATGCGGCGTAAAGGCGCGGTCTATGCGGATCGTTATTTCGCGGACATTTTACGGACGCCGACGCAGGTGGCGTATGCGCTCAATTACGTCCGCACCAATGCGGAGAAGCACAAGCTCATTCGGCGCGGGTTGGATCCTTATTCGTCGTGGGCGGTGGGCGAGGTTACTGCGCCGGCGGAGTCGTGGATGCTCAGCGTCGGGTGGAAGCGTGCGGGAGAGCGGATGCGGGCGGGGCCGTGAGCTTCAGCCGGCCTCGGCGGCCTGCTTGGCGCCGGGCGTGGAGTAGAACTGGCGGCACCAGCGGCGGAAGAGGCCGATCGGGCCGTCGCCGTCGCAGAGCATCGGATGCTCGAAGTAGGTCTTGTGCTCCCAGATTGGGATGTCTTGCTCGAACTGCCGCGAGACCTCTTTGATGAACGCCTTGCCGACGCCTTGCGTGACGTCCTTGTCGGCGAGCTTCTTGATGCTGAACGAGAAGCGGGCGTCGATCGTCTCGTCGTCGATGGGGGCCATCGAGCTGACCAGCAGCGTCTCGACGATTCCTTTGAAGCGCACCGTCGAGTAGCCGAAGCCGTAGGATTGCGATTCGACCGAGCCGTCGACGCCGCCGCGCGGAGTGGACATGCCGGTGGTCGAGTAGACGTGCAGCACGGGGCCCTTGGCCTCGGCGCGCGACTCGGGTTGGTTCATCGTGCCGTGCAGAAAATGAAAGTGCGCGCTGTCGACGGCGTTCTCGGCCATCTCCTGGTTGCGTGTCTTGACCTTCCACCGGCGGCGCTCGTAGGGCGTCCATTCGTCGGAGCCGACCTCGGCGAGCGCGGGGATCTCCCACTGCGGCGGCGCGTCCTCGGCGTGGTGCCACACCAGGATCAGACCGTTCACTTCGCGAACGGGCCACGCGCGCAGCTTCGCCTTCGGCGGGATTTTCTTGGCGTAGGGCACCTCGGTGCAGCCGCCGCACGCGTCGAACTTCCACGCGTGGAACGGGCACACGATCGCGTCGCCTTGGACCTTGCCGCCGTAGCCGAGGTGCGCGCCGAGGTGCGGGCAGAACGCGTCGAGCACGCTCGCCTGGCCGTCGGCGCCGCGGAACGCGACCAGCTCGCGGCCGAAATAGGACAGCGGCATCACCGCGCCGGGCGCGAGCTCGTCGGAGTACGCGACCTGGAACCAGCCGTTGGGAAAGTCGGGGAACGGATAGTGGCGCTTCATAGGCCCTCCTTCTCCAGGCCGCGCAAGAGCAGCACCAGCGTGATACGGAGCTGATCGATCACCATCGCCTTCGTGATCAGCCCGCCCATCCAGCCGACCAGCGCGGCGAACCAGATCTGCTGCGCGATGAACGCCACCATCATCTCGGAGTTGGTCGGCTCGGGGACGAGGTTGCCGGCCGCGCTGCCGCGAAACGCGGCCACGATCATGTTGGTCATGCGCTGGTGGAAGCCGGCGACGTTGACCGTCAGCTCCGCGTCGCCCGACGTGAGCGCGCGCAGGACGGCGCGGCCGAGGTTGGGCTTGCGGAACAGCGTGCGCGACGCGGTGTCGAAAAAGCCCAGCACGCGGTCGAGCGGCGTGGCGCCTTCGATCGCCTTCTTCGACATGCGGCGCTCCAGCTTCTCGGCCTCCATCTCGAGCGCGGCGATCAGGATCGATTCCTTCGACGGGAATCGCTTGTACAGCGTGCCCAGCGCCACCTCGGCCTGCGCCGCCACGTCGCGCAGGCGCACGTTCTCGAAGCCGCCCTTCTCGGCGAGATCGATCGCGGTCTCGAGGATACGGCTGCGCTTTTTCTCCATCTCGTGATTAGAACGTGTAGCAGCCGGCCTGTCCAATATCGACGGTCGGAAGATCATGGATGCACTTCGTGCATCATGATCGGAGAGTCACTTTCGATCGCATTTGCTTCGCAAATGCTCATCCGGTCGCTCGCATGCGTTCGGCGGTGAAGCGCACCGGCATCGACTTGGTCGCGTTCAAGAAGTTCGAACGCAGGCGCTTGACCGAGCCGTCGAGCCGGATGTCGGGGAGGCGCTTGAGCAGCTCCTCGAACATCAGCTTGATCTCGAGGCGCGCCAGGCCGGCGCCGAGGCACCAGTGCTGGCCGACGCCGAACGCGAGGTGGTCGTTGGGCGTGCGGCCGACGTCGAAGCGATAGGGATCCTGGAACACGCTCTCGTCGCGGTTGGCCGAGCCGTAGTACATCACCACCTTGTCGTTCTCTTTGATCGGCTGGCCGCGCAGCACCACGTCGCGCGTCGCCGTGCGGCGGAAGTAGATCAGCGGCGACACCCAGCGCAGCATCTCCTCGACGGCGGTGGGCAGGAGCTTCTCCGGATCGCGCATCAGGCGCTCGCGCTCCTCGGGGTGCTCGATGAGCGCCAGCATGCCGCCGGCGATCAGGTTGCGCGTGGTCTCGTTGCCGGCGACGAACAGCAGCATGAAGAACGACGCGAACTCCATCGCCGACAGGCCGCCGTCGGCCACGCCCTTCATCAGCATGCTGATCAGATCGTCGCCGGGGCTGTCGACGCGCGCCTGGCCCAGCTCGCCGGCGTATTGATACATCTGCATCGCCGCCGCGGTGGCTTGCGAGAAGTCGGCCTGCACCTCGGGGTCGTCCATGCCGACCATGCAGTTCGACCACTCGAAGATGCGCGCGCGATCTTCGTGCGGCACGCCGATCATGTCGGCGATCACCTCGAGCGGCAGCATCTGCGCCACGTCGAGCACGAAGTCGCACTGCCCCTTGTGCGCCACGTTGTCGACGATGCGCGAGACCGCGGTGCGGATCTTCGGTTCGAGCGCGCGCACCGACGGCGGCGCGAACGCGTGCTTGACCAGGTTGCGGAAGCGCACGTGCTGCGGCGGATCCATGTTCACCATCATCATCTGCATGGCGCTGAGATCGTCGCCCGAGTGATCCTTGATGAACGTGGCGCCGCGCTGCGAGGAGTAGGTGCCGGGGTCGCGCGAGATGTGCAGCACGTCTTCGTACTTCATCACCGCCCAGTAGCCGCGGCCGCCGGGCTCGTCGTGCCAGTAGACGGGCGCCTCGGCGCGCATGCGGCGGTAGGTCTCGTGCGGGATGCCTTCGACGTAGATGTCGGGATCGAAGATGTCGAACTTCATGGCGCGATCCTCCACTCGCAGCTCAGCAATAAATAGAACACGTTCCAATTTTTGATACAAGCAAAATCTGGAACGTGTTCCAGTTTCACGATGCGCTACCGTCGGTGCGGGCTAGATGAGGCGGTCGCGACCCACCCAGTAGGGGTCGCGGAGCTTGCGCTTGTACAATTTTCCGCTCGGGTCGCGCGGCAGCTCCTCGACGAAGTCGATGGTGCGCGGGCGCTTGTGCTTGGCCAGCTCGGCGAGACAGAAGTCGCGCAGCTCGCTCTCCACTTCCGCCGACGGGCGGATGCCGGCCTCGAGCTCGACCACCGCCTTCACCTGCTCGCCCCAGTCGTCGTCGGGCACGCCGAAGACGGCGACGTCGCGCACCTTCGGGTGGTTGATGATCACGCCCTCGATCTCGGCGGGGTAGATGTTGACGCCGCCGGAGATGATCAGATCGGCCTTGCGATCGCACAGGAACAGGAAGCCGTCCTCGTCGAGAAAGCCGGCGTCGCCGACGGTGAACAGGCCGTCCTTCCACGCGCCCTTCGTCTTGTCGCGATCCTTGTGGTACTCGAAGCGATAGTCGGCCATGCGCATGTAGACGGTGCCGACGTCGTTCGGGCGGCACGGCTGGCCGGCGTCGTCGAGGATGCGGATCTCGGACATCGGCCACGCCTTGCCGACGGTGCCCGGCTTCTTCAGCCACTCCTCGGGCGAGGCGACGGTGCCGCCGCCTTCGGACGCGGCGTAGTACTCGTAGATGATCGGGCCCCACCACGCGAGCATGCGGCGCTTGATCTCGACGGGGCACGGCGCGGCCGAGTGGATCACGTGGCGCAGCGACGAGAGATCGTACTTGCGCTTGACGTCGTCGGGCAGCGCCAGCAGGCGGTTGAAGTGCGTCGGCACCATGTGGCTCGACGTCACGCGCTCGCGCTCGACGGCGGCCAGCATGCCCTCGGGCGTCCACTTCTCCATCAGCACCACCGCGTCGCCGTTGTGCAGGTGGTTGAGACAGAAGCTGAGCACCGCGGTGTGATAGAGCGGCGAGACGGTGAGGTGCACGCCCTCGCGCGGCGCGATGCCGAACAGCTTGAGGAACATCGCGTAGCGCTGCGCGATGACGTCGGGCGAGACCTCGGGTGGCGGCAGCATGCGGCGCACGCCTTTGGGGCGGCCGGTGGTGCCCGAGGTGTAGTTCATGACCAGGCCGGCGCGGCGCTCGGGGGGACGCGCGGCCGACTGGCCGGCCTTGAGATCGGCGAACGGGCGAAACGCCGTCGGTGAGCCGGTCGCGCCGGTCGCGCCGGTGGAAAAGATCGCGCCGCGCTCGAGCTTGAGATCGCGCGCCGCGCGCGACACCGCCTCGTGCGCCTGCGGGCCGAAGACGAGCGCCTTGGCGTCGCAGTCGGCGGCGATGTAGCCGATCTCGGCCGGCGTCAGGTTGCGGTTGATCGGCGTCAGGTAGAAGCCGGCCTGCGCCGTCGCCAGCGCCAGCTCCACCATCGCCGCCTCGTTGGCCAGCACGGTCGCGACCGCGTCGCCCGGCTTGAGCCCGAGCGCGCGCAGCCCATGCACCACGCGGTTCGCGCCGGCGTAGAGCTCGCCCGCGGTCCAGCGCGTGCCGTCCGGCTCGACGAGCGCCGCGCGATCCGGCTCGCGCTCGGCCAGGTCCCAGAATCCGGTGTCCGCCATCGCAGCCTCCCTCGCAACTGAAACACGTTCTAGCTCCGTCTGCAACACGTTTCAGTTTTGTCGAATCATCTTCCCATCGAGGACCGACAGGAGTAGAACATGTTCTAGACCATTCTTTGCGTGGAGGCTCCCGTGCCCAGAGACAGTCGCGCCGCGGTGATGCGAGACTTCAACACGCCGCTCTCGATCGAGACGGTGCGCCTCAAGGAGCCGCGCGAGAACCAGGTGGTGGTGCGCGTGGTGGCGAGCGGCATCTGCCACACCGATCTCTCGGTGCTGCGCGCCAACCTCCCCTACCCACCGCCGGTCGTGCTCGGCCACGAAGGCGCCGGCGTGGTCGAGGAGATCGGCCGCGCCGTCACCACGCTCGCCGTCGGCGATCACGTGGTGCTGTCGTCGATCCCGCACTGCGGCCATTGCGCCTACTGCCGCGACGGCCACCAACATCTGTGCGAGAGCGGCCTCACCGCGGCGATGGAGGGGCGGCAGATCGCGTTCGAGCGCGACGGCGCCGACATCGCCAACTTCTGCGGGCTGGGCTCGTTCTCGCGCTACACCGTCGTCGACGCCAACGCGGCGATCAAGATCGACGACGACATTCCGCTCGCGCGCGCGTGTCTGATCGGCTGCGGCGTGGTCACCGGCGTCGGCGCGGCGCTCAACACCGCGCGCGTGCAGGCGGGCGATACGGTCGCGGTGTTCGGCTGCGGCGGCGTGGGCGTGAACGTGATCCAGGGCGCGGCCATCGCCGGCGCGTCGCGCATCGTCGCCGTCGACGTCGTCGGCGCCAAGCTCGAGTGGGCCAGGCAGTTCGGCGCCACCGACGCGCTCAACGTGCGCGGCCTGACCGGCGACGACGCCTCCGAGCAGCTGCGCGCGATGTTCGGCGGACGCGGCGTCGACTTTGCGTTCGAGGCCATCGGCTCGCCGGCGGTGATCCGCCAGGCGTTCCTCTCGGTGCGGCGCGGCGGCAAGGCGGTGATCGTCGGCGTGGCGCCGTTCGGCGTCGACCTGACGCTGCCGGCGTGCATGATCCCGCTCGAGGAGCGCTCGCTCGTCGGCTCGCTCTACGGCTCGGCGTACATGCCGCGCGACGTGCCCAAGCTGCTGGCGCTGTATCGCCGCGGCAAGCTCAAGCTCGACGAGCTGGTGTCGCGCGAGATCAAGCTCGACGACATCAACGCCGCGATGGAGGCGCTCGAAGGCGGCGGCGTGCTGCGCTCGGTGATCGTTTACGAATAGCGAGTTGACCGGCGGCCTGGTTCCCGCGATCCTCGTCGCGCTTATGGAGAAGGCCATGCAGCCGCGTGATCTCGACGAAGCGCTCGCGCTCCTTCAGCTCCCGCACGACGAGCTCTTGCGGCTGGCGGCGGCGCGGCGCGACGCGCGCTGGGGACGGCGCGTGACGTGGTCGCCGAAAGTCTTTCTGCCGCTCACCAACCTGTGCCGCGATCGCTGCGACTACTGCTCGTTCCGCCGCTCGCCGGGCGAAGCGGGCGCGTGGACCATGACGCCCGACGAGGTGTGCCGCTGGCTCGACGACGGGCGCAAGCTCGGCTGCGCGGAGGCGCTGTTCTGCCTCGGCGACAAACCCGAGCGCGCGTTCGAGGCGTATCGCCGCACGCTCGCCGAGTTCGGCCATTCCTCGACGGTGGACTACCTCGAATGGGGGGCGCGCGCGGCGCTCGAGCGCGGCCTCTTGCCGCACACCAACGCGGGGCTGCTCAGCAGCGACGACATGCGGCGGCTCAAGGACGTCAACGTCAGCCTCGGCCTGATGCTCGAGAGCGCCAGCGATCGCCTGTGCGAGCCGGGCATGCCGCACCACCGCGCGCCCGACAAGCGCCCGTCGCTGCGGCTGGCGATGACGGCCGAGGCGGGGCGGCTGCGGATTCCGTTCACCAGCGGGATTTTGATCGGCATCGGCGAGACCGCGCGCGAGCGAGTCGAGGCGCTGTGGGCGATTCACCTGCTGCACCGCGAGCACGGACACATTCAAGAGGTGATCGTGCAGAGCTTCCGCGCGCGGCCCGGCATCCCGATGGCGTCGGCGCCCGAGCCGAGCGACGGCGAAGTGACGCAGGCGATCGCGCTCGCGCGCGCGATCCTCGACGACGACGTGGCGGTGCAGGCGCCGCCCAACTTGAACGCCGGCGCGCTCGCGCAATTGCTCGACGCGGGCATCAACGACTTCGGCGGCATCTCGCCGGCCACGCCCGACTACATCAACCCGCGCCATCCGTGGCCGCACGTCGACGCGCTGGCCGGCTTGTGCGCGGCGCGCGGCTTCACGCTCGCGCCGCGGCTGGCGGTGTACGACGCGTACCTCGCGCGGCCCGGCTTCGTCGTCGACGCGATGCAAGCCGCCGCGCGCGCCACCTCGGCGAGGCTCGCGTGAGCGGCGCGACGCTGGAGTCGAGCTTCGCCGCCGTCGACAAGCCGGTGCGCGCGCTGCTCGAGGCGTGCCTCGCCGGCCACGAGCCGACGTGGCAGGAGGCGGCGTCGCTCGCGCGCGTGAGCGGCCCGTCGCTGCACGCGCTCGCGCTCACCGCCGATCGCCTGCGCGCCGAGCAGGCCGGCGACGTCGTCACCTACGTCGTCAATCGCAACATCAACTTCACCAACGTCTGCGTGATGAGCTGCGGCTTCTGCGCGTTCTCGCGCTCGCACCGCTCGGGCGAGGGCTACTTCCTCTCGATCGAGGAGGTGGTGCGGCGCGCGCTCGAGGCCCGCGACGTCGGCGCGACAGAGGTCTGCCTGCAAGCCGGCCTCGCGCCCGGCCTCGACGGCAACTTCTACGTCGAGCTGACGCGCGCGGTGAAGCGCGCCGCGCCCGAGCTGCACCTGCACGCGTTCTCGCCCGAGGAGGTGAAGTTCGGCTCGCTGCGCGCGAAGATCTCGATCCGCGAATACCTGATCGCGCTCAAGGAGGCCGGGCTCGGCTCGCTGCCCGGCACCTCGGCCGAGATCCTCGACGACGAGGTGCGCGCGCGCATCGCGCCCGGCCGCATCTCGACGGGCGAGTGGCTGGAGGTCATCCGCACCGCGCACGAGCTCGGCATCCCCACGACCTCGACGATGATGTTCGGCCACGTCGAGAGCGACGCCGATCGCATGCGCCACCTCGAGCTCCTGCGATCGATCCAGCGCGAAACCGGCGGCTTCACCGAGTTCGTGCCGCTGTCGTTCGTGCACGAAGAGGCGCCGATGTGGCACGAGCGCACCGTCGAGGGATTGCGTCCCGGGCCGACCGGCACCGAGGTCACCGCGCTGTTCGCCATCTCGCGGCTGATGCTCGGGCGCAGTATCCGCAACCTGCAAGTGTCGTGGGTCAAGGAGGGGCTCAGGCAGTCCGAGGCGCTGCTCGCGTGCGGCGCCAACGATCTCGGCGGCACGCTCATTAATGAGAGCATCTCCACGTCGGCCGGCGCGGCGCACGGGCAGCGGCAGACGCCGTCGACGCTCCGCCGCGCCATCCGCGCCGCCGGGCGCGTGCCCGCCGAGCGCGACACCCGCTATCGCCTGCGCCGCACGTTCTCGCCCACCGACGACGGCGAAGCGCCCGACGCGCTCGATCTCGCCGCCGACGCCGAGGCCCGCTTCGGCAGCTACGCCGCGCTCACCGCGTCGAGCGACCACCGCTTCCATTTGCGCATCAAGCACTGAACTGCTTCATCCTGACGTGGCCGTAGCCGTAGTCGTAGCCGTAGCCGTAGCCGTGGCCGCAAAGATCGTTAACGGCCACGGCTACGGCCACGGCCACGCTCACGATCACGTCATCGTGAAACCGATCTAGAGCTGGCGCAGATCGCGCGGCAGGTCGACGTCGAAGCCGGTGCGGGCGTGGCGGTACTCGGCGAGCGTGAGGCCGGCGGCGCGCGCGCGGGCGACGTGGCGCGCGAAGCTGTCGTCGTGGCCGAAGCAGGTGGTGATGCGGCTCGGCAGGCGCAGCGCGAGCGCGTTCGAGCCTTCGTCGCGCGCGTCGGGCGCGACCACGATCTCGTGATCGTCGAGCAGGCGCAAAAGCTCGGTCACGTCGTCGGGCTCGAGGCGCGGCAGATCGGACATCAGCACCAGCGCGCCGCCGGCGCCGGCCGCGGCCAGCGCGCCGAGCGCCACGTCGACGCTCGGCCTGAGCGGCGCGGCGCCGATCAGCGCCGACGCGCCGGCGCGACGCGCGCGCTCGGCGACCTCGAGACAATCGGTGGCGACCACCACGCCGGCGACGCGCGGCGACGCGCCGGCCACGCGCACCACGCGATCGAACAGCGAGCGGGCCAGCCGCGCGCGCGCGTCGTCCGGCAGCATCGCCGCCAGCCGCGACTTGCCGCGGCGAAAACATTTCGCCGGCACCACCGCCCACACGCGACGCGCGTCGCCGCTCATGCGCCGATTCTCACGCGAGCCGCTCCGCGAACGCCAGCACTTCCTCGGCCAGCCGCCGGCGATCGGCGCGGTCGCGCATCACCGCCGCGGTGGCGTGCGCCTCGAACGGCAGCCCCGCTTCGTCGCCGCGCTCGACGACCCAGCCGCGCACCAGCGCGCCATAGTGCGCCGCCACCGCGTGCGCGCTCGGCGTCCGCCCCGCCAGCGACTGGATCATCTCGGCGAGCGGCCCCTTGACCGCGCGACCGCCGACGATCGGGCTCACCGCCACCACCTTGCGGCGCGCGAGCGCGGCGCGCACGCCGTCGAGCGACAGGATCGGATCGATCGACACGTACGGATTCGACGGGCCGATCACCACCACGCCGGCCTCGTCGATGGCCGCGAGCACGCCCGGCGCCGCGACCGCCGCGCCGGCAAACCGCACCGCGCGCACCGCCGGCTGCGCGCGCCGCCGCACGAACCACTCCTGAAATCCGAGCAGCCCTTCGTCGGTGTCGATCATCGTGCGCAGCGGCGCGTCGGCCATCGGCAGGATGCGCGCGCGCACGCCGAGCGCGTCGGCGAAGCGCGCGGTCACCTGGCTCAGCGTCGCGCCGCCGGCGAGCGCGCTCGTGCGCGAGAGGTGCATCGCCAGATCGTAATCGCCGAGCGCGAACCAGCTCTCGCCGCCGAGCCGCTTGGTCGCTTCGAGCGCGTGGAACGTCTCACCGGTGAGCCCCCAGCCGCGCGCCTCGTCGGCCAGCCCGGCGAGCGTGTACACCACGGTGTCGACGTCCGGCGAGACGTAGAGCCCCCAGTGCACGAAGTCGTCGCCGGTGTTGACGATGGCGGTGAGCGCGCCCGGCGGGAGCGCGGCGGCCAGGCCGTCGAGCAGCCGCGCGCCGCCGACACCTCCCGAGAGCGCGGCGACCTTCATGCGTAGAGATCCTCGTCGGGCTTGCGCAAGAGCTCGCCGGCCGCGTGCTCGCCCGAGGGAAACGACAGCCCGCGCACGTGCACCACCGG
>DASREC010000224.1:0-2868 GCA_035652295.1 Polyangia bacterium
GATCACGCACGACGAGGGACTGGAGCCGCTGCGGCGACGCGCCGAGCGGCTGGAGCGCGCCATCACGAGCCGAGCCCGCTGATCGACGCCGCCTGGGTCGGGGACTCGATCGCGCTCGTCCGGCTCGCGGAGCGACTGTCGGCCGCGCCCGAAGTGGCCCTCGACACCGAGGGCGACAGTCTGCATCACTATCCCGAGCGTCTCTCGCTGCTGCAGCTGGCGGCGCCGGACGGCGCCGTCTGGCTCGTGGATCCGCTCGCGATCGCCGATCTCACGCCGCTCGCCCCGGTCTTCGCGGACGTCAGCCCGGTGCTCGTCGTCCACGCCGGCGACAACGATCTGTCGCACCTGAAGCGACGGTACGGCTTCGGCTTTCGCTCGATCTTCGACACGGCGATCGCCGCGCGCTTCCTCGGCGGCAAGTCGCTCGGTCTCGATACGCTGCTCACGACCTGGCTCGGCGTGACCCTGCCGCCGTCTCGGCAGCGCGACGACTGGTCGGCCCGGCCGCTGAGCCCCTCGCAGATCGATTACGCCGCGGCCGACGTGCGCCACCTCTTCGCGCTGAAAGCGCGACTGACGGAGGAGCTGCAGGCGGTGGGCCGGCTGGCGTGGGTCGAGGAGGAGTGCGCGGCGCTCGCGGCCCAGGTCGTCCCCGAGCGCGCGCCGGATCCCGACGCATGGATGTACGTGAAGGGCGCGCGAGAGCTTGCCGCGCGAAATCTGGCGGCGCTGCGCGAGCTGTACGAGCTGCGCGAGTCGCTGGCGCGGGCGGCGGACCGGCCGCCGTTCAAGATCCTGTCGGAGGAGATCCTCCTGGAGCTGGCGCGCACGCTGCCGAGCGACACCGAGGGCCTTGCCACGGTGCGCGGCGTCACTCCGCGCGTCATCGGCCGCTGGGGCGGCGTGCTGCTCGCCGCCATCCAGCGCGCGCAGACGCTGGACGAGACGCGGCTGCCGCAATGGCCGCGGCGACCGCGCCCCATCATTCCCGGCGCGACGAGCCGGCGTGTGGAGGCGCTGCGGAAGTGGCGCGCGGCGACCACCGAGCGCGTCGGCCTCGAGCCCGGTGTCCTGCTGCCCAACCGTCTCATCTCGGTGATCGCTGAGGCGGCGCCGCGCACGGTGGAGGCGCTCAGCGCGCTCGACGGCGTGCGACGCTGGCGCGCCGAGCACTTCGGCGGCGAACTCATTGCGGCTCTCGAACGGTCGTGAGATCGTAGCTGGTCGATGGACTGGCGAACGCTCCTCGTCGACGACGACGCGGGCCTCGTACGAATCTTGCGCGAGACGCGCAGCATCGCGGTGCTCGGTGCCAAGGGGGAGCCCGGACAGCCGGCCTGCTACGTGCCCGCGTACCTGAAGGCGCGCGGCTACCACGTCGTTGGCGTGAATCCCACGCGCGCGGGCGAGCGACTGTTCGGGGAGCCGGTGGTCGCCACCCTGGCCGATCTTCCAGCTCCGGTCGACGTGATCGAGGTGTTCCGACGGCCGCAGTTCCTTCCCGGCCACGCCGGCGAGATCCTCCGGCTGCCGTGGAAGCCGGCCGTCGTGTGGTTTCAGCTCGGGATCCGTCACGACGGCGCGGCGGCGGAGCTGGCGCGCGCGGGCATTCGTGTGGTGCAGGATCGCTGCATGATGCCCGAGCATCGCCGCTTGCTCGGGGCCGCATAACCGCGCGCGCAGGCGCGTAGAAGACAGGGAAGGCATGGCGGGAGAGTACGCGTTCGTGATGAAGGATCTGCGCAAGGTCGTCCCGCCGAAGCGGGAGATCCTGCGCGGCATCTATCTGTCGTTCTTCCATGGCGCCAAGATCGGCGTGCTCGGCGCCAACGGCGCCGGCAAGTCCTCGCTGCTGCGCATCATGGCCGGCGTCGACAAGGACTTCCTCGGCGAGGCGTTCGCGGCCGACGGACTGAAGATCGGCTACCTGCCGCAGGAGCCGCAGCTCGATCCCGCCAAGGACGTGCGCGGCAACGTCGAGGACGGCGTGGCCGCGACGCGCGCGCTGCTCACGCGCTTCGAGGCGGTCTCCAACAAGCTCGGCGAGCCGCTCGACGGCGACGAGATGGAGAAGCTGCTCGACGAGCAGGCGCGTTTGCAAGACAGGATCGACGCGAGCAACGCCTGGGACCTCGACCGCACCGTGGAGCTCGCGATGGACGCCCTCCGCGTGCCACCGGGCGACGCCGACGTGAAGACGATCTCGGGCGGCGAGCGCCGGCGGGTGGCGCTCTGTCGGCTGCTGCTGTCACGTCCCGACATGCTGCTGCTCGACGAGCCGACCAACCACCTCGACGCCGAGTCAGTGGCGTGGCTCGAGCGCTTTCTGGACGAGTATCCCGGCACCGTGGTCGCCATCACGCACGATCGCTACTTCCTCGACAACGTCGCCAAGTGGATCCTCGAGCTCGACCGCGGCCACGGCATCCCGTGGGAAGGCAACTACACCTCGTGGCTCGAGCAGAAAGAGCGACGACTGGCGCAGGAGGAGAAGGCCGACGCCGCCCGCCAGCGCACGCTGGCGCGCGAGCTGGAGTGGGTGCAGATGTCGCCGCGCGCGCGCCAGGCCAAGAGCAAGGCGCGGCTCGCCGCCTATGACGCGCTGCTGCAGGAAGCGAGCGAGAAGCGGACAGAGGCGCTCGAGATGAGCATCCCGCCCGGCCCGCGTCTCGGCGACGTCGTGGTCGAGGCCGATCATCTCGTCAAGGGCTACGGCGACCGGGTCCTCATCGACGATCTGTCGTTCAAGCTGCCGCGCGGCGGCATCGTCGGTGTGATCGGGCCGAACGGCGCCGGCAAGACGACGCTGTTCCGGATGATCGTCGGTCAGGACAAGCCGGACAAGGGGACGCTGCGTGTCGGGGA
>DASREC010000225.1:0-10149 GCA_035652295.1 Polyangia bacterium
GTGCGATCTCTCGCTCGAGGAGCGATTGAAGGGATCGCGCAACCGCGGCCAGCGCGACGATCTATTGGCCTATCCGATGCGCGAGCGGTTGTTCCGGGTTTTGGAGTACGTCTTGCCGGTTTCGGCGGCGGTCGAATACGCGCACCTGGTGCGGAACATCTGCCACCGCGACATCAAGCCGGCGAACGTGCTGCTGCGCCTGCCCGACGCGCGGCTGCAGGGCGCGACGCTCGACGTGCGCCTGGCCGATTTCAACGTCGGCAAGCTGCGTGAGGACGCGATGGACCTGTCGCTCACGCGCATGCAGGGCGTGCCGGGCACGCTGTTCTTTCAATCGCCCGAGCAGGAGACCAACGTCTTCGAGCTGCTGGTCAACGTTCAGCAGGGTTCGAACGAGATTGATTACTTCGAAGACTTTTATATGTACATCTCGCAGAACGACACGTTTCAGATCTTCAATCGCAACGAGCGCTATCCCGTCGCCGGCACCGACCGCGCGCGGCGCAAGGTGCTGCTGGCGCAGCCGTTCCGCGAAGCCAGTGAATCGAACGTGCGCGCAAAGATTCTGAAGAGCGTCGATCGCCCCGCCGACATCTATTCATTGGGCGCGATGTTTTATTACCTGGTGTCGGGCGCGTACGGAAATCCCAAGTCGCTCTACGACGCGTTTCACAAGTTCATCGAGTACGAGCGCGCCGACGAGCAGAACACCGTCGACGCGTACATCGAGCACGAGTATCGCGTGATCAACAACCTGCGCGCGCCGTCGCGCGATCAGGAGAATCCGGAGGTCGCGCCCGCCGACCGCTTCTTCAGCTACAAGCACTACCTCGACGGAAACGGCGAATTGATCGACAAAGAGATCATGAAGATCATCGCCAAGGCGATGATCCGCAACAAGCCGGACAGCTTCTGCCAGGCGTGGGACATCTCGACCACCGGCATCAGCGACTTCATCTCGGACCTGATTCGACTCTATGGTGACTATGGCGTCGACGCCTCCGCGCGGCCGGCGTATCTCGGGCGCTACAGTCAAATGCGCAAACCGCCCGGCGTGCTCAAACGATTCTGGCAGAGCTTGTTTCGCCCGCGTTTGCCAAAGCCGGCCAAAGCGCCAAAGCAGCTCAAAGCCAAGAAGCCCTGAATCGATTCAGGGAGCGGCGGCCGCCTGCGGCTGAAGGCCGCGCGCCGATTCGGCGATGCGTACCAGCTCGGCGAGCCCGCCGATATCCGTGAGCACGCTTCTCGGGCCGTGAAAGTACAGCGTCGAGAACGTGCCCTCTTTGGGGCGCACGCAGTGTACGTACGTCGTAGTGCCTTCGCGTTCCTCGCCGCAAGCCCACGCGCCGACCCGACGCGGCCGGGCGTCGGGCACGATCGCCAGGAGCGCCTCGGTCGCCGGTGTCGATGGCGGCAGCTGTGCCGCGATGTCGTCGTAGCCGATGTCGAGGACGACGTACACGCGCGGGGCGGGAGACGAGCGCTCGCGAAAGACGCGGACCTGGCGTCGGTTCGATCCGGCGAACAACTTCCATCCGTCGGGCACGAGCACCGTGACACCGCGCTTCGGATCGCTGAGCAGCTCGAGCGGCGGCCGCGCTGCCGCGCTCGTCGTGCCGACCATCGCCAGCACGAGCGCAACTCTGCTCGCTACCGCGAGGTGCGGGTTCGCGGAACCGGGTCGCATCGCCCCACTATACGCCGCCGCCTCGGGATCGGTTAGCATCGCGCTCCATGACCTCCACACTGACGTCTACAACCCTGTCCGGCAAAGTCGCGTTGGTCACCGGCGCGTCGTCGGGGATTGGCCTCTCGGTCGCGCGCAAGCTGGCCGACGCCGGCGCGCGCGTGGCGATGGTGGCGCGCACGCACGCGAAGCTCGACGAGGCGGTGGCGCAGATCGGCGGCGGGCGCGCGGCCGCGTTTCCCGCCGACGTGAGCGACTTCGTCGCGCTGGCGCGCCTGCCCGCGTCGGTCGTCGAGCGCTTCGGCGGGCTCGACATCCTGGTCAACAACGCCGGCGTCAATCACCGCGGGCCGATCATGGGATTGAGCGCGCCCAACCTCGCCGAGATCGTCACCACCAACCTGGCCGCGCCGATCTTCCTGACGCGCGTGGCGGCGGAGGTGCTGCGCGCCGGCGGCGCGATCGTCAACGTCGCCAGCCTCGCCGGCATGGTGCCGGTGCATCACGAAGCGGCGTACTGCGCCTCGAAAGCCGGGCTGCGCGCCTTCACGCGCGCGGTCGCCGAGGAGCTGCACGAGCGCGGCGTCAGCGTGTCGAGCGTGTGCCCCGGGCCCGTCGACACCAACTTCTTCGGCGACGTGGCGGCGGTGCCCGACCTGGTCTTCTCGCAGCCGATGTCGAGCGCCGATCAAGTCGCCGACGCGGTCATGCGCTGCATCGTCGAGCACACGGCCGAGATCTCGATACCCGCCGTCTCCGGCAAGCTCGCCACGCTCGGCTATCTGTTCCCCTCATTGATGAGAGCGCTGCGCCCCGCCCTCGAACGCCGCGGCGCCAAAGCCAAGCTCAAGTACCTCGCCCGCAAACACGGCGGCTGAGGCGTGCGGCTACGGTCGCGCTCCTCCTGTGCGCCGGCGCCGGATGCACTCCGGATTGTCCGAGCATATGGCAGCAAATCGCGGCGTGTCCTTGCGGAAACAGCCGCTCGACGCCCGATCCGCACTATGACGAAAATGGCTGTGGTCGAATCGAGCGCCACGCCGATGGCGCGAGCGCTGTTCGACGCTCTGCAACAGTGCATCGACAACGCTTGCTATCAGTCGGGCCGTTGCGACACGACCGATGATTGCAACTATTGCGGCATGGAAATCTTCAGCGGGACAAGCCCGACGGGAAACTCCACCGGCCCGTGCCAGCCGTTTGGCGATGGCCAGCCGGCGTGTGGACTGTGTATCGACGCACTACAAGACTGTTTGAACGATCGACCGAGCGGCGGCGATTGAACGGCGCGCGGCTCAGCGTCATCGGCCGTCAGGTCAGCGACGCGCGACGCCAGCCGCGCAATAGCAGCCACGTCCGCGGCGCCACCGTCGGCGGCTCGGCCAGCGCCCACGAGCAGCGCGGATCGATCGCGCCCACGCGCGCGGGCGCTCTGAGGTGTTTGTCGCGATTGTGCAGTTGATACTTCAGCACATTGAGCACCTCAGTGGGCGTCTTGAGAATCCGCGCATGGTAGTGATCCGCGAACACCGCTCCTTTGATCCCCATTACGCGGTTCAGCGCGCGCGCCATCCTCACCGCCAATCCCTGCATGCCTCTCGACAGCGCCCGCTTGTCGTTCGCCTCGACGACGAAATGCACGTGATTGCCCTGCACCGAAAAATGATTCAGCCGGAAACCGAACTTGTCGCGGCCGCGCTCGAATGAGCGCGCGAGCACGCGGAAGCAGCGGTTGCTTCGCAGGTTGTAAACGTGGTCGCGCACGCGCAGCGTCACGTGCACCGGAAAACGCGCGTTGAGCGAAGGGCGCGGTAGGTGCGAGACACCGGGTTTGGGGCCGTTTGGTTTGCGGCCGGCGCCTTTGCGGGCGCCGCCCCAGCCGCGCGTCTTCGGTAGAAGCAGTTGTTGTTGCCGCTTGAGCATCTTGAATTAGGATATAATGTGAATGGCTTGGTTCGTCAAGGATTTGTTGATGAGTAAGTCGCTTTTGAAGAGTGGGAACTTTGGGGGGTGGTGCACGAACGTCGACGGGGACGCCGCGTCCGCGGCTCTTTTTGTGGACATTTCGCGGACGAAATGACCACAAAAAGGCCCCGTCGACTGAGACTGCCGTCGGTAATTTTGATTTGAGAAAAGAAGAAAGAGGGGGGTTAGTGCAGAAGTAGCTTGCGGAGAGTGGGGAGCGTGACGGCGCCCTCGGCGAGCGCGCGGTCGTGCCAGGCGCGTTGGTTGAAGCCGGGGCGGCGCTCGGCCTCGGCGCGCAGCTCGCGCCAGGTTTGGCCGCCTACGAAATAGGAGCAGAGCTGCGTCACCGAGAGCTTTGCGCGGCGCAGCTTCAGCTCGGCTTCGGGGCGCTCTTGAAACGCGGTGTCCATCAGCAGCGCGAGCGCTTGCTCGTCGGAGAATTCAGTCGTCTGCAACTGAATGTCCAGAATCGCATTGACCACTGCGCGCAGCTCGAGCTTGGCTTCGGTCAGCTTGAGGCGTGGATCGCCGCCCCAGAAACCGGCGTCGACCATCAAGTCTTGCGTGTAGACGGCCCAGCCTTCGACGTAGGCGTTCGACGACAGGAGCCAGCGGAGGACGCGGCGCGTCGGCGGCTCGACGCTGGACGCGCGCTCGAACTGCACGTAGTGGCCGGGCATCGCCTCGTGGATCGTGATCAGCGCCAGCATCCAGCGGTTGTACTCGCGCAGCTTGGCGTCGACCTTGGCCGGCGGCCAGTCGGGTGGGAACGGCGTCACGTAGTAGAACGCGCCGGCCTCGGGCTCGAGCGGCGGCGCGCCGTCGAACGCCGCTACGCCGAGCTGCGAGCGCATGAACTGCGGCGTCTCGATCACGCGCAGGTTGTCGCGCTTCTCGAGCGTCAGGAGCTGTTTCTCGACGACGAACTTGCGCGCCTCCTCGACGTCCTTGCGCGCGGTCTCGAACAGCGCCTCGGGCTTCGGGTGATCGGCGGCGACCTTGGCGAGCGCGGCGCGCACGTCGCCGCCGCCCTTGGGATCGACCACCAGCGCCAGGCGGCGCATCTCGGCGTGCAGCGCCTCGACGCGCGCGCGCGCGGCGGCCAGCACCTCGGCCGGCGAACGATCGGTCTGCAAGTACGGGCGGAAGCGCTTGTCGTAGAGCGCGGCGCCGACGCGGAACGACGCCTTCGGCTTCTTCGGCAGCTCGCGATCGACGAACGCGAGGTAGCTCTTCACCGCGGCGATCGCGCGCGCCGAAGGCGCCGCGAGCTCTTTATCGCCGGAAAACGCGCCAACCAAATCATGCGAGAGATAGTCAATCAGCCCATCTCCGTCGTCCTTCGCCGCCTCGCGAAACACGTCGACCGAGAACTGCAGCCCGGCGCGCGCCTGCTCGAGATAGCGCGGCACCGCGTCGAGCCGCGCGGCCACGTCGGCGAGGCGCTCCTGCGGCGGCTTCTTCGACGGGCGCACCACCATCTGGAAGAACACGTTGCCGAGCGCGTCGAGCGGCGCGTCGCAGCGGCGCGCGAAGTCGTGCGCCTCGTCGAGCTCGAGGCGCTCGAGCGCCACCGCGTCGCGCATCAGCGCGGCGTCGGCGCGGTCCTCGGCGGCGGCCGGGTCCGACTCGGGCGGCGTCGCCTGGTCGAGCCTTGCGGCAAATTGCCGCAGCCACTCGGAGCGGCGGCGGCGGCCCTCGGCCGACAGATCGTCGAGCTGCCGGTCGGCGCCGCCCTCGTGATAGCCCGCCTGCGTGGCGGTCATCGGCGAGATCTTCCACAGCTCGCGCAAATATTCGTCGGAGAGGTTGGCGATCGGCGTGGCGGTCCCGAGGGCGATCACGGCGAAGATCATGCGCGCACTTTACCTCAAGGCCCGCGGCGCGCTTAGATTGTCGCGAGGAGGTGCGCCATGACGAGCGCGTTGTTGGTGCTGGCGCTGGTGGTCAAGAGCGCGGCGTTCGAGGCCGACCAGCCGATCCCGAAGCCGTTCACCTGCGAAGGCGCCGACCAGTCGCCGCGCGTCGACGTCGGCGACCTGCCGCCGCAGGCGCAGACGTGGGCCATGATCGTCGACGATCCCGACGCGCCGCGCGGCACCTTCACGCACTGGGTGATCTGGAACCTGCCGATCAAGTTTCACGGCGTCGGGCCGGGCGTGCCGAAGGAGACGCCCGAGCTGCCCGACGGCTCGCGGCAGGGGAAGAACGGGTTCGGCAAGTTCGGGTGGAACGGGCCGTGTCCGCCGCCGGGCAAGACGCACCACTATCGCTTTCGCGTGTTCGCGCTCGACGGCAAGATGGCGCTGCCCGCCGGCTCGGGCGCGAGCGACCTCGAGCGGGCGATCAAGGGCCACGTGGTGGCGGAGGGCACGCTCGTCGGCACGTACCAGCGTTAGTTAGAGCGCGTCTTGCAAAGTCGAAAGCCGGCGGCATACCAGGCGAGCATCGCCGCAAGCACCAGCGCACGCGTGATCACGAACATGGGCGTTTCGAATTGGCGCGCGACAGAACCAATCACGCGCGCGCGCGTATCCATGATCATGCTGCGATTGATCGCTGCGGTTTGTGCGTTGTTTGCCGTCGAGCGGGCGGCGTTTCCTTGAGCCTCGATTCGCGTGCTCGGTCGGAGCATCTTTACGCTGCGGGTGACGACGGCGCGCGGGGCGCGCGACCTGATGACGTGGCCGGTCGCCGGCGGGGCGCGGTTGCCGTCGCAGGGCATCTACCGCGTGGCGCCGGGCGGTGAGCGGCTGGCGTGGCTCGACGGGCGCGTGCTGCGCGTGCTCGACGCCGACGGGCGGGAGCGCAAGCTGGCCGAGCACGTATCGATGTTTCGCTTCGCGCCCGACGGTAAACAGCTCGTGTTCCTCGAGCGCGGCGCGGTGGTGCTCGCCGATCCGGCGACCGGCGCGCGGCGCACGCTCGGCTCGATCGACGCGCAGTTCTTCATCTGGATGGAGTGGATTCGCGGCGGCGTGGTGGTGGCCGCGCGCGAGAAGACCGGCGAGGCGCGCACCATCACCTATTTCCCCGTCGCGGTGGATGGCGCGGTGGATGGCGCCGCGGATGCAAAGCCGCGGCTGGTGGCGCGTCACGACTTCCACATTCATCGCGTGACCGGCACGCCGTCGTCGACGCGGCTGGTGTGGTTCACGGCGCACGGCATCTTCGGCGGCGACGCGCTCGCCGGTGAGCCGCGCCTGCTCGACGGCAGCTACAACTTCGATCGCTACCTGCTCAACGCCGAGCTGGCGCCCGACGCGTCGGAGGCGGTGTGGACCGACGACTTCGGGCTGCACCGCATCGACGCGACCAGCGGGCGCGTCGCCACCATCGCGCGCGCGCCGATGCAGAGCTTGTGGTACTCGGCCGACGGCCGCGAGCTCGCGTACGCCGACCAGTCGAACGCGTTCGTGCGCCGCGGCGATCGCGTCACGCGCATGCTCGCGCACACCGACTGGGGCGCCGGCGTCGGCACCGCGCGCTACCGCCGCGACGCGCCCGGCCTGCTGGTGATCCGGAACGGCGAGGCGCTGGCGTGGAATCCCGACGGCGGCGCGCGCGAGCGGCTGGCGCGCGCGACCGGCGTGGTCGACGCCGACACGTTTCGCGGCGGCATGGTGCTGATCGTCGCGCGGCCGGATCCGAAAGACCCGCCGCGCATCGAAGATCGCGGTTTGCCGCTCTTGCCGCCGCTCGCTCAGTGAAGATCGATCGGCCAGATGAAGCGGATCGGCGCGCCGTGAAAGTGGGGGAAGCGGGCGTTGCGCGCGGCCGCTTCGAGGCAGTCGCCGGCGGGCGTGTGCGCCAGCGCGCCGATGATCTTGGCGCTGCCGACGGTCCCTTTGTCGACGATGATCAGGTCGAGCTGCACGCTGCCCGAGCCGCCGCGGTCGCGGCACGCGGCGAACGCGGGATCGATCGCGTGCAGGCTGCTCTCGATCTGCTGCTGTGACGGCGCGTGCGCGCACGCCGCCAACCCGAGCGCGAACGCGAATCCGAGCGCGAGCGCCGCCGCGAACGACGCGCGCAAACGCCTAGCGCGCGTACGCCGCATCGAACACCGTCTTGCCGGCGATCCGCTTGACGCCGTGATCGGGATTGGCGGCCGCGTGCTCGAGGATCTTGAAGATCGTCTCCGCCTCGTCGGGCGCGCCGATCTTCTCCGCGATCGCCTCGACGTGCAGCGCCTCGCCGTGGCTCGCCTCGAGCAGCGCCAGCACCTGGCCTTGCAGCGCCAGCACCGCGCTCGCCGCCTTCTTGCCCGCCTCGACCCCCGGCTGGTGATACGCGTTGATGTTGACCAGCGACGCGTAGAACCCGACCGCCCGCTCGTACAGCGCGATGAGCACGCCGAGCGAGCGCGCGTTCACTTGATCGATCGTGATGGTGATCGAGTCGCGCTGGTTCTCGTAGAGCGCGCGCCGCGTGCCCTGCAAGAATCCCGAGAGGTAGTCGCCGGCGGTCGCGCCGCCCTCGAGATCGAGCGACTCGCCGTCGCGGTCGCGCAGCACCTCGATGAACGTGACGAAGAAATTGTTCACGCCCTCGCGCAGCTGCTGCACGTAGGCGTGCTGATCGGTCGAGCCCTTGTTGCCGTACACCGCGATGCCCTGGTGCACGACTTTTCCCTCGAGATCTTTTTCTTTGCCGAGCGACTCCATCACCAGCTGCTGCAAGTAGCGCGAGAACAGCTCCAGCCGATCTTTGTAGGGCAGCACCACCATGTCCTTGCGGCCCTTGCCCTCGCCGGCGAAGTACCACATGAGCGCCAGCAGCGCCGACGGGTTGTGCCGCACGTCGTGCACGCGCGTGATCTCGTCGGTGGCGCGCGCGCCCGCGAGCATGGCGTCGATGTCGAGCCCTTGCAGCGCGGCGGGCAGCAGGCCCACCGCCGACAGCTCCGACGTGCGGCCGCCGACCCAGTCCCACATCGGGAAGCGCGCGATCCAGCCGCTCGACTTCGCGTGCTGATCGAGCTCCGAGCCCGCGCCGGTCACCGCCACCGCGTGTTTGGCGAAGTCGAGCTTCGCGCGCCGGTACGCGGCGGCGGTCTCGAGCATGCCGTTGCGCGTCTCCTTGGTGCCGCCCGATTTCGAGATCACCACCGTCAGCGTCTCGCCCAATTTGCCGTCGAGAACCGCGAGCGTGCGATCGATGCCGTCGGGATCGGTGTTGTCGATGAAGTGCGGGTGCAGCGGGTCGCGCGTGGTGCCGAGCGCGGCGGCGACCAGCTCGGGGCCGAGCGCCGAGCCGCCGATGCCGATCACCAGGAGGTGCGAGAAGCGGCCGGCCGCGCCGCGCACGCGGCCTTCGTGCACCTCGGCGGCAAATTTCTTGATCGCCGCGACCGTGTCGACGATCGCGCGCTTGATCTCCTCGTCGGGCGCGCGCGACGCGTCGCGCAACCAGTAGTGCCCGACCATGCGGTTCTCGTCGGGGTTGGCGATCATGCCGTGCTCGAGCTCGTCCATACGGTGAAACGCCATGCGCATCGGCAGCGTCATGTCGCCGAAGAAGCGATCGTCGAAGCGCATGCGGCTCACGTCGACCCGCAGGCCGATCGACTCGTGCACGTCGAGGTACTCGCGATAGCGGTTCCAAAGCGCGCGCGACATGGAGGCTCCCGAGGTGGGTTTGGTACTCCTTGTAAACGGCGCTCGGCGGCCGATCAAGTGGAGAGAGGGCGAAAGGGGTGTGTTATGCTGGACGTGGTCGCGCACGGGTCGGGGAGGAACAAGGTGGGGAGACGAATCGTACTGGTCGTCGACGACGACCGCGAAGTGCAGGAGGCGGTGCGCGCCGAGCTGGCGGGGCGCAACTACGAAGTCATCATCGCCTCCGATGGTGAAGCGGCGCTGCGGCTGCTCGGCTCGCTGACGCCGGACGTGCTGGTGCTCGACCTGCAGCTGCCGCACGTGTCGGGGCCGAGCGTGGCGGCCAAGCTGCGCGCGTTTCCCACGCGGCCGCGGCTGCTGGTGTGCTCGGCGGTGCCGTACGCGCCGGAGATCGCGCAGGACCTGTCGGCCGACGGCGTGATCCTGAAGCCGTTCGTGCGAGCGGATCTGCGCGCCGAGATCGAGCGCCTGCTCGCGCAGTGACGATCGCGCGCGTCGCGCGGGCGGCGTGCGCGCTCTCGGCGGTCGCGCTCTCGGCGGTCGCGCTCTCGGCGATCGCGCGCGGCGACAACACGGTCGCAGGCGCGCCGCCGGCGGGGAAACTGGCGCCGGCGGAGATCGAGCCGGCGATCCGCGAGCCCGACAGCCGCTTCGCGTCGTGCTGCGGCGCCTGCGGCTGGGCGAGCGACGGCGCGACGCTCGGCGCGTGCTCGGCCGGCTACTTCGATCAGGGACCGCTCGCTTGCAAGATGATCGCGGGCGGCCAGCGCAAGAGCGCGCAGTTTCCGTCGAAGGCGCGCGGCGCGGCGCCCGACTTTTCGTTTCAGCGCGGCGGCCTGGCGTGGCCGTACGGCGGCGACCTGGTCATCACCTGGC
>DASREC010000226.1:0-16042 GCA_035652295.1 Polyangia bacterium
CGCGGTGGTGTTCAGCTTCGACCGGCAGCGCGATCCCAATCACCCGTATCACCAGCCCGACTTCAACTACTGGGAGTCGACGTTCCGCAACATCCTGCGGGTCGAGAAGGTCGATCCGCTGACGGTGCGGATCCAGATCGAGCGCCCCTACGCGCCGTTCCTCGCCAACCTGGCGATGTTCCCGGTCTCGATCGTGTCGCCGACGGCGGTGAAGAAGTGGGGGCGCGATTTCTACAAGCATCCGGTCGGCACCGGGCCGTTCCGCTTCGTCGAGTGGCTGCCGGGCGAGCGCGTGACGCTGGAGAAGAATCCGCGCTACTGGGACGGCGCGCCATCGATCGAGCACCTGGTGTTCGTCGAGATCCGCGACGCGCGGCAGCGGCTGGTCGCGCTCGAAGGCGACGCGATCGACGTGGCCGAGAACCTCTCGCCGCAGGATCTGCAGTTCGTCGCGCTGCACCCCGGGCTCGAGCTGCACCGGATCGCCGGCAACAACGTCGGCTACCTGGCGATGAACGTGCAGCATCCGCCGTTCGACGACGTGCGGGTGCGGCGCGCGATCAACTTCGCGATCAACAAGACCGCGATCGTGAAGCTGACCTATCAGGGGCTGGCGCGCGAAGCGACCTCGCCGGTGCCGCCGTCGATGTGGGGCCACGTCGACGAGCCGCTCTACAAATACGATCCGCGCGAGGCGGCGCGGCTGCTCCGCGAGGCCGGCTTCCAGCAGCCGAAGGTGCGGCCCAAGCTCTACGCGATGTCGACGCCGCGGACGTACATGCCGGCGCCGGAGACGGTGGCGCGCATCATCCAGCACAACCTGCGCGACGTCGGGATCGATCTCGAGGTGGTGCCCGCCGACATCGACTCGATGCTGCGCATCACGCAGGAGGGCACGCACGATCTCGCGCTGCTCGGCTGGACCGCCGACACCGGCGATCCGGACAACTTCCTCTACGTGCTCTTCGATCCGGAAAATGCCGAGAAGGGCTCGGCGCGCAACGTCGCGTTCTATCGCAACGCCGAATTGCACGGCCTGCTCGCCTGGGCGCAGGAGTCGTCGGATCGCGCCGAGCGCGAGCGCTACTACGCCAAGGCGCAGGACGTGATCGCCCGGGATGCGCCGTGGGTGCCGCTGGCGCACGCCGAGGTGGTGGTCGCCAACCGCACCAGCCTGAAGGGCGTGGCGGTGCATCCGGCGTCGATGATCTATTTCCAGAAAGTCTCGCGGAAATGAGCGGCGGCAACGAGCCGCAGACCGCGCGGCCGCGACGGCGTGCCACCGACGTGGTGCGCGCCAAGCCGGAGGGCCTGCTCGGCCATCTGCGCCTCGGTCACAAGCTCGCCATCATGCTGACCATCGCCGCGCTGCTGCCGGTGCTCGGCTCGTCGACGGTGGCGATCCGGCTGGTGCTCTCCGGCCTCAAGCACGGCGCGCGCGCGCAGACCGAGCGCACCATGCGCATCGCGCTCAACCTGGTGCTCGAGCACGTCAAAGAGGTGTTCGAGAACACCGTGCGGCTGTCGGAGACCGCGGGCCTCTCGGATCTGCTGCTGCTCGATCCGGCGTCGACCAACGAGCTCCTGGCGCGCAAAGAGGATCAGCTTCCGCCGGGCGTGGTCGAGCTCGCGGACTCCAGCGGCAAGATCGTCGGGCGCCGCGTGATCGGCCTGCGCGGCGGGCAGGAGCTCGAGCTCTCCGACGGCGCCGAGCCGATCAAGCAGGCGCTCGCCTACGAGCGGCGCGTGACGCTGGCCCGGCCCGAAGGCGGCGCGCGCGGGCTGGTGATTCGCGCGGTGGCGCCGGTGGTCGACGAGGGCTACGCGCTTCGCGGCGCGGTGGTGGTCTCGGTGCCGCTCGACGCCGAGTTCGCCGATCGCTTGAAGGCGCAGCTCTCCGCCGACGTGGTGGTCTACCAGCAGGACGCGCCCACCGCGTCGTCGTTCGTCGCCGCCGACGGGCGCCGCGAGGTCGGCTTCGCCGCGCCGCGCGAGGTGGCCGACGAGGTGCTCGCCGGGCGCGGGCTGGTCACCGAGGCGCAGGCGTTCGGCCGCGCGTTCTCGGTCGGCTACGCGCCGCTCCAGGATCTCGACGGGCACCGGCTCGGCATGCTGGCGGTCGCCGTCGACGAGGACGCGCTGGTGCAGGCCAAGATCCAGGCGTGGCGATCGCTCGCGCTCGGCGGCGCCAGCGCGGTGATCTTCGCGCTCGCGCTGGCGGCGCTCCTGTCGCGGCGGCTGACGCGCCCGCTCGGCCACCTGCACGCCGGCGCGATCGCGGTGGCGCGCGGCGATCTCGATCATCGCATCGTGCCCGAGACCGGCGACGAGATCGGCGATCTGGCGGTGGCGTTCGCGCAGATGACGCGCGCGGTGCGCGAGAACCAGGAGCGGCTGGCGGCGCGCATGCGCGAGATCGTCACGCTGCACGACATCGGCCGCGCGGTCTCGTCGGTGCTCGCGCTCGACGACGTGCTGCGAAAGATCGTCGAAGAGGTCGCGCAGGTCTTGTCCGCCGGGCGCACCGCGCTCCTCTTGACGGGCGATGACGGGCAACTGCAAGTCGACGCCGGAGTCGGACTCGAGGGCGCGGAGAAGATCGTGGAGCTGGCGGAGACCATCGCGTGGCGCGGCGGACCGGTGCGCATCGAGGACGTGGCGCACGAGGCCGAGCTGCGCCGCGCCGCCGCCGAGGCGCGCGTCGAGGGCTCGCTGCTCGCCGTGCCGCTCGAGCAGAAGGATCGCGTGCTCGGCATGCTGCTGGTGAACCGCGAGCCGTCGCACGGCCAGCCGTTCGTCGACGCCGACCTGCGCCTCGTCGCCACGTTCGCGCATCAGGCGTCGACGGCGATCTCGAACGCGCGGCTCTACGACGAGGTGCAAAAAGCGTCGACCGTGCTCGAGCAGAAGGTCAAGGAGCGCACCATCGAGCTGGTGGTGGCGAACGAGGAGCTGGGCCAGGCGCTGGCGAATCTGCGATCGGCGCAGGCGGCGCTGGTGCACTCGGAGCGCATGGCCGGGCTCGGGCAGTTGGTCGCGGGCGTGGCGCACGAGGTGAATTCGCCGGCGGCGGCGATCCAGGGCGCGGTCGACAACCTCGCCGACAACGTGGCGCGATTGGCGCGGCGCGCGCGCGAGCTCGGCGAGATCCGCATGTCGCTCGAGGATCGCACGCGCTTCTTCGCGCTCGTCGAGCAGCTCGCGCCGCGCTTGCAAGCGGCGCGCGTCGAGGCGCCGGCGCACGTGCGGCGCCAGGCGCGCGAGCTGTCGCAGAGCCTCGGCAAGCTGGGCGTGATGGACGTCGAAAACGCGTGCCGCGTGCTGGTCGAGATCGGCGCCAGCGAGGCGGCGTATCAATTGGCGCAGCTCGCGCAGCGCGCCGTCGACGGCTCACCGAACGCCAGCGCCAACGGCGCGCTCGACGCGCTGGTCGGCTACCTCGAGCAGTACGCGTACCTGTTCCGCAACACGCACGCGATCCGCACCGCCATCCGCCGCATCACGCGCATCGTCGGCGCGCTCAAAGGCTACTCGCACCTCGATCAAGCCAAGGTCACGCCCGCCGACATCCACGAGGGCATCGAGAACACCCTCGTCATCCTGCATAGCGAGCTCAAGTATGGTATAACCGTGCACCGGAAGTACGCCGAGCTGCCGGTGGTTCCCATCTACGTGGACGAGCTGAACCAGGTCTGGACCAACCTCATCCACAACGCGGTGCAGGCTTTGGGGGGGCGAGGCGAGATCGTGATTGAGACGCGGCAGGACGGCGCGGACGTGACCATCGCGGTCGAGGACAACGGGCCGGGGATCGCCCCGGACGTGATGCCGCGCATCTTCGAGCCGTTCTTCACCACCAAGCCGAAGGGCGAGGGAACCGGATTGGGGCTGGGCATCGTCAAGCAGATCGTGGAGAAGCACGCCGGACGGATCGAGGTCACGTCGAAGCCGGGCTGCACGCGATTCACCGTGCGGCTGCCGATCGGCGGACCGCAGGTGAGCACGGGGCGGGCAAAGGACGAGGCGCGGGCGGGGTGACGACCAAAGAGCACATCATCTGCGTCGACGACGAGGAGGGGATCCTCACGGCGCTGAGGCAGCAGCTCGGCGCGCGGTTCGGCGACGAGTGTCAGATCGAAGTGGCGCAGAGCGCGCACGACGCGCTCGAGCTGGTCGACGAGCTGCGCCGCGACGGCGAGCCGCTGGCGGTCATGATCGCCGATCAGATCATGCCCGGCATGAAGGGCGTCGAGCTGCTCGAAGAGGTCCACAAGCGCTCGCCGGGCACGACCAAGATCTTGCTGACGGGGCAGGCCGGCCTCGACGCGGTGGTGGCGGCGATCAACCGCGCGGGCCTGAACCGCTACATCCCGAAGCCGTGGGACGAGCCCGACCTGCGCCTCACCGTCGAGAACTTGCTGCGCACGTTCCGCCTGCACCGCGAGAACGAGTTCCTCGTCGACGATCTCAAGCGCAAGAACGTGGAGCTCGAGGCCGCCAAGATCAGCCTCGAGCAGAAGGTCCGCGCGCGCACGCAGGAGCTGGAGGAGGCCAACCTGCGCCTCAACCGCCTGGCGGTCACCGACGGGCTCACCGGCTTGTACAACCACCGCTACCTGCAGGAGCAGCTGCACGTGGCGGTCGAGCGATCGCTGCGCTCGTCGGTGCCGGTGGCGATGCTGATGATCGACGTCGATCACTTCAAGAAGTACAACGACCGGCAGGGGCATCCGGCGGGCGACGAGGCGCTGCGCTCGGTGGCGCGCGTGATCGCCGAGGATCGCCGCACCGTCGACGTGGTGGCGCGCTACGGCGGCGAGGAGTTCGCGGTGATCCTCGACGGCGTCGGGCGCGACGGCGCGTCGGAGGTGGCGGAGAAGATCCGCACGCGCGTGTCGGCGACCGCGATCCCGCACGCCGACAAGCAGCCGCTCGGCAAGATGACGGTGTCGATCGGCGTGGCCGTGTGCCCCGACGACGCGCAGGGCGCCGAGGGGCTGCTCGAGGCCGCCGACGTCGCGCTCTATCGCGCCAAGAAGTCGGGCCGCGACACGGTCGTGATCGCCGGCCGCCGCTGACTCGCAGCAAACCCATAGGGGGAACGCATGGAGATCGGAGTCATCGGCGCCGGTAGCTGGGGCACGGCGCTGGCGAAGGTGCTGGCCGACAAGGGCGAGCACGTGACGCTGTGGGGCCGCGGCCGCGAGCACCTGGCCGAGATCGCCGCGCAGCACGAGAACGCGCGCTACCTGCCGGGCGCGAAGCTGCCGCCGAACCTCGACGCCACCGACGATCTCGCGCGCGCGTGCGCCGGCAAGCAGTTCGTGGTCAGCGTGGTGCCGTCGCACACCGTGCGCGAGGTGTTCGGCCACGCGGCGCCGTCGCTCGACGCCGACACGATCGTGATCTCGGCGTCGAAGGGGATCGAGAACCAGACGCTCGAGACCATGGACGAGGTGCTCAAGGCGGTGCTGCCGGGACGCGTCGGCTCGCGCCTGGCGTTTCTCTCGGGGCCGAGCTTCGCCAAAGAGGTCGGGCTCGGTTTGCCGACGGCGGTGGTGATGGCCTCGCGCGATCGCGCGGTCGCCGAGCGCGCGGCGCAGCTCTTCCAGGCCGAGCGGTTTCGCGTCTACACCTCGGACGACGTGCCGGGCGTCGAGCTGGGCGGCGCGCTCAAGAACGTCATGGCGATCGCCGCCGGCGTCGCCGACGGGCTCGGCCTCGGCCACAACAGCCGCGCCGCGCTGATCACGCGCGGGCTCGCCGAGATCTCGCGCCTCGCCGTGCGCAAGGGCGCCAACCCGCTCACGCTCGCCGGGCTCGCCGGCATGGGCGATCTGGTGCTCACGTGCACCGGCGATCAATCGCGCAATCGCACCGTCGGCATCGGGCTCGGCAAAGGAAAAAAGCTCGCGGAGATCCTGGCCGAGATGAAGCAGGTCGCCGAGGGCGTCAAGACCACCAAGAGCGCGCACGATCTCGCCGCGCGGCTCGGCGTCGAGATGCCGATCACCCGGACGATGTATCGCGTGATCTACGAGGACGTTCCGGCGCGCGAAGCTGTGGCCGATCTATTGGGCCGCGCGCCCAAGCACGAGCTGGCGTAGCGCTAGAAGTTCACGCCGCCGTACCAGAGCAGCCGGTACGACACCGACGAGAAGTTCACGTTGTTCTGCGTGCCGAAGAAGATCGCGAGGCTGAACGGCTCGAAGCCGACGTTCCAGCGCTTGGAGAAGATGAACTTGCCGCCCGCCGCGATCTCGACGAAGCCGGCGTTCACCGTGTCGCCGCCGTTCGGCACCAGCGCCGCGTAGCCGAGCTCGATGCGCGGCGTGATGTACAGGCCCGGCACTTTGCGCGGCACCACTTCGATGTCGTACTGGAACCCGATCGGCAGCATCACGTACGAGATCAGATCGTGCACCTGGAACTGCGGCACCGGCAGGATGATGTACGCGTTGAACTTGGAGTCGACCGCGACGCCCATCTCGAGGACGATCGCGCCCATGGTCGGCTTGCACTCGGCGAAGCCGCAGTTGAAGAACGACTTGGCGGTGATCGCGGGGCCGAACTTCAAGTTGAACATCCAGCGGCCGGACTTGCCCGACTGCATCCAGGCGGGGAGCGCGTGCGCGGCGCCGGCGGAGGAGAGGGCGAGGGCGATCACGAGCGCGGACAGGAGTCTCTTCATGGTTCCTCCCGATGCGATGAATGGCCACTCATAATAGTCCGCCATCGCGGGCGCAATCCAATTTTATGGCGCGCGCGGATCGAGCGGCGCGAGCTCTTCGACGCCGTCGCCGAGCGGCACGCGGCGGCCGGGCGGCAGGAGCGCAGCGGCGTCGTCGCGCGTGACGCCGAATTGCGCGAGGTCCTTCCAGCCGAGCGGATCGGCGGTTTCGTCGCGGTTTAGACGTACCAGCAAGATCCGCGCGCCGCCGGCGCGGGCGCGCGCGGCGGTGTCGGCGAGCGCGCGGGCGAGCGGCTCGCGGCCGCCGAGCGCGCCGGCGAAGTAGACCAGCGGGAAGCGCTCGACGTCGACGCGATCGTAGAAGCCGACGTACTCATCCCAGCCGTGGCCGGGCGAGATCACGAGGTCGCCCGCGCGCGCGTGCGCGGCGGCGGCGTGGGCGCGCGCGCGAAACCGATCGTCGCGCGCGCGCGGCCACCACACCGCGACGTTGGCGATCGCCATCAGCGCGGCGACCGCGAGCGCGGCGCGCCGTCGCTCCCGCGGCGCCGCCGCGACGGTGAGCCACGCGAGCGGCAGGAGAAACACCCAGCGCTCCGAATCGGACGCGAAGAACGCCGCGCCGACGGCGGCGTAAGGGAGAAGCCACGCGGCGCTGGCGGCGCGGCCCAGCGGCAATTTGCCGCCGCGCGCCAGCACCACCAGCGCGATCAGCGCCGCCGCGCCGAGCGCGAAGTGCGCCAGCACGCTCGGCCACGACGCTTCGTACGGATAGGGCGAGAACACCAGCGCCTTGCACGCGCCGTAGAGCGCGATCGCAGGCGTGGCCGCGCGCAGCGGATAGTGGAAGCCGTGCGACGCGCCGCCGAGCCACGCCAGCCCGCGCGCGTGCATCGCCAGCGCGTAGGCGCCGCTGACGATCAGCATGACGCCGCCGGCGAGCGGCGCGCGATCGCGGCGCCGCAGCGCGAGCGCGGCCGGCAGCACGAACAGCAGGTTCTCGACGTGCAGCAGCGCCGCGCCCGCCACCGCCGTGGTCGCACCGGCGAGCCAGCCGATCCCGCCGCCGCCCTGCCGCCGCGCGATCGCCCACAGCGCGAGCGCGAGCGCCGCCAGCGCCGGCGCGTACGTCTCGACGTCGCTCGCCGCCGCGATCAACCCGAACGACGCCGCCAGCCCGGCCGCCGCCACCGTCGCCGAGGCGCCGAGCCTACGCGCCGCCGCCGCCAGCGCCAGCACCGCCACCGCGCCCGACGTGGCGCTGAGCGCGCGCGCGATCGCCAGCCCGTCGACCGGCGGCGCGCCCGACGCGAACAGCCAGCGCAGCCCGCGTAAAAGCGGCAGAAACGCCAAATGGCCTGGATAAAGCGCGTCGGTCGTCGAGGCGTCGAGGTAGCCGAGCCCGTCGCCGTTGACCACCGCCGGCGCCAGCGCGACCGACAGCGCGGCGCTCGCGGCGGCGATCCAGACGGCAGGCCACATGGCGCGACGGTACAGCGGTTCGGCTATCGGCAGAAGTGCAGCGTCGCGCCTTGCGTCGTGTTCACCGCCTGACACGGCGACGACGGCGGGCAGGGATGGGCGGAGTCGCACCACGCCACGCAGGTGCCGGCGTGCGGATCGCCGGTCGCCAGGCACGCGAGCCCGTCGCCGCACGACGGCAGCGTGTTGGTGATCGACTCGCAGGTGTCGCCGGCCCGGCCCGCGCCCGACGGCATGCACGACCAATTCTTGCCGTCGAGCGCCCAGCACGTCTGGCCCGCCGGGCAGTCGTACTCGACGTCGCACGGCGGCGGCGTGAGGCTGGAGCTGCCGCACGAGGCCAGCGCCGCGGCCAGCGCCATCATCGCGATCGAACGCATCGCGCGATTGTACCAAGGTGATAGTGAAATCACTTTCACTTTCTCGGCGGAAAGTGAAACGGGTTTCACTTTTGCGGGGGCGGGCGGGGGGAGGCGCGTGATATAGTGCCGCGCGTGAAAACCGGGCTGTGCACCGACGAGCGCTTTCACGCGCACGCGCCGCCGCGCGAGCATCCGGAGCGGCCCGAGCGGCTGGTGGCGATCGAGCGCGCGCTCGAGGCGGCCGGGCTTCACGCGCGCACGGTGCCGGTGGCGGCGCGGCCGGCGACGCGCGCCGAGCTGGAGCGGGTGCACGCGCGCGACTATCTCGAGACGCTCGAGGCGGAGATCGACGGCGCGGCCGGCTGGCTCGATCCCGACACCTACTTTTCGCCGGGGAGCTGGACCGCGGCGCTGCTCGCCGCCGGCGCGGTGGTCGAGCTCGCGCTGCGCGTGCACGCGGGCGAGCTCGCGAGCGGCGCGGCGTTCGTGCGGCCGCCGGGCCATCACGCCACGCGCGATCGCGCGATGGGCTTTTGCCTGATCAACCACGTCGCGGTGGCGGCGGCGGCGCTGCGCGAGCGCGGCGCGCGGCCGGCGATCTTCGACTGGGACGTGCACCACGGCAACGGCACCGAGGCGATCTTCGCCGAGGATCCCGACGTGCTCTACGCCTCGACGCACGAGTGGCCGCAATATCCCGGCACCGGCCCGGCCGACTACCGCGGGCGCGGGCGCGGCCTCGGCGCGACGGTGAACGTGCCGCTGCCCGCCGGCACCGACGGCGAATCGTACCTGGCGGCGTACCGCGCGCGCATCGCGCCGGCGCTCGAGGAGTTTCGCCCCGACGTGATCCTGCTGTCGGCGGGCTTCGACGCGCACCGCGACGATCCGCTCGGCGGGCTCGCGCTCACCGAGGAGACCTACGCCGCGGTCACGCGCGATCTCCTGCGCATCCAGCCGCGCCTGGTGCTGGTGCTGGAGGGCGGCTACGACCTCGGCGCTATCGCGCGCTCTTCGGTCCGCGTGCTAAAGACCATGCTCGGAGACGCGTGACCCCGTTGTGATGGAACGTTACGGCGACTATGAGCTCGTGAGGTACTTGACCGCCGGCGGGATGGCGGACTTGTACCTCGCGCGCCATCCGAGCCACGTGCGCGAGCTGGTCGTCAAAAAGATCCAGCCGCGCTACGTCGAGTTCACCCGCGTCGTGAAGATGTTCATCGACGAGGGGCGCATCGCGCAGGCGCTGCACCATCCCAACATCGTCGAGATCGTCGACGTCGGGCAGCGCGACGGCACGTACTTCATCGCCATGGAGTACATCCCGGGGCGCGACCTCCTGGCGGTGTGCCGGCGCGGCGTCGAGGTCGGCAACTTCATGGCGCGCCACGTGGCGGTGGCGATCCTCGAGCAGGCGCTGCGCGGGCTCTCGCACGCGCACGAGAAGCGCGCGCCCGACGGCACGCCGCTGCGCGTGGTCCACTGCGACGTCTCGCCCGGCAACATCGTGGTGTCGTGGGGCGGCACGGTGAAGATCGTCGACTTCGGCATCGCGCGCGCGACCATTCAGCTGCGCGCCGAGGACCACACGGTCGCGGGAAAATACAATTACATGGCGCCCGAGCAGATCCGCGGCGAGCCGGTGGACGCGCGCGCCGACCTGTTCGCGCTCGGCATCATCCTCTACGAGCTCACCGTCGGGAAGCGGCTGTTTCGCGGGCGGCCCGAGCAGGTGATGAAGCTGGTGCTCGAGGATCCGATCGTTCCGCCGACGGCGCTGCGCCCCGACTATCCGCCGCGCCTGGAGAAGATCGTGATGCGCGCGCTGGCGCGCGATCCGGCCGAGCGGCACCCGTCGGCGCGCGCGATGCGCGAGGATTTGCGCAACTGGCTGGCCGAGGAGGGGATGACCGTCGGCAAGCGGCAGCTCGCGGAGTACATGCGCGCGGTGTTCGGCGCGGAGAAGAAGCGCGAGGCGGACGAGTTCACGTCCGATCACGAGGACGAGGACCTGGTGCTCGAGCGCGCGCTGCCGGGCGCGAGCGACGAGCCGCTGCACGTCGATCCGGAAGATCCCGAGGACGACACCGCGCCGATCGCGATTCGCGTCGAGCCGGAAAAGCCGGCGCCGCAAGAATCGGCGCCGCAGAAAAAATCCGCGCCGCACAAGTCGGCGCCGCGCAAGATCGACGACACGCGCAAGACGCCGCCCGCCGACGAGATCACCCGCCCGAGCCCGCGCCCGCCGCCGCCCGCGGGCGCCTACGCGTACACGATTCCGCTCCTCATCGGCACGCTGGCGGTGCTGGCGCTGCTCGCGTTCTTTCTCCTGCGCCGGTAAGCTGCTATACTTGCGCCCGAATGCGCCGTCCGACCGTCGCCGATCAGCTCGGACCCTTCGAGGTCTTCGCCGGTCGTGAGCTCTCCATCGGACGGCCGCTGGTCGCCCGCCTGATCGGCCGCCGCTTCGACACGCTGCTCGACGACGCCGGCTACGAGAAGCCATACGACCCGCGCTTCGGCAAGGCGATGGTCAAGACGCTGAGCTACCTGTGCGCGACGCTGGGCGCGTCGTTCGGCTACGTCGAGCGCACCGAGTTGTCGCTGTACGCGGTGTCGGGCGGCGGCGACGCGCGCCGGCTGCTCTCGCGCATCGCCGGCGAAGCCGCCGCCAAGCTGTCGCTGCTCGTCGGCCAGGTGCTGACGTTCGAGGCGCGCCTCTACGAATTTCCCGATCACGACCTGGCGCTCGAGTATTTCCGCTGGCGCCAGGAGGACGCGCACGTGCACGCGATCGATCGCTACTGCACGCACGTGCTCGGCCTCTCGGGCGCCGACGCCACCGCGGTGCCGCGCATCCTCGACGGGCTCGGCCCCGACGAGAAGGTGGAGCTGCTGCGGCAAAATGCCCTGGAGTTCGCCACCGTCCCGGCGTGGCAGCGGCTCGGCGCGGTGGTGCGCGTGCGTCCTGCCGAGGGTTCGAACGGCGCCGTCACGCAAGGCCGCCTGCTGGTGGATCTCAACCTCCCCGGCGAAGACGAGTTCGGTGACTATCTCAAGCGCGCCCTTCAGCAGTAGATTGCGACTCCCATGATCACGATCCACGACATCGAGCGGGCGCGCGCGCGGATCAAGGATTCGATCTACGTCTCGCCGTGCGCGCACTCCGAGACGTTCTCGCAGCTCACCGGCAACAAAGTTTATTTCAAGCTCGACAACCTGCAGATGACCGGCTCCTTCAAGGAGCGCGGCGCGCTCAATAAAATTCTCACGCTCACCGACGAGGAGAAGCGGCGCGGCGTGATCGCGGCGTCGGCCGGCAACCACGCGCAGGGCGTCTCGTACCACGCCACGCGCAACCAACTCCGCGCGACCATCGTGATGCCGCAGGCGGCGCCGCTGTTCAAGGTGACGCGCACGCGCGAGTACGGCGCCGAGGTGGTGCTGCACGGCGCGAGCTACGACGAGGCGTACGAAGAGGCGTGGCGGCGGCGCGAGGCCGAGGGGCTCACGTTCATCCACGCCTTCGACGACGACGCCGTGATGGCGGGGCAGGGATCGATCGGCCTCGAGCTGCTCGAGCAGAATCCGTTTCTCGAGGCGGTGCTGGTGCCGATCGGCGGCGGCGGGCTCATCTCGGGCATCGCGGTGGCGATGAAGGAGACCAACCCGCGCATCCAGATCATCGGCGTGCAGACGGCACGCTTGCCGTCGATGCGGCGCGCGCTCGACGAGCAGGCGCCGGTGACGCTGCCGGCGGCGACGACGATCGCCGACGGGATCGCGGTGCGCAAAGCCGGCGCGCGCACGCTGCCGGTCGTCGCCAAGTACGTCGACGACGTGGTCACCGTCGACGAGGAGGAGATCGCCAACGCGATCCTGCTTTTGCTCGAGCGCGAGAAGACGGTGGCCGAAGGCGCGGGCGCGGTCGGGCTGGCGGCGCTGGTGCAGCACAAGACGCAGCTCCGCGGAAAAAAGGTCGCGGTGATCGTCGGCGGCGGCAACATCGACGTGAACCTGCTCTCGCGCATCATCGAGCGCGGCCTGGTCAAGGACGGCCGCCTGGTGCGCCTGCGCGTGCGCATCCCCGATCATCCGGGCGCGCTGCACAAATTGACCGGCCTCATCGCCACCGTGCGCGCCAACATCCTCGACGTGCACCACAACCGCGCCTTCTCGCGCGTCGATCTCGGCGAGACCTCGGTCGACGTCACGCTGGAGACGCGCGGGCCCGACCACATCGCCGACCTCAAGCGGCTGCTCGACGAGAATCAATACCAGCACGAGCGCCTTTTCTGAATTGGCCCTCGAATTTTTCAGCTATACTTGAGAGTCCCATGCAGCGCCTCCCAGTGCTCGGCCAACCGCCGCCAATCGCTCATCTACCGGTCGCGACGCCGCTCCGATCGACGGAGCTCGGCGCGTTCCGTTACGGGTCGAAGCTCGAGCGGCGCATCGTCGGCAAGGTCGGGCAGGCGGTGTGCGACTACAAGCTCCTGGAAGACGGCGACCGCGTCATGGTGTGCGTGTCGGGCGGAAAAGATTCGTACGCGCTGCTCGACACGCTGCTCCTGCTCAAGCGCAAGTCGCCGATCCGCTATGAGCTGATCGCGGTCAACGTCGATCAAGGTTGGCCGGGGTATCAGACCGAGGCGATCGAGGCGCACCTCGCGTCGCGAGGAGTCGAGCGGCGCATGGTGCGCGCGCACGAGATCGCCGGCATCGTCGAGCGCGTGCTGCGGCCGCACGAGACCGGCGCGACGCCGTGCTCGCTGTGCTCGCGCCTGCGCCGCGGCGTGCTCTACGGGCTCGCCGCCGAATTGGGCGCCACCAAGATCGCGCTCGGCCACCACCTCGACGACGCGGCCGAGACGCTGATGATGAACTTGTTCTTCTCGGGGAGCCTGCGCGCGATGGCGCCGCGCTTCACCTCCGACGACGGGCGCAACGTGGTCATCCGCCCGCTGGTGTTCGTCGAGGAGAAGGACCTGATCGAGTACGCCGAGGCGCGCCGGTACCCGGTGGTGCGCTGCTCGTGCCCGACGTGCGGGCTGCCCGATCAGCAGCGCCAGGTGGTCAAGCGCCTCCTGGCGTCGCTCGAGGCGGAGCACCCGGGCCTCAAGCCGCAGATGCTCGCCGCGATGAAGAACGTGCGCGCGCACCACCTGCTCGACCGCGAGTTGTTGGCACGCCTGGCATGAAGTTCGTCTGCGATAGCTGCAGCACCAAGTACTCGATCGCCGACGAGCGCGTGAAGGGCCGCGTGCTCAAGATCCGCTGCAAGACCTGCAACCACGTCATCACCGTCAAAGAGGACATGGCGCGGCCGCAGGTCGCCGTCGAGCTCAAGCGCGCGCCGAACCAGAGCCACACCATCGGCATCCCGCTGCTCGGCGAGGACGCCAACGAGAACACCGTCGTCGGCGGCATGCCGGGGATGGTCGGCGGCGCGCCGTCGCCGATGGCGGATCCCGACGAGTGGTACGTGTCGTTCGACGGCGAGCAGGAGGGGCCGCTCGCGTTCGACCGCGCGTCGGAGCGCGTGCGCGTCGAGGTGGGGCGCGGCAAAGAGGCGCACGCGTGGCGGCCGGGATTTTTCGTGTGGCTGCCGATCGAGGACGTGCCGGAGTTCGCGCGCGCGCTCGCGCTGGCCAAGGGACCGTCGCTGCCGCAGAAGGCGGCGCCCCGGCCGGCGCTGCGGGCGACCGGCGCGCGCGCGGTGATCAGCCCCGAGGCGCTCAAGGCGGAGCAGGCCAGGCGCGACACCGGGCCGAAGCCGATCCTCGCGGAGAAGAAGAACCCGACGGGGCGGCAGCCGGCGATCCCGGCCGACGCGGACGCGCGCAAGAAGGAGTCGACGACCGGGCCGCGGCCGCGAAAAGATCCGACCGGCCCGCGCGCGGCGCTGGTGGCGGTGACGCCGGGCGCGGCGTCGGCGAGCGGCGCGCCCGTCGAGAACGTGCCCGCGGCCGACTCCAAGCCGATGGCGCTGCCGCCGCCGCCGTCGCCGCTTCAGCCGCTCGCGCCCGACTCGATCGCGCCGCCGCCGCCGCGCAACGATCCCAGCGTGCCGATCCAGATCGAGGCGCAGGTGACGCGCCCCGAGAAGAAGGCGGCGCTGCCGGCGCCCTCGCACGCGCCGCCGCCGCCGGCCGACGACGTGTCGCCGTACCGCGCGGCGCTGCACTCGAACGCGCCCGACTCGCCGGTGCGCGCGCCCGACACCGGACCCGTGCCGCTGCCGCCGCCGCCCGTCGGGGACGATCTGCCGATCGACGAGCCGTCGTCGATCTTGAACCTGTCGCCCAACTCGCCGATCCCGGTGTCGCGCCCGACGTCGCGGCCGGTGATCGACACGTTCGGCGGCGCCGCGGTCACGCCCTCGTCGCAGAACGGCGCCGCGCAGCCCGCGCCGGTGGTGGTGGTGGCGGGGCCGGCGGGGCATCGCGCGCCGCCGTGGATGAAGTGGGCGGCGGCTGCCGGGCTCGTCGGATCGCTCGGGCTCGGCGCGGTGGTGATCTACTTGCTGGTGCGCCATCCGGCGCCGCAGCCCGCGCCGCCGCCGAAGCCGGAGGTGGCGCAGAAGCCGCCCATCGAGGACAAGCCGATCACGGTGGTCGATCCTGCGCCGCCGCCGCAGCAGCCGGCGCCCGCGCCCGTAGCGCAGGATCCCAAGCGCCCGCTCGCCGCCACCAAGCGCGCGCCGGTCGCGCACCCGCCGGCCAAGAACGACTCGCTGTCGAGCCAGCAAAAAAATCTCGCCGCGCTCTACAACGATCAAAACGATCACGCGCAGCACGCGCTGCCGCCGGTCGATCACGCGCAGCACGGCGGCAACGCGCAGGCGTCGCAGGCGGCGATCCTCGCGGTGGTGACGCAAAATCGGCGCGCGCTCAACCTCTGCTACGACCGCGTGCTCAAGCACGACCAATCGCTCAAGCGCGCGCGGCTGATGACGCACGTGAAGGTCGGCCTGTCGGGAACCGTCCTCGCGGTCACCGTTCCCGATCCGCAATTCTCCGGCTCCGAGATCGCCACGTGCATCACGCAATCGATCAAGCACTGGCACTTTCCGGCGGCCGACGGCGAATACGAAACCGAGTTCCCGATCATCCTGCAAGCCGACTGACGGCACGCGCGGGCTTGCGACTCGCGTTCTTTTTTTCGGCAGTCCTCAGGCGCTATATGGCTGACTTCCGACTCCTTGCCGCTCCGACGAGAACGGCTTACCCGAAGCCATAGGACTGATTGTGCTCCTTTGAACTGCGCGCCCTCCGGGCTGGCGAAAAAAAGAACGCGAGTCCGCCCGCGCTACTCGGCATTCTCTAAAGTCGACTTAACCGAAAAGCGTAATGAGCGGGTGGGCGCGAAAATCGTTTTTCGCCGGCGTTGAGGAGCGCTCCTCGCGTCTGCGCGAGGATGCCAGCGACGAATCGAGCGAAGCACGTGCCGCGCGCAGCCGCTGCTGCGCAGCAGCAGCGGCGAGCACGGCGTATGCGAGCGTCCG
>DASREC010000227.1:0-12905 GCA_035652295.1 Polyangia bacterium
CAGAAGGACCACGAGTGGTTCTGCATCCATCCCGACCATGGGGGTGTCGAGCTGCTCGACATGTCGGCGGCCGTCGACATGTCCGAGGTGGATCTTGGCGAGGACACCGACGGGGGCGCCAGCGACTGACCCGGTCGACGACGCAGTGCGGCGCGAAGGGGGTGTTTTGTAGTAGATTCCGCGCATGCCGAAGAAGATCGTGCTCGCGTATTCCGGCGGACTCGACACGTCCGTGGCGATTCGTTGGCTGAAGGAGACCTACAACTGCGAAGTGGTCGCCTTCTGCGCCGACGTGGGCCAGGGTGAAGACCTCGAGGCGGTGCGCAAGAAGGCGCTCGCCACCGGCGCGTCGAAGGTCTACGTCGACGATCTGCGCGAGGAGTTCGTGCGCGACTTCGTGTTCCCGGCGTTGCGCGCCGACGCGGCGTACGAGCAGGAGTACCTGATGGGCACGTCGCTCGCGCGCCCGATCATCGCCAAGGCGCAGATGGCGGTGGTCAAGCAGGAGGGCGCCGACGCGGTGGCCCACGGCTCGACGGGAAAAGGCAACGACCAGGTGCGCTTCGAGCTGGGCTACTACCACTTCGATCCGTCGATCCAGATCATCGCGCCGTGGCGCATCTGGGATCTCAAGAGCCGCTCGCAGCTGATCGCGTACACCAAGGAGCACAAGATCCCGATCGAGGCGACGGCGGAGAAGCCGTACTCGATCGATCGCAACCTGTTCCACACGTCGTACGAGGGCGGCATCCTCGAGGATCCGTGGCGCGAGCCGGATGCTCAGATGTTCCAGCTCACGCGCGATCCGCGCGAGGCGCCGAACGAGCCGCGCTACGTCGAGGTCGAGCTCGAGGAGGGCACGCCGGTGGCGCTCGACGGGCAGCGGCTCGGGCCGGCGGCGATGCTCGAGCGCGCCAACGCGATCGCGGGCGAGCACGGCGTCGGGCGCGTCGATCTCGTCGAGGATCGCTACGTCGGCATGAAGGCGCGCGGCGTTTACGAGACGCCGGGCGGCACGCTGCTGCGCCGCGCGCGCCGCGCCGTCGAGACCATCACGCTCGATCGCGAGGTGCTGGCGCTGCGCGATTCGCTGATGCCGAAGTACGCGCAGTTGGTCTACAACGGCTTCTGGTTCGCGCCCGAGCGGCTGCTGCTGCAAGGGCTGATCGACGAGGCGGTGAAGCCGGTCACCGGCACCGCGCGGCTCAAGCTCTTCAAAGGCGCGTGCGGCGTCGCCGGCCGCAAGGCGCCGCGCCCGCTCTACCGCCCCGACTTCGCCACGTTCGAAGCCGAGCAGGTCTACGATCAAAAAGACGCCGGCGGCTTCATCAAGCTCAACGCCCTCCGCCTCCGCATCAACGCCATGCGCCGGTAAGAGCGGACCTGCACTGCACTACGTACGCGCTGCGTTCCGCGCGCGGGCTGCGGCAGTTTGCCGCCGTGCTCAAACATTCTCGGTCGCGCAGACGCGCCCTGCGAAACTGCGCGCGGCGGCAAACTGCCGCAGCCCGCCCGCTACACTCCGCTCCGTGCCGATCCGCGGAATTTGCTAGAGCCTCAGAATTGCCAAACCGCGCAGACTGGAATCGCCAAACGGAGCATCTTTACGCGCCGCCGCGGCGGTAGCGGAACGTCCCGCGAAAAACGATTTTCCCGCCCGCGCGCGGAGTGCAGCGGTGATCAAGCGGCGGCGGCGAGTACCTTGCGCTTCAAGGCACCGTCGGTGAGGTAGCCGTTTTGCGCGAACCAGGTGAGCGCGTCGCGCAGCGCGGTGCGGATCGGGGTCTGCGGGAGGCCGAGCTCGCGGACGGCTTTGGAGCAGTCGGCGGTGAGGCCGAGCCTGGCGATGCGGACGGCGGCGGGCGTGAAGAGCGGGGCGCGGCCGAGGAGGCGCGCGGCGGCGAGCGAGGCGTGGCCGGCCGCCTGCGCGAGCGGAAACGGCGCGCGCACGATCGCGCGGCGCAAACCGTAGAGCGCCAGCGCCTCGCGCGCGAGCTCGACGGCGGTGAGGTCGACGTGGCCGAGCAGGTAGCTCTCGCCGCGCCGCCCGCGCTCGGCGGCGAGCAGGTGCCCGCGCGCCATGTCGCGCACGTCGGCGAAGTTGGTGGCGCTGTCGGGCACCACCACCACCGGCATCGTCAGCGCGCGCAGGAGCAGCCGCCCCGTCGGCGTCGGCCCGACGTCGCCCGGCCCGATCGGCCCCGTCGGCGCGACGATCACCACGTCGACGTCGCCGGCGAACGCGCGCGCGACCTCGTGCGCCTCGAACTTCGAGCGCGAGTAGCCATCGCCCGTCGGGCCGAGCGCGAACGGGCTCTCCTCGGTGGCGCGCCGCCCGCGCCCCTGCCCGCCGAAGCGCGCGATCGAGCTGGTGTACACCACGCGCTCGACGCCGGCCGCGCGCGCCGCCTCGAGCACGGTGCGCGTGCCGTCGACGTTCACGCGCCGCATGCGCTCGGGATCGCGCGTCCACAGCGCGTAGATCGCGGCCAGGTGGAACACGCGGTCGCAGCCGGCGGCGGCGCGGCGCATCGCCGGCCCGTCGGTGACGTCGCCCGCCACGCGCTCGACGTCGAGCCCGGCGAGGTTGCGCACGTCCTCGCCGGGCAGGTGCAGCGCGCGCACGGCGTGGCCCGCGCCGAGGAGCGCGCGCACCACGTTCGAGCCGATGAAGCCGGCCGCGCCGGTGACCAGCGCCTTCATTTTCCGTCGCTGGTCAGGCCGAAGTAGAGCACCAGGCGCTCGCTCGACTTCGTCTTGAGCCACGCCTGGCCGAGCCACAGGCCGGGGCGCAGCTCGCGGATCTCGTCCTTGATGGCGCGGATGAAGAACGGGTTCGACGGGCGATCGTAGTCGAGTTGCACGGCGTCGAACGCGCCGGCGCGCGACGGGCCGACGAAGGTGCCGAAGGTGAACAGCCGCCACGAGTCGGAGATGACGCGGTTCACGCCCTCGCCGCGATCGGCGGTGAGCGGCGAGAACGACTTGCCGCGCCAGGGGAACGCGCTCGAGCCGGCGAACGCGCGCACCGCGCCGGCCAGCGCCTGCGGCAGCTCGACCACCGCGAGCATGCGGCCGCGCAGATCGCCTTTCACGTCGGCGAGGCGCGGGACGCGCGCGCCGCGGTACAGCGTCTCCAGCGCGCCGGCGTCGAGCGCCAGCAGATCGTCGAGCGTGCCGGAGAACGGCGCCACCACCGGCGTGGCCTCCGCGTGCAGGTGATCGGGTCGAGCGGTTCGGTGTGTCGTGACGTCCATGGGAGCCTCCACTTTTTTCACATACGGCGTCGTATGTGAAGTTGATTTTTCACATACGACGTCGTATGTCAATAGGCAATGAGCAAGACGCGCAAGCAGGCGATGGCCGCCACCCGCGAGGCGCTGCTGCACGCCGGCATGGCCGCGTTCGGCGCCGAGGGGCTCGACGCCAGCCTCGACGGCATCTGCCGGCGCGCAGGCTTTACCCGCGGCGCGTTCTACGTGCACTTCCGCGACCGCGACGACTTCCTGGTGGCGGTGATGGATCGCGTCGGCGGCGCGTTCCTCCAGGCGGTGTTCGCCGGCGGCAATCTGCCGTCGACGGTGGAGCGCTTCGTCGAGGCGATCGCGTCGGGCGCCTATCCGCTGACGCGCAAGGGCGGGGTGCGGCCGCACCAGCTGCTCGAGGCGTGCGCGCGCTCGCCGGTGATCCGCGCGCGCTACGTGGCGCTGATCGAGACCAGCTTGCGCGAGCTGGCGCAGATGATCCGCCGCGGCGCCGAGCTGCGCGCCGACGTGCCGCCGTCGGAGATCGCCTCGCTGATCATGGCGGCGGTGATCGGCGCGCAGACCATGATCGAGCTCGGCCTGCCGCTCGATCCGCCGCGGCTGGCGCGCGCCTTCATGCGGCTGCTCTCTATTAATGAGGCGTCGGCCGATGCGCCTATTAATGAAGCGGCTAGTGGCGGGTCGAAGAGGGGGCGCGCTTCTCGTCGCCGCGGGTCCGCGCCGAAACGCGGTGGTCCCCGAGCGGGAGGTCGCGCGGCACCTCGACGGTGACGCGGTAGCGGCCGTCGGCGCCGGTGGCGGTCTCGGCCACGCGCACCTGGCCGCTCGGCCCTTCGAGGAAGATCTCGACCGGCAGGCCGGCGGCGTCGGCGCCGGTGGCGGTCACGCTGCCGCTCACGTCCACGGTCTCGCCGCGAAACGTGCTGCGCTCGGCCAGCTCGACGGTGATCGCCGTCGGCGCGCGCTTGTCGGGCTGTGCGAGCGGGCCGATCGGCTCATTCGTCGGCGGCGCGTTCTCGTCGAACACCGCGCGCCGCGGCTTGCCGCTTCCGCCATTTCCACCCGCGCCGTTTGCGCCCGCGCCGTTTCCGCCGCTGCCGCTCCCGCCTCCGCTCTGATTCGCGGCGGAGCTGCCGCTCGCCAGCTTCTCGACGCCTTTCGGCGGCGGCGCGGCGGTGCGCAGGAACGGCTCGGGCCGCGGAAACGGATCGCCGCCCTTCTCGCGGTACATGGTCTTGCCGTCGCCGCCGAGCAGCTCCTCGTTGAGCGGCGCGCCGCCGAGGTTGATGCGCCGCCAGCCCGCCGTCGGCAGATACACCTCGACGAACACGTGCACCTCGTTCTCGACGTAGCGCACCGGGATGCCGACCGCCATCGCGGTGATGGCGAACGCGTACGAGCGATGCCGGCAGCAGCCCTTCTGCGCCAGCGCCAGGTCGAGGTACGACGAGCCCGACGGCGGCGGCAGCGTGCCCGACTCGAACGCGCGAAAGTAGTTCACCAGCGCCGACAGCACGACCTCGAGCGGCATCGACTTGGTGACGTGAATGCCGGCGTGGCGCAAGACCGTCTGCACGCGCGCGCGCAACCGCTCGGGCACGGGGCGCAAGAGCGCCTGCGGCTCGTCGGAGAGACGCACGCCCGGCGGCAGATCGCCGCCGAAGTAACGCACCGGCGCATCCGACAGCCACGTCAAGCGGTGCCGCCCGCCCGACGGCGAGCGCACGAACACGTTGTCGGCCGCGTCGCGCGCGAACTGCACCTCGACGCGCGGCTCGCTCTTGTAGTCGAGGATGCGCGTGTCCGGCGCCACCGACGGGATCGGCACCCAGCGGTTGGGCTCGAGGTCGACGACGATCGATCCCCAGAACGCGTCGCGATCGGCTTCGCGCCGCGGCCCGACGACCGGCAGCAGCTGCAGCGTCTGCCGATCGAAGACCTCGAGCACCTCGTCGTCGCAGCTCGGCCGCCGGTCGAGGCACTCGGCGATGCGCACGGCGTCGAGCGCGGTCATGCGCTTGTACGGGAAGATCTCGGGATTGAAGACCGCGTGGTAGTAGTGCACGTCCTGGCCCTCGGGGCCGGTGTCGCGATCGGAGCGGATGACGTCGCGGCGATCGGGGGGATGATCGCCGCCGCCCGAGCCGGCGTTCGGTCCGCCGATCTCGACGGGCGCGGCCGGCTGCGGCGAGAACACCTGCTCGCCCGGCGCGGGTTGCGCTCCGCCCGTCGGGGCGAACAGCACCTGCCCGTCCTGCTCGATCGCCTTCACGCCGGTCTCCGACGAGCAGATGCCGCCCGCGCAGGTCAGCGAGCCGACCAGCACCCGCTCGTGCAGCACCTGCGCGCCGGCGTGCGACGCGATCGTCACGACGCCGATTCCCGAGAGCGTGAGCGCGAGAGCGCGGGCGCGGCGCATCGGATCATTATACGACGGCGTGCTATACTTTATGGTCCATGTCCGTGGCCGAGTCTCCCCGAGGAGCCAGAACCGACGACAGCAAGGCCGGCGCCCATCTCGAGCTGCTCGAGGCGCTCGGCCACGCCGTCCCGCGCGGCCTCGACATCCAGCGCGCCAAGCGGATCTACGTCAACCGCAACCTGCGCATGGACGAGATCGATCTCATCGGCTTCGACATGGACTACACGCTGGCGCTCTACAAGCAGCAGAACCTCGAGGCGCTCAGCATCCAGTGCACGCTCGAGAAGCTGATCGCCAAGCGCGGCTACCCCGAGGACATCCGCGGGCTCGACTACGATCCGCAGTTCGGGCTGCGCGGCCTCGTGGTCGATCGCAAGTACGGCAACATCTTCAAGATGGATCGCTACGGCCACGTCGGGCGCGTCTATCACGGGCGGCAGCTGCTCGACAAAGAGACGCGCCACAAGCTCTACCGCACGCAGCGCATCCGCTTGTCGCTGCCGCGCTACGCGTGGATCGACACGCTGTTCGCGCTGCCCGAGGCGGTGATGTACTCGGCGATCGTCGACTTCCTCGAGGCGAAGGACGGGCGCGTGCGCTACTCGCGCTTGTGGCAGGACATCCGCGAGTGCATCGACGAGGCGCACCGCGACGACACCATGAAGTCGATCATCAAGTCCAACCTCGGCGACTACATCGAGCGCGATCCCGATCTCGCGCCGACGCTGCACAAGTTCCGCTCGTCGGGAAAGCGGCTGTTCCTGCTCACCAACTCGGCGTGGGACTACACCGACGCGGTGATGACGTACCTGTTCGACGGCGCGCTGCCGGCATATCCGTCGTGGCGCAACTACTTCGACGTGACCATCGTGTCGGGCTCGAAGCCGGCGTTCTTCACCGAGCGCCACCCGTTCCTCGAGCTCGACGCCGAGGGCAAGCCCAAGGGCACGCACTCGGGGCCGTTCGTGCGCAACCGCATCTACCAGGGCGGCAACATCCACGACTTCGAGGCGATGGCGACCGGCGGCGGCGACCGCGTGCTGTACATCGGCGATCACATCTACGGCGACATGCTGCGCGCAAAGAAGTCGTCGGTGTGGCGCACGGCGATGATCCTCCAGGAGCTCGAGCAGGAGCTGACGCTGATCGAGCGCGACAAGGATCGCTTCGCGCGGCTCGACTCGCTCGAGCGGCAGTGCATCCGCATCGACTCCGAGATCACGTACCAGCAGCTGCTCTTGCGCTCGCTGCAGAAGCTGGCGGAGAACGGCGGCGGCGATCACGATCCGCTGGCGCAGGCGACCGAGACCGTCGAGGCGGCCAAACGCGAGGCCAAGCGCCGGCTCGACGAGCTGCGCGCGACCATGAAGGCGTCGTCCGACGAGCTCGAGCACCTGGAGAAGGATCTCGACCGCGCGTTCAATCCGTACTGGGGCGCGATCTTCCGCGAGGGCGTGGAGAACTCGCGCTTCGGCGAGCAGGTCGAGGACTACGCGTGCGTCTACACCAGCCGCGTCTCCAACTTCCTCGCCTATTCGCCGCTGCGCTACTTCCGCTCGCCGCGCGATCACATGCCCCACGAATTGGTCTAGCCAGCGGCTAGACCAATTTCGTCTCGATCCAGGGGAGGGCATGCCGCCCTCCCTCGACTCCGCGCCGACGCCGCCTTCGGCGGCTCGCTCAAAAATGAAACTGATTTCACCTTTCGCGCGAAAAGTGAAACTGGCTTCACTTTTCGCGCGCGCGCTCACCAGTCGGCTTCCCAGTGGAGGTCCGGAGGGCGCTCGCCGGTCGAGGCGAAAAAAATCGCGGCGGCGATGGCGGCGGCCTCGGGGATGGCCAGCTCGGCGAAGAAGTCGTCGAGCTGCGTCTGGCTCCAGAGCTGGATGCAGCCGATGCGCGAGAGATCGCCGACGGTGTGGAAGGTGGCGCCGCCGGGCTCCATCCACGTCACCGGCGACAGCGCGCCGCCGAGGCCGACCGCCAGCAGCTTGCCGTCGCGCTCGAGGAACAGCATCGTCGGCTCGGGGAGCGCGCGCACCTCGGCGATCAGCGCCCGCACCTCGTCCACCGACGACGGCGACGACGACACGAACTGGTGCGAGGCGTCGGTCCAGCGCGCGATCATCGGCGCGCCTACGGACATGCGCCGACGTGGCACGCGGCGCCGCCGAACGCGAGGCGCGCGATGCTCGGGCACTGCATGGGATCGAGGTGGGTCGTGCCGCCGTCGCCGGGACAGGTGACGTCGTTGATCGGGCCCGTCGGCGACAGCTCGTCGATGGTCCACGACAGCACGCCGGCGGGGCTGGTGAAGGTGTACGGGCGGTAGGTGACGCACGACGAGCCGGTCGTGCAGTGGAGCTGCTGCGTCATGCACACGGCGCCGGCGGCGTTCGAGTAGTCGCCGTTCGGCGCCACGCGCGCGCCGTCGCAGAAGCAGAGGTTGATCGCGTTGGCGTCGCGCACGCACGGGCCGGCGGCGCGAAAGCAGTCGGCGGCGGCGGCGAAGTAGGACTCGACGCAGGTGCCGGCGAGCGGCGTGCCGGCGCAGAGGCCGCCGTCGAGGGCGATCCACGCGGAGCAGGCGAGCAGATCGGGCGGCGGCGCGGCGAGATCGGGCGCGCCGAGCTCGGGCGCGGCCAGGTCGGGGACGCCGAGCTCGGGCGCGGCCAGGTCGGGCGTCCCGTCGTTGGGGATGCCGGCCGAGCAGGACGCGAGCGCGAGCGCGAGCGCGAGCGCGGCGGCGACGGCGAGACGCATCCGATCAGGCTACTACGCGCAAAAGTGAAATCGGATTCACTTTTGTCTTGGAAAGTGAAATGGGTTTCACTTTTTGACCGTTGACGCGGCGAAAAAGTAAGTAGAAACTGAAACCATGAGCCTCATCCGTGCGGAGAGATCGTTTCGCGCCGACGAGGAGCACCTCGACGCGCGCTGCCCGGCCACCTACGTCTGGCAGTACGTCTCGCACAAAGACGACCTGCGCGCGCTCTACGAGAAGGCCAAGCGCGAGCAGTGGAACGGCGCCGAGGCGCTCGACTGGTCGATCTCGGTCGACCCCGAGTCGGAGATCCTCCCCGACGCCAACAACCCGATCTTCGGCTCGCCCATCTGGCACCGCATGACGCCCGCCGAGCAGCGCCGCTTCCGCCGCGAGTCGTACGGGTGGATGCTCTCGCAGTTCCTGCACGGCGAGCAGGGCGCGCTGCTCACCGCCGCGCAGATCGTCGACACCGTGCCGTGGATCGACGCCAAGTTCTACGCCTCGACGCAGGTCGTCGACGAGGCGCGCCACGTCGAGGTCTACGAGCGCTACCTGCGCGAGAAGGTCGAGACCACCTATCCGGTCAACGCGAACCTGAAGTCGCTGCTCGACCAGGTGCTCACCGATCCGCGCTGGGACATGAAGTACCTCGGCATGCAGATCCTGATCGAGGGGCTGGCGCTGGCGTCGTTCCGCATGATCCACGACTTCACCGGCGAGCCGCTGATCAAGCAGCTGATCCACAACGTCATGCGCGACGAGGCGCGGCACGTGGCGTTCGGCGTGCTCAGCCTGCGCGAGTTCTACGAGCGCGAGCTCAACGAGCGCGAGCGGCGCGAGCGCGAGGAGTTCACCTACGAGGCGAGCCGGCTGATGCGCGACCGCCTCGTCGGCGAAGAGGTCTACGCGCGCCTCGGGCTGCCGGTCGACGAGTGCCGCGAGCTGACGCTGCAGTCGTCGGTGATGCGCGAGTTCCGCAAGTTCCTGTTCGCGCGCGTGGTGCCGAACGTGAAGCGGCTCGGGCTCTTGACGCCGTGGCTCAAGGAGCGGTTCGCCGAGCTCGACATCCTGCGCTTCGAGGATTTTCCCGCCGACGCGTAGCGGGTGTGCGCGGCAGCACCGGCGATCGATGCCGCTTCGTAGTACCATCGCAGCATGCTCGTCGGAATTCGGGCAGCCGCGCGCCGCGCGCCGGGCGTGCTGGTCGCGCTGGCGCTCGCCGCCGCCGGCTGCGGCTACACGTCCGAGTACGCGCCGCCGCTCGACGGGCGCGCGCGTCCGGTGTGGAAGGACAACAACGTCGTCATGGAGCTGTCGGGCGGCGGGCTGACGCCGGCGTGCACCGACGAGATCGTCGCCACCACGCAGTACAAGCGGCTGCGTCTGTCGTCGGGCGACCTGCGGCTCGACGGCGGCTACTGGGCGCCGCGCTACTACGGGCCGCAGATCGTGGTCATCACGCCGGGCCTGGCGCCGCCGCTGCCGGTGGTGCCGCTGTTCGTGCCGCATCTGCCCGTCGGCGCGCACGCGACGTTCGTCGGCGCGCCGGGGGTGCGCGTGAACGGCGGCTCGGGCGGAGGCGGCGGCTCGTCGGGCGGCGACGCGCTGGCCAAGCTGGCGGTGATCGCGCTGGTGGTGCTGCCGGCGGTGGCGCTCGGTCTGGCGATCGCCAACCCCGAGTCATCGACGCGCTCGTCGCAGGCGATCGACGAGGTCAACGTCTACAACGATCTGGTGCGCTCGGGACAGTCGGCGTGCGCGCAGGCGCCGTTCGACGTCGGGGGCGGATCGTGAGGGCGCTGGCCGTCATCGCGCTGATCGCGTCGGGCTGCGCGACCACCGAGTACCAGCCGCAGCTGGTCGCGCGCGGCGAGCTGACGCTGCGCTACCAGGGCGGCTTCGAGATGTGGGGAGGCGGGCGGCGCGTGGCGCGCGGGCTCGGCTGGAGCGGGCTGCCCGAGTACGTGCGCTGCGTGCCGCAGGCGAGCGACCAGGCGCAGAAGGCGGCGCGCGACGGCACGCTGTCGACGGCGCTCAGCATCACCGGCGGGATCTTCGGCGTGCTGCCGATCGGGGCGCTCATCGGGTTCGGCGTCGACTATCCCGATCACGTCGGCATCTGGCTCGGCACCGGCGTCGGCATGGCCGTGCTCGGCGTGGTGCTCGCCGGGTTCGGGCGCAAGCTGAAGAACAGCGCCAACGGGCACGCGGTCGACGCGCTCAACTATTACAACGACGCGGTCGGCAGCCTCGGCGCGACGTGCGACGACCTGCGCTATCCCGCGCCCGCCGCTCCGCAAGCGCCGCCGCCGGAATATCCGCCGCCGCCGCAATATCCGCAGCAGCCGCAATTCCCGCCGCCGCAATATCCGCAGCAACCGCAATATCCGCCGCCGCAATATCCGCAGCAGCCGCCGCAACCGCAATATCCGCCGCCGCAATATCCGCCGCCGCAATAGGGGCGTTTCGCAATTCGACCGCGTACAATCGGCAACTCGATGCCCGATTCGCCGTCGACCACCCGCAAGCTCGGCCTGGCCGCCGCCATCTTCATCGCCGCGGTCCTGCTCTCGCGCGTGCTCGGCTTCGCGCGCGACGCGTTCGTCGCCGCCGCGTTCGGCGCCAACGGCGCCACCGACGCGTTCTACGCCGCCTTCACGCTCCCCGACGTGCTCAACTATCTCGTCGCCGGCGGCACGCTCTCGATCACCTTCATCCCGATCTACACGCGCCACCTCACGTCCGGCGACGAGCGCGAGGGCAACCGCGTGTTCTCGATCATCGCCACCACGATGCTGCTGGTGTTGGTCGCCGGCGTGATCGCGCTCGAGGTGTGGACGCCCGAGCTCGCCGGCCGCTACCTGAAAAAACTGCAGCCGAAAGATCTGCAGCTCGCCATCGAGCTGACGCGCATTCTGTTGCCGGCGCAGATCTGCTTCTACCTCGGCGGGCTCGCGTCGGCGACGCTGATGGCGCGCCACAAGTTCGTCGCCGCGGCGATGGCGCCGCTCGCGTACAACGCCGGCACCATCGCCGGCGGCGCGCTGCTCGGCCGTCAGCTCGGCGCGGCGTCGCTGGCGTGGGGCACACTCGCCGGCGCGCTCGTCGGGCCGTTCGCCATCCAGATGGTGGCGGCGTGGCGCGCGGGCCTGCGCTATCTGCCGTCGCTGCGCGTGCGGCACGCCGAGTTTCGCGAGTGGCTGTGGCTCAGCCTGCCGCTGATGATCGGCGTCTCGCTGGTGACGTTCGACGACTGGATCATCCGCTACTTCGCCGCCGGCGACGTGGGCGCGATCTCGTGCTTGAGCTACGCGCGCAAGCTGGTGCTGGTGCCGATCGCCGTCGCCGGGCAGGCGGTGGGGCAGGCGTCGATGCCGTTCTTCGCGCGGCTGCACGCCGAGAACAAGCAGGACGAGCTGGCGCGGCTGGTGATGCGATCGGCGCGCGCGTCGGCGTCGATCGCGGCGCTGGCGGCGGCGGCGATGATCGCGCTGGCCACGCCGCTCACCGACCTCCTGTTTCGCCGCGGCCATTTCTCCGTCGAGCAGGTGGCGCCGACGGCGCGCTACCTCGCGATCTACGCGGTGGCGATCCCGCTGTGGGGCATGCAGGGGATCCTGGCGCGCGCGTTCTACGCCGCGCGCGACACGCTGACGCCGATGGTGGCGGGCACGGTGATCACCATCGCGTCGCTGCCGATCTACTGGTCGATGTTCCACGCGCTCGGCGTGAACGGGCTGGTGATCTCGTCGGGGATTGGAATCCTGCTCCACACGGCAGCGCTGCTGGCGCTCCTGCCGCGGCGGCTCCCGTCGGCGGATCGCCTCGGGCTCATCACCGGGATCGCGCGCGCGCTCGTGCTCGGCGCGGCGGGCGGCGCGGCGGCGTGGGCGGTGGCGCGCTTTTTACCGATCGGTAACCTGCACGGCCACGCGCTCCAGTTGGTGCGCGCCGGCGCCGGTGGCGCGGTGTTCCTCGCCGTCACGCTCCTGCTCATGCGCCCGCTCGGCGTCGAAGACGTGCAGTCGCTGTTCGATCGTGTGCTCGGGCGCATCTTTCGTCGCCGCTGAGTGGCGGAGCGGGTGCTCGATCGACCGCTGCACTACGCGCGCGAGCGCGAAATCGTTTTTCGCGGGACGTTCGCATACGCCGTGCTCGGCGCTACGCGCCTGCGCGCGGCACGTGCTCACTCATGCTACGGCTTGCATGCTCGCCTGCGGCGAGGAGCGCCTTCGCAATGCCCGCGAAAAACGATTTCGCGCCCGCGCGCTCCGTTCCGCTACGCTTCGGTAAAGCGGCTCAATTCGCCAATTCTGAGGGTTTTACCATTCTTCGTGCCGGCACGGAGCGGAGTGGAGCGTGCGGGCTGCGGCAAATTGCCGCCGCGCGCAGTTTCGCAGGGCGCGTCTGCGCGACCGAGAATGTTTGAGCACGGCGGCAATTTGCCGCA
>DASREC010000228.1:0-2589 GCA_035652295.1 Polyangia bacterium
TGCCGCGCTCGATGCAGCGGCCGTTCAACTGGTACATGATCAACGGGCGCTTCGCGTTCGTCGCGGCGCTGTTCGGCGCGCTGATGATCCGCGGGCCGATCGCCGGCTGGCGCCGCTGGCTGTTCGCGCCGGTGATCGCCGCCGGCCTGTTCTACGCCGGCGACGTGGCGCGCATGGTGGTGAAGTTCAATCGCAACATCGCCGGCTTCGACGCGGTGGTAGCGCAGATCCCGCTGCACAAGAACACGCTCACGCTGGTGCTGCCGCCGCTCTCGGACGATCAGGTCAACGTCAATTGCTTCAACCAATGGGCGTCGTATACGCAGATTCGCCGCGGCGGTTATAACTTCTACAACTTCTCGTACGGGTTTCCGCTCAAGTACAAAGACTACCTGCCGGCGCCGAGCTGGAACCACACCGAGCGCTTCGAATGGAGCTTTCACTCGCGCGGCTGGGACTATTTCCTGACGCACAATGAAGGCGCGCCGTTTCCGTTCGAGATCTTTCCCAAGCTGGCGCGCGAGGGCAAAGTGCAGCTGGTGGCTTCGCAGGGAACCTGGAAGCTGTGGCAGAAGCTCGAGAAGGATCCCGCCTATCCGTCGCCGCAGCCGTCGCCGGTCGCGCCGCCGGTCGCGCCCGTCACACCACGCGGCGCCCCTGAATGAGACGGATGACGAGGACGACCACCGCGATCAGCAGCAGCACGTGAATGAACGGGCCGAGATTGGCGTGATACGGGCCCCAGAATCCGAAGGCCCACAAGAGCACCATTAAAACGATGATGGTTTCGAGCATTGGCGTCTGTCTCCTTGGTCCAATGGCCAATGGAGGTAGCCAATGCCGTGCCGGTCAGGCGAGCAGGCTCCGCCACGTCTTGGGCGGAACGAATGTGCCGGTCGGCGCGGGGCCGTCCGTCACCAATTTCAATCGATCGAGATCGCTCGTATCGAGGAGCTGTGCGCCGAGCGCGCGGTGCACCATGGCCAGGCGCTCGATCGGGTAGCCCATCGCGCGCACGCACGCGACGTCGACCAGCACCGGATCCTCGCCGCCGACGAGCAGGCCGGACGCGCGCGGCGTCGAGGCGAGCGGGCCCTCGCCCTCGCCGGCGATGATGCCGTCGACGATCGCCAGGTAGCGGCGCTGCACGCGGTCGCGCATCACGCCCTCGCGATCGGCGAAGAACAGGATGCGGTTCAGATCGAGCACCGTGCGCCAGATGGTGTCGTTGCCCTCCCAGCTTCCTTCCATGATGAAGCCGTGCAAGAAGCCGTTCTGCGATCGCCCCTCGGCCATTTTAGGCGCGCGCGCAATCAATGAATGATCGAACGGCAAAGGAAAACGTTGTAATTGGTTTTCAATGCGCACCTTCAATGGCGGGCGAAACGGATATTCGTCGCCGTCCTCGGCGGGCGAGCCGGCGGTGTAGTGCGGCAGCCAATACTTTTCGTTGGTCAGTCCGATGCACGACTTGAGCGCCAGCGTCACGCCCGACTTCTTGTGCGTCTTCAGCTTGGGGATGTTGATCACCACGTCGGCGTCGAGCACCGTGCGCGGGATCGAGTACTCCTGCCGGCCGCGCGAGTGGTGCGGCACCGGCGTCGACTTGTGCGAGCGGTGGAAGCAGAAGCGCGGGCCGCGGTGCTCGACCTCGCCGAACCACGAGCGCTCGGCCAGATCCACCACGGTATAGCCGAGCGGATCGCCCGGCAGCCGCTCGCGCAGGAGCAGGCCGAGGTTGAACGAGCGGCCGAAGCGCTTGACGTCGTCGAGCGCCAGGTGCGGCACCACGCGGAAGTGGCGCAGGTCGATGAAGTCGATGCGCCGCCCGCGCGACGCGTACCAATCGAGCAGCGCACGCACGCCGAGGCCGTCGACCACCTCCTCGAGGTTGCAGCCCTCGACCGGCGTGTCGACGATCGTGACCTTGCCGCTCGGGCCGCACGCGCGCAAGGCGTAGTCGAGGATCGGGCGCAGCACCGAGCCGTGCGTCGACGAGCACGCGAGCTTTTCGCCGCGCAGGTGCTCCTCGAAGTTTTTCGAGGTCACGAAGTTCGGCTTGATCAGGACGCGGTCGCCGGGCTGGATCAGCGCGCCGAGCGGATTCCAGTCGGGCGTGCCGGCGCGCGCGGCGTCGTAGCCGAGCCCGCGAAACACCGCCTCCACCATTTCATAGACGGGATTCGGCGGATCGAACGGCGCCTCGAGCGCGTAGCGGGCGCCCGGCCGCGAGACCACGACGACGGGCGAGGCGTCGACCACCTGCATGCCCGTTTATTAGCACACCGCTATGCGAGGCGCGTGGTTCGCACGCCGCCGCCCCCATGAGGTGCCCGCTGCGACGAGCCGAGGAAGCCGAGGATCAAGAAGCCGCAGGCGAACGCGAAGGTCCACCACGCGAGCCAATGATCGGCGCCGGTCGCCAGCGCGATGATCCATAGCAGGAACAGCGCGAGCGCCAATCCGAGCGGGCCGCCGGCCGCGCGCGAGACGGCGACGCCCTCGGACGCCATCGACGCTACCGCGAACGCGCCGATCGCCGCCGCGCCGTCGAGCCACGCCAGCCACGCCGTCGCGTGATCGCTGAGC
>DASREC010000229.1:0-2714 GCA_035652295.1 Polyangia bacterium
CACGCTCTGCGACGCGCCCGCCTGCGCGCCGCCGACGCGCACCGCCAGCTCGGGCACGCTCAGCCGCACGCGCTCGGCCAGCTGCGCGGCGTCGAAGCAGCGGGTCTTGAACGGCGCGATCACCACCGGCGGAGCCTCGGCGCGCGCGATTCCCGACGCGCACAGGAGCACCGCCAGCCGACGCATGCGACGAGTCTACCAGCTCGTCGAGAACTCGCACTTCGGCGCGCCCTGGAAGCGGCACCTGGCGTGGGTCACGCGCACGCCCTTGGCGCCGGTGCGCACCAGCGCCTCGGTGAGCCAGCCCGGCACGCCCCAGGCGCACACCACCGGCCCGGGCGCGCCCTCGCGCGTGGTCGCGCCCTCGAGCGTGAGCTTCCACTTGCGCGGCTCCTGCTCGAGCGCGACGAACTGCCCGACGTCGAAGTAGCGCAGGTAGATTGCCTCGGTGCGGCGCAAGACGAACTCGGGCGAGCCCATCTTGAGCAGCATCTTGAACACGATGTTGAGATCCTCGGCGGCGATGTAGCGCGAGAGCTCGGTCACCTTCGGCCCGCCCTCGCGCGCGAGGAACGAATCCATCAGCCGGTTCCACAGCGCCACCGGATACCAGCCGTTGGAGGCGAACGGCTCGTCGAGCACGCGCTGATCCGCGGGCGGCAGCTTCGCCAACAGCTCGCGCCATTTCGCATCGCCGCCGACGAAGCGGCGGGTCTGCACGAACAGCGAGCCTTTGGCCCTCCCCTCGACCATGGCAGCAACGATCATAGGATCGCGCGGCCGGCTCGTCGAGAAGCCGGCGGCGAAAGTCGAGTCGCCAGCGCCGATGCGTGGAATTTCGACGACCTGGGCCGCGCACGGTTCGTGCATCCAAAGCGTGACTCATATGAGAGTCACTATTCTGGTATTGGCGCTCACCGGTTGCGCGCCGCCTCCCGCGGCCGAGAGCGGCGAAGGGCTCGACTACAACGAGCTGAACGCCGCCGCCGGCGACCTGGTGCTCTACGAGCTGCAGGCGCGCAGCGCCAACGCCTGCCATCCCGACGACGGCTCGCCGGCGCAGCGCGCCGCGTGCGCCGCCAAGATCGCGCCCACCGTGCGCGCGCAACCGTCGTGCGCGATCGACGCCGAGCTGCGCCGGATCGCGCTCGGCACGCTCGACGATCTGCTCGACGACACCGCCGATCCGAAGCAGGCGATCACCATCCGCTATCTCGACGAGCGGCTGGGCGCGAACGGCGTCTGGCTGATGCCGCTGTTTCCCGACAACGATCGCTGGAGCCTGCCCGACGCCTGCGACAACCTCGGCTCGCCCTACGCCGTGCGCGACTACCTGCACGCCGCCGGCTCGCTCTCGCGCGCCTGCATCGCCGCCGGCCGCGACGAAGAGTCGGATCCGCCCTGCTTCGCCGACGACGTGCTCGATCGCGTGATCGCGGAGGCGCACCGGCGCGGCATGAAGGTGCTGCTCGACGTCGCGCTCAACCACTTCGGCCACAACTATCTCTTCTCGGACACCGCCGGGCACCGCGCGGTCCGCGATCGGCTGCCGGCGGGCGAGAACCTGTGGGACTTCGGCGCGACCTTCGACGCGGCGCTGGTGCATCCGGTGATCGCCGGCGCGACCGGCGCCGACGCCGACGCGGTCCACGCGCGCTGCCCGCAGCTCTCCGGCGCTCCGCTCGCGCGCGCGGCCGCCGCCTGGCACGAGGCGTTCGACTGGGAACGCGCTTCGTTCGCCTGCGACGCGCCTTCGCTCGAGTACCAGCTGCCGGCGTTCTACCTCGGGCGCGACGCGTGGAATCCGTCGAGCGCGCCGGGCGACAACTTCAGCAACAACTGGGTCGACGTGAAGTTCCTCTACCACCAGGAGTCGAACGGCGCGCACGCCTGGGAGTTCGCGCGCGTGCGCGAGTACCTGTTCCGCGTGCTCAACCACTGGCTCGCGCGCGGCGCCGACGGCTTCCGGCTCGATCACACCACCGACTGGAATTCGGGGATGGCGCCGAACGAGTGGAAGTACATCACCTCGAAGCTCGACTACTACGCCTGGCGTCGCGGTCAGCCGCGGCCGATCTTTCTCGCCGAGGAGTTCGGCGATCAGCTCGGCATGAGCCGGGTCTCGGACATCATGACCGAGGGCTACGTCGGCGACCTGACCGGGCGCAACGGGCAGAACAAGGACTCGGGCTTCGTCGCCGGCGTGCTCGCCAACTCGCAGCGCTTCGCGCCGCACACCTTCGTCATGACCGCGCTCGAGACCCACGACGAGAAGCGGCTCACCGACGGCACCGGCTTCGACGAGTGGACCGGCGCCGGCTTCTGGGGCCTGGGCGCGACGATGTGGTCGACGCCAATGCTGCTCTCGGGGCAGGAGCTGGGCGAGGGCTGGCAGCTCTCGTTCCGCCGCTCCGACTATCTGCGGTCACGCTTCGCCGCCGACGATCGCGGCGCGCTGGTCGACTTCTACGCCGCGATGATTCGCGCGCGAAAAGATCCGCGCAACCGCGCGCTCAAGTCGCGCAACTGGCGCACGCTGCCGACGCGCGACGGCTCGTACGAGCCGCGGCTCTACGTCGCGGCCAAGTGGAGCGACGACGGCAACGTCCTGTTCGTCGCGCACAATCTGTGGGAGCAGGACGTGGCGCAGAGCTACTACCTGCCGGCCGATCTGGCGCAATCGATCGCGCTCGACGAATCGCGCAACTATCGGC
>DASREC010000230.1:0-8537 GCA_035652295.1 Polyangia bacterium
CGACCACGTCGATCAGATGGTGCGGCACCCGCGCGCGTTCCTCGGCGGTCGGCTTGGCGGTGCCGATGTCGAGGTGCCGGTAGATCTGCATCGAGTCGCAGGAGACGATCTCCGCGCCGGCGCGCTCGGCCAGCTCCAGCGCCAGGGCGGTCTTCCCCGAGGCGGTGGGACCGACGATGGCGAGGATGCGCGTGCTCACGTGCGTCCGAAGCGCCGTTCGAGCTCGCCCACCGACAGGCGCAGCAGCACCGGCCGCCCATGCGGGCAGTGCGCGCGGTAGTCGATGCCGTCCATTTGCGCGAACAGCGCCTTCACCTCGCGCTCCGACAACAGATCGCCCGCGCGCACCACCGAGTGGCACGCCATGGTGGCGAGCACGTGATCGAGCTGATCGGAGACCACGCTGGTCGCCGCGCGCGTGGCCAATTCGCCGAGCACCTCGGTCAGCACCTCGGCGGGCGAGCCCGACGCCACCGCCTCCGGCAGCGCGCGCACCATTAATGAGGGCGTCGCGCCGGCGCCCGGCTCCAGCTCGAAGCCGAGCGCGGCCAGGAGCTCGGCGTGCTCGCCGGCCACCGCGCGCAACCCCTCGTCGAGCTCGACGCTGGCGGGCAGGAGCAGCCGCTGCGTGCGCACCTGGCGTTTGGCGTGCGCCTCGCGCAGCCGCTGAAACGCCACGCGCTCGTGCGCCGCGTGCTGATCGATCAGCACCAGCTCGCCCGCCGCCTCGCACACGAGGTACGTGCGATCGAGCTGCCCGAGATATTGCAGCGACGAGAAGAAGCGCTCGGGCTCGGGCGTCGGCGGCTCTTCGCGCGCCTCGCGCTCGGTGAGGTAGCGCGGCACGGGCGGCGGCGGCGAGAACGGCAGCTCGGGCGACGGCGCGAACAGCTTGAGCGCCTCGGCGGCGCGGCGGCGATGATCGGCGTAACCGACCTCCGGCTCGCCCGCGCCCTGAAATTTGCGCGGCAGCGGCGGCAGCGAATAGACGGTCATCGCCGCGCCCGCCGGCTCGGCGAGCCACGGCGCGCGCGCCACCGCCTGCGCGATCGCGTGGCGCACCGCCGCGTAGACCTCCTGCGGGCGCGCGAACCGCACCTCCAGCTTTTGCGGATGCACGTTCACGTCGACGCCGTCGCCCGGCACGGTCACGTGCACCACCGCGAGCGGGTAGCGGCCGCGCTCGAGCAATTCGCCGTAGCCCATCACCACCGCCTGCAGGAGTCCGCGGTCGCGCACGAAGCGGCGGTTGACGAACGGATAGGTCGCGCGCGAAGTCGTCGTACTCTCGGCCGGCGAGCCGAGGTACGCCTCGACGTGCACGCCCGCCTCTTCTCCGACGGCGAGGTGCAGGCGCGCGCCCGACGTCGACGACCGCGACGATCGCGCCACCGCCGCGCGCGCGCGCTCGAGGCCGGTCACGTGCGGCGGCAGATCGATCGCCAGCCGCCCCTGCGTGCGCAGCTTGAAGTGCACGTGCGGATGCGCGAGCGCGAGCCGCACCACCGCGTCGGCGACGTGCGCCGCCTCGGTCGGCTCCGACTTGAGGAACTTGAGCCGCGCCGGAACGTTCTGCAAAAGCCGCCGCACCTCGACGGTGGTGCCGATCGGCGCCGACACCGCGCGCGCCTCGCCGGCCACGCCGCCCTTCACTTCCAACCGATAACCGGCGCCGTCATCTCGTGGCTCCGACGCATGACGCGTCGTGAGCGCCAGCTCCGACACCGCGGCGATCGACGGCAGCGCCTCGCCGCGAAAACCCATCGTCGACAAGCGGTAGAGATCGTCGATGGCCGCGAGCTTCGACGTGGCGTGACGCTTGAGCGCGAGGTGCGCCTCGTCCGGCGTCATGCCCGCGCCGTCGTCGGAGACCGCGATGCGCTCGAGCCCGCCGCCCTCGACCTCGATCTCGATGCGCCGCGCGCCGGCGTCGAGCGCGTTCTCCGCCAGCTCCTTGACCACCGACGCCGGCCGCTCGACGACCTCGCCCGCGGCGATCTGATCGGCCAGCTCGGGCGGCAGGATGCGAATGCGCGGCGCGTCCACGTACAGCGCTTATCACACGGCGCGGCTCGGGTCGACTGACCCTGTCTCGCGAGTTGCACCGGGGGAAAAGTCGCCGGGCGCGCGCGCGAATCGCGAATCGTTTTGACCGAGCGGATCGCCGATCCGTTGGCCCCTGGCTTGCTCGAGGCGGCGCCATGCGAATCATCGCGCTCGCGCTCGCCTTCACGTTCGCCGCCTCGCCCGCGTTCGCCAAGAAGCACCACTCGCGCGCTCACAAGGTCGCCAAGCACAAAGCCAAGCGCGGCCGGCGCGCGCACGCCTCGCTCGCGCCGGCGGCCGAACCGGCCGGCGAGCCCGCCGAGCCGTCGAGCGTGACGATTCCGCCGCAGCACGCCGCGCCCGCCCCCACCCCGGTCTCCGCCGTTCCCGTCCAGCAAGCCGACGACGACGAAGTGCCCGGCCAGGGCCACCGGCACTAAATCGTTACCGTCGACTTATTGAAGCGTGCGCGGGGATGCCCTATCCTCCGCCCACCATGTCGACGCCGAAAAAGAAAGCCGCCCCGAAGAAGAAGGAGCTGGTGAAGCGCGCGACGTTCGATCCCGAGCAGCGCGTGGTCGCGATCACCGGCGCGTACAGCTTCATGGGCGCCGAGCTGATCAAGCGGCTGGAGCGCGATCGCCGCTACTACAAGGTGCTGGCGGTGGACGTGCGCAAGCCGACCTTCCCGCTGCACAAGACGCAGTTCCACAAAGTCGATCTCACGCTGCCGACGGCGGACGCCGACCTGGCGGCGATCTGGAAGCGCGAGGGCGTCGACACCGTGGTGCACGCGGCGTTCTTGTCGTCGCCGACGCACGCGGCGGCGTGGGCGCACGAGCTGGAGTCGATCGGCACCATGCACGTGCTCAACGCGGCGGCCGAGTGCCAGGTGCGCAAGCTGGTCGTCTGGTCGCAGACCATCGTCTACGGCGCGCACCCGCTGAATCCGAATTTCCTGACGGAGGAGCACCCGCTGCGTGGCGACGCGTCGCGATCGCGCTACGTCAAGGACAAGGTGGAAGCGGAGAAGCAGGTGCAGCGCTTTCGCAAGGAGAACACGGACACGATCGTGACCACGCTGCGCACGGCGGCGACGCTCGGGCCGACGATCCGCAACTTCGCCACGCGGTTCTTCGCGCGGCCGATGGCGCCGACGCTGATGGGCTACGACCCGCTGATGCAGTTCGTGCACGAGCGCGACGCCGTCGACGCCTTCGCGCTCGCGGTCGATCACGACTATCCCGGCGAGTTCAATGTCGTCGGCGAGGGCGTGCTGCCCTACTCGACGATCCTGGCGATGATGGGCAAAGTGCCGCTGCCGATGCCGCACTTCCTCGCCTATCCGCTTAGCCAGGCGCTGTGGGCGACGCAGGTGTTCGACTCGCCGCCGAACTTTCTCGATTTCCTGCGCTTCCTCTGCGTCGCCGACGGCGCGAAGGCCAGGCGCGTGATGGGCTTTACGCCGCGCTGGGACATCAAGACGACGATCCAGGATTTCCTCGGGCTGAGCGCGCCGGTGGCGCAGGTGGTCGAAGGAGGGGTTTGATGGCTGGCAAGCAGATACTGGGTGACGATCCGTTCGGGACGGGCGATGCGCCGGCGCCGGCGGCGAAGAAGAAGAAAGAGAAAAAGATCGAGAGCGAGACGGCGGCGGAGAACGCGGCCGAGAGCGCGAGCGCGGCGGCGAGCGAAGTGGCGCACGAAGCGGCGCCGGAAGCGGACGAGGACCGCGACGCGCTCGACAGCGACGGCGAGAACGGCACGTACGCGCCCGCCGCCGCGCAGCCGCCGTCGGAGTACGGCCCGTCGATCGATCAGCCGCCTGTGGCGAAGCACTCCGGCCTCGTCGACGAGATCAAGCACCTCGAGCACTCGGTGCGCGAGCGCATCCTGCCCGCGCGCTCGGGCGAGCACGGCGGCGAGCGCCAGCGCCTGCCGCTCGAGTTCTTGTGGAAGCGCTGGCGCGAGCTGGCGATGCGCGACCGCTCCGACGTCGTCGACGAGTTCGGCCGCGATCCCAACGTCGCCGCGCGCGTCGAGCCGCTGCTCGACTTCCTCTACCGCCAATATTTCCGCGTCAGCACGCGCGGCCTCGGCCACATCCCCGACGACGGGCGCGGCCTGATCGTCGCCAACCACAGCGGCACTTTGCCGTACGACGGCGCGATGATCATGTACGGCATCCGCCACGAGCACTCGGCGCACCGCGAGGTGCGGCCGCTCGTCGAGGACTTCGTGTTCCACTTCCCGTATCTCGGGACGCTGATGAACCGCATCGGCGGCGTGCGCGCGGCGCCGGAGAACGCCGAGCGGCTGCTCAATCAAGATCAGCTCGTCGCGGTGTTTCCCGAGGGCATCAAGGGCATCGGCAAACTTTTCCGCGAGCGCTACCAGCTCCAGCGGTTCGGGCGCGGCGGCTTCATCAAGCTGGCGCTCAAGTGCGACGCGCCGATCATTCCTACCGCGGTCGTCGGCGCCGAAGAGATCCACCCGATGCTGTCGAAGATCACCTGGCTGGCGCGCTCCGTCGGCATTCCGTACCTGCCGGTGACGCCGACGTTCCCGCTGCTCGGGCCGATCGGCCTCTTGCCGCTGCCGACCAAGTGGTTCATCGCGTTCGGCGAGCCGCTCTACTACAACGCCGAGTACGGGCCCGAGGGCGCCAACGATCGCATCCTGGTCAACAAGCTCGCCGAGCAGGTGCGCAACAAGATCCAGTCGATGATCGATTCGCTGCTCAAGGAGCGCCGCTCGATCCTGTTCGGCTGATTCTGCGAGACGGATCACAGATCCGCGTTTTTTTTCGCCCTTGCCTCGCTCCCCATCACAGATTTTCGCCCCACGAACCAATACAATCCTGAACGTCGCGAACAGGAGACCGCCATGACGCTCAGGTCGCCGTTTTTTGCGCTGTTGTTGATCGCGGGTTGCTCGGGCTCGCAGCAGCCCTCGCAGAAGGTGCAGCTCCAGTGCACCGACGCGTCGAAGGTCCGGCTGAGCACGCTCGACAATCCGCCCCCGCCGGTGAGCGGCGGCACGCTGCTGGCGACGCACGACGGGCGCACGGCGGTGATCGCCGATCCCGATCGCGACCTGATCACCGTCGTCGACGTGGCGTCGTTCACCGTGCGCGGCACGATCGCGCTGAAGCCGGGCGACGAGCCGGGACGCGCCGTCGAGGATTCGGCGGGACGCGTGCACGTGGCGCTGCGCCGCGGCGGCGCGCTGGTGGCGATCGACGTGCACGCGGTCAAGCTGCTCGAGCGCCGGCCGGTGTGCGCCGCGCCGCGCGGAATCGCGTATCAGCCGGGGCGCGACGTCGTGCACGTGGCGTGCGCCGGCGGCGAGCTGGTCACGCTGGCGGCGACCGGCGGGCGCGGCTTTCAGCGGCAGCTCAACCTCGAGGCCGATCTGCGCGACGTGATCGTGCGCGGCGATCTGCTGCTGGTCTCGAAGTTCCGCTCGGCCGAGCTGCTCACGATCGACGCCTCGGGCAACATCGTCGCGCGCACGTCGCCGCAGCACTTCTCCGCGCCCGACGTGCGGCAGAGCGAAGACTTCGAGCCCGCGGTCGCGTGGCGCACGATCCCGTTTCAGAACGGCGTGCTGATGGCGCACCAGCGCGGCACCAACGGCGTGATCAACACGCGCCCGGCGCCCGCGCCGTCGCCGAACGGCATCACCTCGGGCGGCGAAGGCCCGATCGATCTCGGCGTCCCGTTTCCTCCGCCGCCGCCGTTTCCGCCGGGCGGCCCGTTCAATCCCGGCGGCCCGATCGATCCGGGCGGCGGCATGCAGGGCGGCTACGGCGCCGGCGGGCCGGGCGGCAATCCGTGCGGCGCGATCTCGCACGTGGCGGTGAGCGTGCTCGGCAACGGCAACGACTCGCCCGGCCCGGCGTTCCCCAGCCAGGTGGTGCTGCCGGTCGATCTGGCGCTGCATCCCGACGGCGTGCGCTTGGCGCTGATCTCGGCGTCGTCGACCGATCCGCAGAATCCCGGCGCGCTCAACGTGTTCCTGCTCGACACCGGCTCGCTGCAGCTCGGCGCCTTCTGCGGCGCGCAGATCTCCGAGGGCTTCAACGTCCCGCAGCCGATCGCGATCGCGTTCGCCGGCGATCTCTTGTTGGCGCAGAGCCGCGACCCGTCGGTGCTCACCGCGTTCGACACCTCGCCCGCGGTCGGCGTCGGCGGCCCGACGGGAATTCGCACGCTCGCGCTCGGCGGCACCCCGCGCGCCGACACCGGCCACACCAGGTTCCACTCGAACACCAACGGCATCGCGTGCGCGTCGTGCCATCCCGAGGGCGGCGAAGACGGGCGCGTGTGGCAGTTCGACTTCGGCCCGCGCCGCACGCAGGAGCTGCGCGGCGGCGTGGCGTCGACGGCGCCGTTCCACTGGTCGGGCGATCTGCCGACGATGATGGACCTGGTGAACGAGATCTTCACGCGGCGCATGGGCGCGCAGGCGCAGTCGTGCGACGACATCGCGGCGATGGCGAGCTGGGTCGACACCATCCCGCTCGTGCCGAAGGCGGCGCCGGCGAGCGCCGACTCGGTCGCGCGCGGCCGGGCGATCTTCTTCGATCCGGCGACGCTGTGCTCGACGTGCCACACGCCGCCGCAGTACTCGAACAACGGCACGTTCGTCGTCGGCACCGGCGAGCCGTTCCAGGTGCCGCGCCTGCTCGGCGTGGCCGATCGCGCGCCCTACCTGCACGACGGGCGCGCGGCCACGCTGCGCGATCGCTTCGATCCGACGTACGGCGGCGGCGAGCAGCACGGCCACACCGCGCACCTGACGAGCGCGCAGATCGACGACCTGGTGGCGTTCCTCAGGACGCTCTAGAGCCCGTCGGTCGGCTGCCGCAGGATCTTGACCCGATCCTTCACGCGGCTCGACACGTGGACCTGCCCCTTGTCGTCCACCACCACCGCGCCCACGTCGTCGATCGCCTCGATCATCGCGATCCCCTTCTTCCAGCCGAGGATGAACACCGCGTCGTCGAGCGCGTCGGCGAGAAACGCCGTCGGCGCGTAGATCGTCACCGAGCGCGAGCGCGTCGCCGGATAGCCGGTCTTGGGATCGATGATGTGGTGGTAGCGCTTGCCGTCGAGGATGAAGAAGCGCTCGTAGTCGCCCGCCGTCGAGAACGCGTGATCGATGAGCTGCATGACCGCGAACACCTCGCCGCGCCCGCCGCGCGGATCGCGGATGCCGGTGGTCCACGGCTTGCCGTCTTTCGAGCCGGCGCAGAACAGATCGCCGCCCGCTTTTACGATCGCGTTGCCGAATCCCGCGCGCTTGAGGATCGCCGCCGCGCGATCGACCGCGTAGCCCTTGGCGATGCCGCCGAGGTTGATCGCCATGCCCTTCTTCGTCAGGAACAGCGTCTTGGCGGCGCGATCGATCTTGAGCTTGCGGTAGTCGATGAGCGCGATGCGCCGCTTGATCTCCGCCGCGTCGGGGATCTTCTCCTCGAGATCTTGATCGAACTTCCACAGGCCGTGCATCGCGTAGTAGGTGACGTCGAACGCGCCGCCCGACAGCTTCGACGCGCGCTCGGCCATCTCCAAGACTTCGATCATCTCGTCGGAGACCTTCACCGGCGCGACGCCCGCCTGCTGGTTGACGCGCGACACCTCGCTGTCGTCGCGCCAGGTGGTCATCATCTTCTCGATGCGATCGATCTCGTCGAACGCGGCGTCGAACGCGCGCGCCGCGCCCTCCTCGTCATCGGTGAGCGCGGAGAAGCTGACCTCGGTGCCCATCTGCGTGCGCTCGCGCGTCACCAGGTGCTTTTCGGCGCGCGCATTCGACACCAACGCGCAAGAGACGACGATCACGATCGAGCCGGCGCGGTTCATCTGTGCAAGGCATAGCACGAGTGGTACGCTTGGATGGTGATGCGGCAGGACGAGTTCGACGACTGCATGGAGATGGCTCGCGCGCTGCTCGGTGGGTACGAAGGCGCGGGCGATCTCTGGGAGGCCAACGACTACGTCAACCGCGCGCTGCGGGCGCGGCCCGTCGAGCCGGAGGCGTGGATCCTCAAGTCGCAGATCCTGTCTTCGCTCGACGACGATCCGGCCGCGCTGGCGGCTGCGGAGATGGCGGTGCGGCGCGCGCCGCGCTCGGCCGAGGCGCACTACGTCCGCGCGGCGGTGCTGGCGGATCTCGAGCGCTACCCCGACGCGCTCAAGGCGGTCGAGCGCGCGTTCCGCCACATGGGCTCCGACGACGACTGGCTGCTGGAAGATTTGTATTACGAGAAGGCGGCCATCCTCGACGCGCTCGATCGCGCCGACGAGGCGATGGCGACGTTCGAAACCGGCCTCAAGCGCTGCCCCGAATCGTCGCTGCTCAAGGCCGGCCTCGAGCCGCTGCGCCGCGAGCGCATGCGGCGCGCCTTCACCGTCATCCCCGGCGGCCGCAGATAAGACGGGGCTGCCGCCCCGGTCCCCAGATCAGGTCTTCACGACGTTACG
>DASREC010000231.1:0-4338 GCA_035652295.1 Polyangia bacterium
GTCGTAGAGCTGGCAGGTGAAGGTGCCGAGCGACTTGCCGCTCTGCTCGACCTCGATCTTGGCGATCAGCGCGCCCGAGCCTTTGAGGCCCTTGGTCGCCTCGTCGAGCGAGATGGTGTGGCTCGCGACCGGATCGGTCGACGCCGGCGGCGCGGGCGCGGGAGCGGGCGCCGGTTGCGGCGGATTGGGCCGCGGCGCGGGGCCGGGACCCGGCGGAAGATCGGCGAGCGCCGGCGCGCCCGCGAGCAGCAGAGAAAAAAGCACGATCGTTCGCATTTGCGAAACCTCCTCGAGAGCCAAAGAGCAACAGACCATCCGGGTCCGCTTCGCGTCCCGGCTGATCAGTCTACGCCGACGAAGCGGACGTTCTGGCCCGGCTCGACGCCGTGCGCGCGCGTCCAGCCGCCGGGCACCTCCAGCACGAACTGCGACTCCTGCTCGGGGCCGCGCGGATTGAGCGTGAGCGGCTCGGCGTTCTCCTCGATGCCGACGATGTGCAGGTCCGCGCCGATGAAGATCATGTCGAGCGGAATGTACGTGTTCTTCATCCAGAACTTGAGCCGCTCGGGCCGCTCGAAGAGGAACAGCATGCCGCGCCCGCCGTCGAGCGACTGGCGGAACATCAGGCCGCGGGTGCGCTCCGGCTCGCTGCGCGCCAGCTCGACGCGCACGTGCAGCTCACCGGCCCGCGACGACAGCACGACCTCGGGATCGGCGTTCACGCGCGTGCCCGACTTCTGGTTGCACGCCGAGAGGGTGAGCACGGCGCCGACGAGCAGCGCCCGCATCGATGCGGCCACGCGCGAGAGTATTGCGGACTCACCGGCGCGAGTAAAGCCGCCGCCGGAAAAAATGCCGCGCGACGTTCGCGCGCGATTCGTCCCGCGATTTGCCGCGCGAAAATTCGCTGCGCGATTCAACGCGCGTTTCGCCCGCGTCGGGCCGCGCCGCCGAGGCGAGCGCTTTCGGATTTGAACCGCCTTGGCGGTTCAATCCTCTGCGGGAATGGCGGCGTGGTAAGTTGGCGCCATGCGCGGCGGCGTGGTGTACCTCGTCGGTGCCGGGCCGGGGGATCCGGGGCTGATCACCGTGCGCGGCCTGGAGTGTTTGCGGCGCGCCGACGTGGTGCTCGCCGATCACCTGGTCAATCCGGCGTTGCTCGAGCACGCGCGCGACGGCGCCGAGATCATCGTGCGCGGCGCGCGGCGCGGCGGGCTGGATCAAGAGGACATCAACCGCATGCTGATCGATCGCGCGCGCGCCGGTCGCGTGGTGGCGCGGCTCAAGGGCGGCGATCCGTTCGTGTTCGGGCGCGGCGGCGAGGAGGCCGAGGCGCTGGCGGCCGCGGGCGTGGCGTTCGAGATCGTGCCGGGCGTGACCGCCGCCGTCGCCGCGCCGGCGTACGCGGGAATTCCGCTCACCCATCGCGGCGCGTCCGGCGCGGTGGCGTTCGCGACCGGGCACGAGGCCGATCGCAAGGACGGCGGCGCGGTCGACTGGAGCGCGCTCGCGCGCGGCGCGGGGACGCTGGTCCTTTATATGAGCGTCACGCGGCTCGGCGACGTGGTGGCGCGGCTGCTCGCGGCGGGGCGCGCGGCCGACGAGCCGGCGGCGGTGATCGAGCGCGGCACCTGGCCCGAGCAGCGCACCATCGTCGGCACGCTCGGCGACATCGTGGCGCGCGCGGCGCAGGCGAACGTGCGACCGCCGGCGCTCACTATCGTCGGCGAGGTGGTGAAGGTGCGCGAGCGCGTGGCCTGGTTCGATCGGCGGCCGCTGCACGGGCGGCGCATCCTGCTGCTGTCGACCAAGGAGGAGGGCGACTGCGCGCGCGAGCTCGACGGCGCGACGCTCTCGCGCGTGGCGCCGCTGGTGGTGATGCCGCGCTACACGACGCTGCTGCCCGTCGCCGAGCGGCTGAGCGAGTTTCGCACCATCGCGTTCGCGTCGACGCACGCGGTGGACGCGCTGTGGGGCGCGCTCGAGGCGCAAAAAAAGGACGGTCGTGCTTTTTTCGCCGCGCGCCTCGCCACCGTCGGAGACGCGACCGCACGGCGGCTGGCGGAGCACGGGCTGTGCGCCGATCTGATCGCGCGCGGTTCGGGCGGCGCGGCGCTGGCGGCGGAGATCGCGGCCGCCGGCTTCGAGGGGCCGGTACTGGTGCCGCGCGCGGCGGGCGGGCGCGAGGAGCTGATCGACGGGCTGCGCGCCGCCGGATTTTCCGTCGAGGCGGTGGAGGCGTACGAGACGCGGCCCGACGAGCGCGCGCTCGAGCGGGTGGCCGCGGCGCAGCGCGCGCGCGCGTTCGATTCGATCGCCTTCACCAGCCCGCGCGGCGCGCAGGCGTTCCTCGACGCGGTGGGCGGGCCGGGCGCGATCGCCGGCGCGCTCGTCGGCGCCATCGGGCCGACCACGCGGCGCGCGCTCGTCGAGCTCGGCGTCGAGGTGCACGTGGTGCCGGAGCAGGCGGACGTGCCGTCGCTGCTCGACGGCTTGCGTGCCGGGCTCGCCGCGCGCGCGAAGATCGAGTAGGCTCGCCGGCGATGCAATTCCCCGAGTATCGCCCGCGCCGGCTGAGGCGCACCGAGAGTCTGCGGCGCATGGTGCGCGAGACGCTGCTTCAGCCGAGCGCGTTCATCTACCCGCTGTTCGTCATTCCCGGCAAAGGCGCGCGCAAGCCGATCGGCTCGCTACCCGGACAGTCGCAGGTGTCCGTCGACGAGGCGGTGGCCGAAGCGCAAGAGTGCCGCGAGCTGGGAATCCCGGCGGTGATCTTGTTCGGGGTGCCCGATAAAAAAGACGCGGTCGGCTCCGAGGCGTGGAACGACGACGGCCTCGTGCAGCGCGCGACGCGCGAGATCAAGCGCGCGGTTCCCGAGATCACGGTGGTGCTCGACGCGTGCTTCGACGAGTACACCACGCATGGGCACTGCGGCGTCGTCGTCGAGGGCGACGTCGATAACGACGCGACGCTGGAGAACCTCGGACGCGTGGCGGTGAGCCAGGCGCGCGCCGGCGCCGATCTGATCGCGCCGTCGGGGATGATGGACGGCTACGTCGGTTGGGTGCGCGAGACGCTCGACGAGGCGGGCTTCGAGAACCTGCCGATCCTCGCCTACTCGGCGAAGTACGCGTCGTGCTTCTACGGGCCGTTTCGCGAGGCGGCGGGCACCGCGTCGGAGTTCGGGCACCGCAAGACGTATCAAATGGATCCTGCCAACGGGCACGAGGCGATCCGCGAGGTGTCGCTCGACGCGTCCGAGGGCGCGGACATCGTGATGGTCAAGCCGGCGCTGGCGTACCTCGACGTGATCGCGCGCGTGCGCGACGAGGTCGATCTGCCGGTGGCGGCCTACAACGTGTCGGGCGAGTACGCGATGCTCAAGGCGGCGGCGGAGCGCGGCTGGATCGATCACGATCGCGCGGTGCTCGAGACGCTCACCGCGATCAAGCGCGCGGGGGCCGACCTGATCCTCACCTATCACGCGAAGGAAGCCGCGGCGCTCCTTCGCAAAGGCTGAGATGCTCCAGTACAAGATTGTCGAGACGTCGACGGTGACGGACGAGGAGCTGGAGCGTATCGTCAACGAGTGGGTGGAGACCGGCTGGGTGTTCGAGGGGTTTCAGTTCGCGATGCGCGAGTCTTCGAAGCGGCCGTCGATGGCGTTCGTGATCTTCACGCGCGAGCTCGAAGAGGAAGGGCCCAACTAAATTTAGCGGTCGGCTGAACGATCTCCGCCGCCCACCCGCTCGACTACGCTGCATGTTGAGCCCAGCGGAAGTGGGGTTTTGAGCGGTTTTACGCGTGTGGTGGTTACTTCAGGTTGGCCAGGCGGTCGATGCGTTTTTGGATGATGGTGGCGTCGCGGGCGTTGGGGACGGTCTTGAGGTAGAGGCGGAAGGCTTTGAGGGCTTCGGGTTTGTTGCCTTGCTCCTCGAACGCGAGGCCGAGGCCGCGGTAGCCGCCGACGTAGCCGGGGTAGATCTGGAGCGCTTCGCGGTAGTCGGAGATCGCGCCCGCGCTGTCGCCGGCGAACAGTTTTTGGTTGCCGTGGCGGTAGACGTCGCGGGCGCGCGCGACCACGTTCGGGTCTTCCTCGACGGGAGCGACGGGCGCGGGGGCGGTGGAGGAGCCGCGCGTGTCGTAGTCGACGACGACTTTGTGGCCGCCGCTCGTCGAGTGGTGGTGGCGCGGCTCGACGGGATCGGCGGGCGCGGCGGGTTCGCGCGGCTCGCGCTCGGCGACGACCGCGTGATGCGGCGTGGGAGCGGGCGGCGTTTCGGGCTCGGGCGGCTTTGGCGTGGGCGCCGGAGCGGGGGCGGGCGGCGCGGGCGCGG
>DASREC010000232.1:0-8993 GCA_035652295.1 Polyangia bacterium
TGGAGCGTCCACACCGCCTTGACGCTCACCAGCGCGGCGACCAGCACCACGCCGCACGAGATCAGCGACGTCAGCTCCTTGCCGGCGCGTTTGCCGACGAGCAGCGCGAACGCGGCGCCGAGCAGCGGCAGGAGCGGGATGAGGTGGAGTGGGAAGGCGGCGGTCATGGTCGTGTCAGTGCTTGAGCAGCGTCAGCTCGTCGACGTTCACGCTGCGGCGGCTGCGGAAGATGCCGACGACGATGGCGAGGCCCACGGCGGCCTCGGCGGCGGCGACGGCCATGACCAGGAACGCGAACGCGTGCGCGCGCGAGTCGTGGTGCGCGCGGCCGAACGCGACCAGCGTCAGGTTGGCGGCGTTGAGCATCAGCTCGACCGACATCAGCACGATGAGCGCGTTGCGCCGCAGGATCACGCCCAGCACGCCGATGGCGAACAGCACCGCCGACAGCACGAGAAAGTCCTGGATCGGGATCATGCGTGGCGCTCCTCGACGGGCGGCGGCGGCGCGTCGGGCGTTTTGTGCGCGCGCGCGACCACGACCGCGGCGATCACGGCGATGAGCAGCAGCAGCGACACCGCCTCGAACGCGAACAGGTAATCGGTGAACAGCAGGTTGCCGACCTCGGCGACGGTGCCGAACGACTCGGGCGGCGCCTCCGGATGCGCGGGCACCACCTGCCGCAAGTAGAACGACAGCGTCCACACCAGGTACACGATCGCCGGCACGCCGATGAACGCCTTCACCAAGACGCCGTTCCACGCCACGCGATCGGGCTCGTCGCGGTTGAGCACCATCACCACGAAGATGAACAGCACCATGATGGCGCCGGCGTAGACGAGGACCTGCAGCGCGGCGAGGAAGTGCGCCGAGAGCAGCGCGTACGACGCGGCCAGGCCGAAGAACGTGGCCACCAGCGACATCACCGCGGCGACGGCGTTCTTGCGCGTGATGGTGAACAGCGCGCCGAGCACCACGATCGCGCCGATGATCCAGAACGCGACGCGCGGGCCGGTCCACGTCGAGACGTCGCCGTCGGCGACGAGCTGCGCGGTGACGGGCGCCAGCAGCATCAGTGCGGCCCCGTCGCCGAAGCGGTGCGGATCTGGTGCAGGTCGGCGCGCTGCGGAGTCTCGGGTTTCAGATCTTTGCGCACGCGCGCCTCGAAGTCGGCGCGGAACTTGGTGAGGAAGCCGAGCATCGGCCACGCCGCCGCGTCGCCGAGCGGGCAGATGGTGTTGCCCGCGATGCCGGCGGCGATCGACGCGCACAGCTCGACGTCGCCGGGGCGGCCTTCGCCCTTCGACAGCCGGCGCGTGACGCGCTCGAGCCAGCCGGTGCCTTCGCGGCACGGCGTGCACTGGCCGCATGACTCGTGCGCGTAGAACTTCATGATGCGCCAGCACACGGCGACGAGGTCGGCGGTCTCGTCCATCACGATCACGCCGCCCGAGCCGGCCATGGTGCGCAGCGGCTTGCCGCCGCCGAGATCGAACTTGATGCCGGGCTTGACCTCGACGGGCTTGATGCGCTCGTCGGTCATCAGCGCGTCGAACTCCATCGGGATGTCGAGCTCGTGCTCGTCGAGCGGCGGCATCGACGAGCCGCCGGGGATCACCGCGCGGACTTTTTTTCCGCCGGGCACGCCGCCGCAGACTTCGTCGATCACCGCGCGCAGCGGGATGCCCATCGGCAACTCGTAGACGCCCGGCCTCGCGACGTGGCCCGAGACGCACAGGATGCGCGTGCCGCCCGAGCGCGGCGTGCCGAGGCCGGCGAACCACTCGCCGCCCTTCTCGATGATCGCGGGCACGTTGCACAGCGTCTCGACGTTGTTGACGATGGTCGGTTGGCCGAACAGGCCCTTCACCGCCGGGAACGGCGGCTTGAGGCGAGGCCAGCCGCGCTTGCCCTCGAGCGAGTTGAGCAGCGCCGTCTCTTCGCCGCAGATGTACGCGCCCGCGCCGCGGTGCACGGTGAGGTCGAGCTTGAACTCGCCGCGCGCCGTCTGCTGGCTCTTGCCGAGATAGCCGCGCGCGTACGCCTCACCGACGGCGCGTTCGAGCACCGCGTGCTCGCGGATCATCTCGCCGCGGATGTAGATGTACGCGTGCGTGCAGCCGAGCGCGTAGGCGGCGATCAGGATCCCCTCTATTAATAGGTGGGGATCCCAGAAGAGCAGCTCGCGATCCTTGCACGTGCCCGGCTCGCTCTCGTCGGCGTTGACCACCAGGTAGACGGTCTTGGCGTCCTTGGGGATGAATCCCCACTTCATGCCCGTCGGGAAGCCGGCGCCGCCGCGGCCGCGCAGGTTCGACTTCTTGACCTCGTCGGTGATCGCCGCCGGCTGCATGGCGAACGCTTTGGCGAGGCGCGCGTAGGTGCCGTGCTCGAGCGCGTAGTCGATGGTGTTCGAGCCGTCCTGCCCCACGAAGCGGGTGACGATCTTCGGCATCTCGGCGAGCGTGACCGGCATCAGGCGTGTCCGTGGTCCGGCGGCAGCCGCTTGATCTCGTCGAGCGCGCGCACCGCCGCTTCGGGCGTGAGGCGCAGGAAATATTTCTCGCCCGAGATCATCATCGGCGCGTCCGCGCACGCGGCGAGGCACTCCTCCTCGACGACGGTGAACTCGCCGTCGGGCGAGGTCTCGCCCGCCTTGCAGCCGGTCGACTTCTCGAGCGCGGCCAGCACGTCGTAGCCGCCCTTGAGCATGCACGCGACGTTGGTGCAGACCATCACGACGTGCTTTCCCGTCGGGTGGCGGTGATACATCGTGTAGAACGTCACGACGCCCCAGACGTGCGCCGGCGGCAGCGCGAGCGTCGCCGCCACCAGATCGATCGCCTCGTCCGAGATGTAGCCGAACTCTTCCTGCGCGATGTGCAGCAGCGGCAAGCACGCGGCCTGCGCGTTGGGATAGCGGCTGCGAGTCTCGGCGATCTTCTTCTGTGCGTCGGGGGAGAATGCGAGCGGCATCGCGAGTGCGCGAAGAATTACGGTTTGCCCTCGGGTTGTCAAGATGCGCGGGCGCCTCTATGGTGAAGGAGTGCGGCGGCTTGTGCGGCGGCTCGGAGCGTTGGCCGCGGTGCTGGCGGGCGCTGCGTGCGGCGGCTGCTCGCCGTCGGTGGCGGATGCGAACGGCGTGAGCGCGCTCTACGGCGAGGTGCACGTGCACCAGTTTCCGGGCGGCGTGCACCCGGCGGCGCTGTTCCTCCGGCAGGCGGTGGCGGCCGACGGCGTGACCGGCGACAGCGTGGTGCCGACGGCGGCGCTGCCCAGCCGCGTCGAGGGGCCGTGCACGCTCACGCTGCCGTCGACGTGCGCGCCGCCGTGCGGGCCGGTGCCGGCGTTCGCCGACGGCGGCGCGGTGCACGTGCGCGGCGGCCACAGCGACGGCGACGTGACGCTGGCGTTCGACGCGGCGACCGAGAATTACGCCGCCACGCCGCCGCTCGCGCGCGGCGCCGCCATCTTCAGCGGCGGCGAAATGCTCTCGGTGAGCGGCGACGGAGCCGAGGCGCCGGCCTTCTCCGGAAGCGTGCGCGCGCCGGTGCCGCTCGCGCTCGCCGCGCCCGCGCAGCCGCTCGCCGCGGCGAACGGCGTCACCGTCGCGTGGACGCCGGATCAATCGGATCGCATCGCCATCTCGCTCGTCGCCTCGACCACCGACGGGCGCTTCGCGGTGCTCCAGTGCTTCGTCGCGGACGCGCCGGGGAGCTTCGCGCTGCCGTCGTCGCTGCTGGCCGCGCTGCCGGCGCCGCCGCGCGACCTGCAGCTCGAGGTGAGCCGCGACTTTCTCGCGCACGTGCCGTCGGTGAAATCGTCCGATGGCGTGGTGGTGCACGCCGGCTGGGCGGTCACCGTCACCGGCCATGAAGATTAAAATCGCCGCGCGCGCGATCGTCTTCGCGTTCGCGTTCGCGTTCGGGTCGGCATTCGCCGCGTGCAGCGCGCCGCCGCCCGCGCCGATCGACACGCTCGACGGCGAGGTCACGGTGCACGGCTTCGCCGACTGGACGCACGCGTGGGCGGTGTTCCTCGATCCCGGCGTGCCGGTCGCGAGCGTGTACCTCGACACGCTCTTGGCGCTGCCGCCGCCGCCGTCGACGAGCGCCGGCGCGTGCACCATCACGCCGTCGCCGAGCTGCGGCGCGTGCCCGGCCGGCGAATATTGCCAGGCGGACGCTCGCTGCGCGCCGGTGCCGGCGTGGCACTACGTCGACGACGGCGCGGTGACGGTGTCGGGCGGCGCGGGCGGCATCGCCGTCGAGCGGCTGGCGTTCGACGCGGCGACCGGCCTCTACGCGTCGACGCCGCGGGCGGGGCCGGGGCGCTTCCTCGGCGGCGGCGAGCGCGTGACCGTGACGTTCGATCGCGGCCTCGCGCCGTCGAGCTCGGCGCTGCGCGCGCCCGCGCCGCTGGTGCTGACCGCGCCTGCTTCGCCGCTCGCGTTTCCCGCCGCCGGCTTTCACGTCGCGTGGACGCCGGGCGAAGCCGAGCTGATCGAGATCGCGCTCATCGCCTCCGACGGCGTCCGCTCGACGGCGATCCGCTGCCTCGCCGACGACGGCGGCGGCTTCGATGTGCCGGCCGCCGCGATCGCCGCGCTGCCCGCGCCGCCGCGCCACCTCCACTTCGAGGTGACGCGCAACTCCGAGGAGCTCCTGCCGACGCGCGCCGGCCACGCGGTGCGCGTGCACCTCGGCTACACGGTCACCGCCGACGGCGACGAGTGATCACTGCACGACGATGGTGCCGCCCATGATCGCGCCGTGCACGTTGCAGAAGTAGGGAAATGATCCCGCCGTCGGGAACGCGTGCTCGTAGGTGAAGCCGGCGGGGTGCCCCCCCTCCGCCGAGCACGCGGCCACCGACGGGTTCGTGGGCGCGCCGCTGCAGAACACGCCGTCGGCGACGCCGGCCGAGCCGGAGGTGACGGTGTGTCCGCCCGCGGCCCAGATCCACAGCACCGAGTCGCCCGCGGGGATGGTGATCGTCGACGGCGCGTAGGTGAGCGTGCCGTTCGGCGAGACGGTGACGAGGTGAACGCCGGCGAGATCCGAGTTCAGCGTCCCCGAAAGATCCGGCATCGACACGTTCATGTCGAGCGCGCCGACGTCGTCGCCGCAACCGCCGAGCCCCACCGCCGCGAGGAAGATCAGGCCGAAGCACGCACGCATGGCTCACCTCTAAGTAAAATAAGCAGCCCCCATCGTAGACACATCGGACGGCTGCGCAACAGTTAACCGGCCTCTTCGCGGCCGCGCTGCTCGTCGAGGCTGCGCAGCGCCGCCTTGGCCTTGTCGCCGCGCGCGCCGCCCGACGCCGCCCACTGCTTGAGCGTCCACTCCGCCTCGCGCCGCACGTCGGGCGACGCATCGAACGCGGCGATGTGGCCGAGCAGCGGCACCGCCTCCGCGTCACCGATCTTGCGCAGCACCGCGATCAGGTTCTTGCGGCCCGCCGGCGACGCGGTGTGCATCGCCGCCTCGATCGTCGGAATGGCGCGCGCGCCGAAGCCGGCCAGCCGATCGGCGGCGGTCTGCGCCGGCTGGCCCTCCTGGTTGATGAGCAGCGTGACGTTGGCGCGGATCTCGTCGTCGGTGCGATCGGAGCAGCCGGCGAGCGAAACCGCGGCGGCGAAAATCCAGGCGCGCGTGATCATGTAACCCTCATCATTGCGCACAATCGGGCGCGCTGCTATGACCACAGCATGCGCTCGCCGTGGTCGCTCGGCATGCTGATGATCGCGATGGGCGGCGTCGGCATCTCGGGCATCGGCGGGCAGAAGCCGCACGGCGCGGCGCCGTTCGCGATCGCCGCGGTGTTGATCGCCGGCGGCGCGCTGATGTTCTTGCGGCGCCCGTTCGTCTTCTACGTCGCGCTGGCGGCGGCGGCGGTGCTCGCCGGCACGGGCGCGCTCGCGCTCGCGGGCAAACCGCAGCTCGCGCTCCCGGTGCCGCCGGCGCTGTCGCTGGTGGTCGGGCTGTATCTCTGCCTGCGCGCGATCATCGCGCGGCCGGCGATGCAGCCGCGCAAGTCTGAGGCGCCGCCGGTGGACGACGGCGGATGAAGCGGCTGGCGCTCACCTGCGCCTTGATCTCGCTCCTGCCGCGATTCGCCGAGGCGCACGGCGGCCTGCCGATCACGCAGAAGATCCTGCGGCAGAGCGGCGGCGACACCATGTACATCCCGGTCGTGTTCTGGGGCGTATGGGTCGGCGGGCCGAGCGGACCGTGGCACTGGATCTGCGAAGAGGAGATCAACCCCGACCGCGGCCGCCACATCGAGCTGTCCACCGACGGCACGTTCTACGCGACCGATCTGCGCGGCATGGAGGTGTCGACCGATCACGGCTGCACCTGGACGCCGATCGCGTCGAACGAGCCGGCGCATCTGCACCTCACCGACGTGGCGGTCGATCCGGTCGACGGCGCGACCGCGTACGTGACCAGCGGCGACTCGGGATCCACCGACGGCGACGGCGCGCTCGCGCCGGCGTCGAACGCGCTGTTCATCACGCACGATCGCGGCCAGACGTTCCAGCGCGCGGCGGGATTGGCGGCGCTCGACGCGCGGCTGTTCCTCGGCGTGAAGATCTCGCCGAGCGACGCCAGGCAGATCTACGTGACGTCGACCACCGGGCAGCTCCCGTTCGCGCCGATGGTGCACCACTCGACCGACGGCGGCGCGACCTTCAGCTCGTCGCCGGTGTCGTTCACCATCGCCGGGCAGGCGCCGTACTCGCTCGACGTGCTGGCGATCGATCCGCGCGATCCGACGGTGGTGTACCTGCGCGTGCTGGTGGCCGGGCTCGACGCGGACGGCGGGCCGCTCACGCACGAGGCGCTCTTGCGCTCGATCGACGGCGGCGCGACCTTCGCGTCGCTCTACCAGCTCGACGCGGTGCCGTCGCCGTCGGGGCTGAGCCGCGGCATCGACGGCGTGGCGATCGACGTGCCGCGCGGGCGCGTGCTGGTGGCCACCGCCGCCGGGCTGTTCGCCGCCGACGACGCCGGGCGCGCGCCGACGGTGACGCTGGCGCCGTCGAGCACGCTGTCGCAGGCGCAGTGCGTGGACGTGCACGGCGGCACCGTGTTCGCCTGCTCGACCAACTACACGCCCGACTTCATGGCCATCGGCGCGTCGACGGACGGCGCCAAGAGCTTCTCCAAGATCCTGCAATTCGTCGACACCGTCGGGCCGGTGAATTGCCCCGCGGGGACGCCGGTCGGCGATCAGTGCCCGTTCTACTGGCAGATGTACGGCTCGCAGCTCGGCATCACCTTCGACGACGCGGGCGTAGCCACCGACGGCGGAAAGCCGCCGATGACCGGCAACGGCTGCGGCTGCGGCATCGCCTCGCGCGGCGCGGGCATGCTCGGCGTCGGCCTTCTCCTGTGCGCCTTGCTGTTCGTTTACGTCACGCGACGTCGCCGCGTCGACTGAGCGGAGTGTGCTCGATCGTACGCGCTGCGTTCCGCGCGCGGGCTGCGGCAATTTGCCGCCGTGCTCAAACAGTCCTCGTCGCGGGCGTGCGCCTGCGGCGCACGCGATCGCTCCTGCGGAACTGCGCGCGGCGGCAAATTGCCGCAGCCCACGCGCTCCACTCCGCTACGCGACCCTCCGAGGGTCGGCAAACATCAGCTCGGCAAACATCAACCGATTGGCAAACGGATGCGGTTTACGAGGGCGTAGCGGAACGGAGAGCGCGGGGCGAAGATCGTTTTCGGGGGCATTGCGCAGGCGCTCCTCGCGTCTGCGCGAGGACGCCAGCCGTAGCATGAGTGAGCACGTGCCGCGCACAGGCGACGCGTAGCGGCGCCGAGCACGGCGTATGCGAACGTCCCCCGAAAACGATCTTCGCCCCGCGCGCGGAGTGCAGCGGGCGATCGAGCAAAGCCGGTCGCTACTTCTTTTTTTCTTTTTCTTCGACGACGGGGACGTTGCGTTCGGCGATCTTCTTGCGGAGGGTGTTGCGGTTGAGGCCGAGGATCTCGGCGGCCTTGAGCTGGTTGTAACCGGTGCGCTCGAGGACCAGCTCGATGAGCGGGCGCTCCACGCGCGAGATCACCTCGTCGTAGAGATCCTCCATCGGGTAGCCTTCCATGCGCTGGAGCAGCGCGCGGATCTTGGCGCGCACCATCTCCTCGAACGAGAGCTGCTCGACCGGCACGCGCTCCTCGACGGGCGGCAGCACCGCCTCGACGTCGCCGAGATCGACGTGGCCGCGGCGGCGGCGCAGACACAGGCGGCGCACCACGTCGCGCAGCTCGGCGATGTTGCCCGGCCACGAGTACGCCTGCAACTTGTCGGCCGCGCGCGCGGAGAACGCCAGCCGCTCGAGCCCGACCTCGCGCGCCTCGGTGCGGCCGAAGTGCTCGAGCAGCACCGGCACGTCTTCCGGACGGCGGCGCAGCGGCGGCAGCACGATGCGCAGCGCGCCCAGCCGCTCGTACAGCTCGGCGTCGAACAGCTCGTCGGCGACCGCGCGCTGCAGATCGACGCCGGTCGCCGCCACCACGCGCACGTCGAAGGTGAGCCCGGTGGTCTCGCGCCCGCGATCGGCGCGCCGGCGGATCGCGCGCAAAAGCTTTCGCTGCGGCCCGCGCCCGACGTGCGCGATCTCCTTGACCAGCAGCGTGCCGCCGTTGGCGCGCGCGAGCTGATCGTCGACGCGCGGCGGCTCGTCCTCTTCGTCGGGATCGACGCGCACGAAGTCGTGATTCTTGCGCGGGCCGATCTCGTGGAGCAGCCGCGCCACGCGCTCGCGTCCGGTGCCGCGCTCGCCTTCGATGAGGAGCGGCTGATCGATCTGCGCCGCCTCCATCACCCGGTCGCGCAGCTCGCGCATCGCGGCGGAGCTTCCCAGCAGCTGATCGCGAAGAAGAAGAGGAGACATGGGCGGAAGGTATTACGCGACTTCAGCGGCGAGCTTGTCAACGGGTTCAGCGAAGCGCGCGCGCGAATTATTTTCTTGCATCAGCGACGAG
>DASREC010000233.1:0-7502 GCA_035652295.1 Polyangia bacterium
CACCGACCACATCGCCTTGACGCGCGTGTGCGTGCGGCCCGAGCCGAGCTGGTAGCTGAGCTCGGTCACGCCGTGCACCAGCTCGACGGTGGCGGCGCCGCGCTGCTCGAAGCGCTGCACCAGCACGCGGTCGTTCACCGCCGACGCGTGCGGCAGGATCACCACCGGCTCGCCGGCGCGCCCGCTCGCGCCGCCGCCATCGCCATCGCCGTCGAACGACCGGCGGCGCGCGAACGCCTGCGCCGCGTGGTGCGCCTCGCGCGCGCGCAGCACGTCGAGCGTCAGCAGCTTGGCCAGCTGCGCGTCGGCCAGGCGGATCGGGATCGTGCGCGCGCCGAGCTTGAGCGTGAGCGGCGAGCGCAGCACGCGCGCGAGCACGCGCAGCGACAGCGCGGTCGACTCGATCATCGCGCGCGCCAGCGCCGCCGCCGACTCGGCGGTCACGCCCTGATCGATCGCGCCGATGATGCCGTCGAGCTCGGGCGCGTCGAGCGTCGGCAGCATCTGCTTCGGATCGGCCGGCTGGTTATGGCTGTTGCGCAGGCCGGGGTGCAGCCACGTCTGCAGGAGCACGCCGAGCCGCTCGCCCGACTCGCGCACCAGCGGCGCGATCTTGTCGAGCACCGGGCGGCTGGCGCGCGGCCAGTCGCCGAGCACCGTGATCCACACGCGCGGCGTCGGCGAGCCGGCGTGTTGCGCGCGCCGCCGCAGAAGCTCGCGCCGCGCCGGACGCTCGCGCACGTACTCGAGCGCGCGCTTGCCGAGCGTCGCCGCCTGCATCGCCAGCACCGTCGCCGCCAGCCGCGCGCGCGGCTGCTCGACGGGCGTGACCGCCATCCCGCGCCGCGCCTGCAAGAAGCGAAAGCAGTCCCAGCTCGGCTGCGTGCACGTCAGCTCGTCGCCGCGGTGCGCGTCGTCGAGGCCGCACGCCAGCAGCCACGCCTGGCACGTCTGGTCGAGGTGGCGATCGAGCGCGCTCGACCAGAACACCGCCGACGAGCGCACGCCCGGCGCCACGCCGTCGAGCACGCGGTCGAGCCAGGTCTCGAGCTGCGACGTCACCTCGACGATCGGCGGCCCCTTGTCGCGCGGCAAATACGCGTCGAGCTCGGTCATGCGGAAGCAGCGCGGCGCGCGCGCCACCCACGACGGCCAGTAGCGCTCGATGGTCGCGCCCTCGGCGATCAGCCGCACCGGGCGCGCGTCGTCGCCGCGCTCGATCAGCGAGCGGCAGCGGCTGAACCCGGCCGCGTTCGACTGCGTCGGCGGCACCAGCACCACCAGCTCGGGGCCGCCGCGATCGCCGTCCGGCCCGCGCGTCACGGTCCAGGTGTCGCGGAAGCTCTTGGCCATCTCAGCCTCGCGCCGCCCCGGCGAGCGCGGCGATCACGCGCGCCTGGTCGCGCTCGTCGAGATCGGCGGAGCACGGCAGGCTCAGGCACGCGGCGAACAGCCGCTCGGCGACCGCGCCGCCCAGCCGGCGCGCGTTCGCGTACATCGGCATGAGGTGCAGCGGCGTCCAGATCGGCCGCGTGTCGATGCGCGCGGCGGCGAGGCGCGCGAAGAGCTGCTTGCGATCGAGGCCGAGCTCGGCGCCGAGGCGCGCGGTGTACAGCCACAGCGACGGCGCGGCCCAGGCGGCGCGCGGCGGCGGCGAGAGGCCGGGCAGCGCGGCGAGCGCGGCGTCGTAGCGCGCGGCGATGGCGCGCTTGGCGGCGACGAACTCGTCGAGCAGCTCGAGCTGCGCCACGCCGAGCGCCGCCTGCAAGTTGGTGAGGCGATAGTTGTAGCCGACCTCGTCGTGAAAATATTCGGGGCCGGGCAGGCGCGCCTGCGTGGTGAGGTGCTTGGCGCGGCGCGCGAGCTGCGCGTCGTCGGTGGTGAGCATGCCGCCGCCGCCGGTGGTGATGATCTTGTTGCCGTTGAACGAGAAGCAGCCGATGCGCCCGATGGTGCCGACGTGCCGCCCGTCGTGCGTGCCGCCGGTGTAGCGCGAGCCGAGCGCCTCGGCGGCGTCCTCGATCAGCGTGACGCCGTGGCGCTCGCACGCGTCGGCGAGCGGGGCGATGCGCGCCGGGTGGCCGAGCAGGTGCACCGCCAGCACCGCCTTCGGCATGCGCTCGCCCGCGCGCGCGCGCCGCGCCAGCTCTTCGACCACCAGCTCGGGATCGAGGTTCCACGTCTGCTCCTCGGCGTCGACGAGGATCGGCGTGGCGTGCTCGTAGAGGATCGGATTGGCCGACGCGATGAAGGTCAGCGTCGGCACCAGCACCTCGTCGCCGGGGCCGATGCCGAGGAGGCGCAGCGCCACGTGGATCGCCGCGGTGCCCGACGAGCAGGCCACCGCGTGGCGCGCGCCGACGTAGGCGGCGAACTCGCGCTCGAACCGCTCGACGAACGGCCCCACCGACGAGACGAAGTTGGTGGTCAGGCACTCGTCGAGGTACGCGCGCGCGTTTCCGCGGATGCACGGCACCGAGAGCGGGATGGCGCGCGGCTCAGACATGGAAGCGATCCGGATCGTAGGCGTCGAGGTGCTCGCGCAGCCATGCGGCAGTTTGCCGCAGGCCATCGTCGAGCGAAACCCGCGGGGTCCAGCCGAGCCGTTCGCGCGCCAGCGACGGGTCCGACTCGAGCACCAGCACCTCGCTGGCGTCGGGGCGCACGCGCCGCGGATCCTGCTTCGGCTGCGCCTGCACGCCGAGCGCGCGGCACGACGCCTCGAACAGCTCGCCGATCGACACCGCGCGCCCGGTGCCGAGCTGGATGGTCTGCCCCTCGACGCCGGGCGTGGTCGCCGCGCGCAAGAAGCCGTCGACGGTGTCGCTGACGAACGTGAGGTCGCGCCGCGTGTCGAGCCGGCCGAGCTCGATCTCGCGCCGGCCCGAGAGCAGCTGCAGGAGGATCGTCGGCAGCACCGCGCGCGTCGACTGCCGCGGCCCGAAGGTGTTGAACGGCCGCAGGATCGTCACCGGCACTTCGTACGTGGCGTGAAACGACAGCGCGAGCTGATCGGCGGCGACCTTGGTCGCGGCGTAGGGCGACTGCGCGTTGAGCGGGTGGGTCTCGCGGATCGGCAGCGACGCGGGCGTGCCGTAGACCTCGCTCGTGGAAGTATGCACCACACGCATCGGCCGCGCGCGCCGCGCCGCCTCGAGCACGTTGAGCGTGCCGCGCACGTTGGTGTCGACGAACGACTCGGCGGCGACGTACGAGTAGGGGATCGCGATCAGCGCCGCCAGGTGGAACACGATCTCCACCTCGCGGCACGCCTCCTCGACGAAGCGCGCGTCGCGCACGTCGCCGAGCTTGAGGTCGAGCGCGGCGCGCGTCTCGCGCGGCACGGTGTCGAGCCAGCCGAGCGACCCTTGCGAGTTGTAGAGGCAGAACGCGCGCACCTTGGCGCCCGCCGCCACCAGCGCCTCGGTCAGGTGGCTGCCGATGAACCCGTCGGCGCCGGTCACCAGCACCGACTTTCCCGCCAGCGACGTCACGCCGATCTCCCGCGCGCCTGGGCGAGCTGCTCGCGCTGCCCGACGTCGATCCAGTCGTCCTCGATCTCGAACGCGCTCACGCTCTCGCCGCGCTGCAGGCAGTCGTCGAGCAGCGACGGCAGCGCCAGCTCGGTGTCGCGCACCACGCGCCCGACCACCTGCGGGCCGAGCACGTAGATGCCGGCGTTGACCAGCCGCGTGAGCGTCGGCTTCTCCTCCATCGCGCGCACGCGGCCGCTCTCGATCTCGACGCAGCCGAACGGCACGGTGTGGAAGTAGCGGCGCACGCCCAGCGTCGCCGCGTGGCCGCCGTGCGCGTGCGCGTCGAGCATCGCGCCGAGGTTCGCCTGCGTGACGAGATCGCCGTTCATCACCAGGAGCGGCTCGCGCGCCGGCTCGGGCAAAAGCGACAGCGCGCCGCCGGTGCCGAGCGCGCGCGGCTCGCGCAGGTACTCGATGCGGCAGCCGAAGCGCGCCCCGTCGCCGAAGTGCTCCTCGACGACGCTGCCGAGATAATTGATGGCGAGGAACAGGCGGCGGATGCCGAAGCCGACGGCGTGCAGCACCAGCCGCTCGAGGATCGGCCGCCCGGCGACGCGCAGCATCGGCTTGGGGACGTTCTCGGTGAGCGGCGCCAGGCGCGTGCCGCGTCCGCCGGCCATGATCACCGCCCAGTTGGCGCGCTCGGGCGTGCCCAGCACGTCGTGCATCAGGTGCAGCCCGACCAGCGTGCCGTCGTCGTCGACGATCGGGATCTGCCCGATGCGCCGCGCCTGCATCTGGTCGAGCACCTCGGTGCGCGCCGCCGCCGGCCCGACCGAGACGAAGCGCGCGTTGACGAACCCGTCGATCGACGTGTCGAGCGTCGCGCCGCGCAGGAGCGCGCGCCGCAGATCGCCGTCGGTGACGATGCCGACGAGCTGGCGATCGCCGCCCACCACCAGCGTCACCTCGGTGCCGCCGCTCTCCAGCGCCAGCATGGCGTCGCGCAGCGTGGCGCCGGCGCGCACCGTCGAGAGCTGCATGCGCTCGGCGCGCGTGAGCGGCATCAGGCGGCCTTGCGGCAGGTGACGTTCCACAGCTCGATCTCGTGCTGCAGCTCGTCGGTGGTGAACAGCAGCCGCTCGACCGAGCGCTGCGCGAACGCGGCGTAGAGCTGATCGATCTGCGCGCGGCCGAGAAAGCGGTTGAAGCCCTTGCCGGCGAGCGGCCCGCTCGGGATGTCGGCGAACCCGCCCGGCTCGACCTGGCGCCCGAGGCCGTAGCCGTGCGTGCGGTCGCTGAAGTTCGACGAGAAAAATTGCCCGCCCGGCTTGAGCACGCGGTGCACCTCGCCGACGATCGCGAGCGCGCTCGCCCACGGGTTGCAGCACAGGCACGCGTTGTCGATCACCGCGTCGAACGTGCCGTCGCCCCACGGCAGCCGTCCCACGTCGCCGACGCGCGCGTCCGCCTCCAGGTGCTCGGCCGCCAGCCGCTTGCCGAGCCGCTCGATCGCCGTCGCCGAGCCGTCGATCGCCGAGACCGAAAACCCTTCGCGCGCCAAATACCACGCGGTCGCGCCCGGCCCCGAGCCGAGGTCGAGCAGCCGCACCTTGCGCCGATCGGCCGCCTTGTAGAAGCCGCGCGCCACGAACCGGATCACGTACGCGTCGGGATACTTTCCCCACTCCTGCGTGCGAAAGATCTCCTCCCACACCGGATCGAAGCTGCTGCCGTCCATCTGATGATCCTCTTACGTAGGTTCCCGCGCGGCCGGTTGCGTTCAAACCTAGTCGGTGCTCCCCCGTCGGTCAACCCGCGCGGGCGCGCAGGAGCAGGTCGGCCAGCTCGAGGTCGAAGGGCGTGTCGACGTCGAGCGAGTCGCGCGGCGTCATGACGTAGCCGACGGTGTTCGGCGGGAACAGCGTCTCGTCGGCGAGCAGCACCGCGCGGCGCACCAGGTAGAGCGCGCCGTTGAGCGCGTACAGCGGCGGCAGGTCCTGGCGGCGCGTGATCGGCGGATCGGGGGTGAGGAAGTCCGAGAGCCGCCCGTCGGGGGCGAGGCGCTTGGTCCAGTACGGGTGGTGCTCGACGGGCGTGACCGAGACCGCGGCGTCGGCGGCTTTTTCGCGCAAGAGCTCGACGGCGGCGTCGATGTGCTCGGCGCGGCGCAGCGGCGACGTCGGCTGGAGGTAGCAGACCAGCTCGGGGCGATAGGCCTCGTGCTCGTCGAGCCAGCGGGTGGCGTGCAGCGCCGGCGCGATGCCGGGCGTGTCGTCGCGCGCCAGCTCGTCGGGGCGCAGGAACGGCACCTCGGCGCCGGCCGCGCGCGCCGCCTCGGCGATCTCCGGCGAGTCGGTGGTGACGACCACGCGCTCGACGTGCCGCGCCGCGCGCGCCGCCTCGACGGTCCACGCGATCAGCGGCCGTCCCGCGACCAGCGCGACGTTTTTTCCGCGCACACCCTTGGAGCCGCCACGCGCGGGGATCAGCGCCAGCAAGCTCATGCGTCGATCGGCTCGTCTTCTTCGTAGTCGCGCGCCGCGAGCCGCCCGAGAAACTCGTCGAAGCGCATCGGCGAGATCCCCGAGCCGGGCCGCTTGGCGGTCAGGTTCTCGACGGTGAACGGCTCGCCGCGGCGGATCGCGCGCGCGGCGGTGAGGCTCTTGCGCGCGATCGCGACGTTCTTCGCCTCCGACGGGCTCGGCGCCTTGAGCGCGTGGCCGAGCGCCTGCTCGACGGCGCGGATGGACGCGATCATCGCCTGAAGCTCGCGCGGCTCGAGCGACGCCTTGTGGTCGGGGCCCGGCAGATTGCGATCGAGCGTGAAGTGCTTCTCGATCACCACCGCGCCCAGCGCCACCGCCGCCGTCGCCACCGCGATCCCGTCGGTGTGATCGGAGTAGCCGACCGGCAGCCCGAACGCCGCGCGCATGGTCTCCATCGCGCGCAGGTTCACGTCCTCTAGCGGCGCCGGGTACTCGGTCGTGCAGTGCAACAAAATGATCCGCTCGCGCAGGAGGCGCTGCCCCTCGTCGCTGGCGAACGGCGCGCCCCAGCCCGCGGCCAGCACCGCCAGCGCCGCCTCGATGTCGCCGAGCGTGCTCATCCCCGTCGACAAGATGATCGGCAGCCCGGTGGCCGCCGCCGCGCGAAGCAACAACAAGTTGGTGATCTCGCCCGACGGCAGCTTGAGCCGCGGCACGCCGAGCTCGGTGAGCAGCGCGACCGAGCCGACGTCGAACGGCGTCGACAGGAACTGCACGCCGCGCTCGCGGCAGCGCGCGACCAACTGCCGGTGCGCCGCCGCGTCGAGCTCGAGCTTGCGCACCATGTCGAGCTGCGACTCGCCGGTGCCGGTGGTCTTCTCCTGGTACGCGGCTTTCGGCGCGCGGCGGCTGATCACGTGCTCGGACTTGAAGGTCTGGAACTTGACCGAGTCGGCGCCCGCGCGCGCGGCCTGGTCGATGAGCTCGAGCGCGCGGTCGAGCGACCCGTTGTGATTCACGCCGGCCTCGGCGATGACGTGCACGCGCCCGGGTTTCATCGTATCGTCATACAGCCCCAGTGCTCGAATGGCAATCCGCGTCGCCTACGTCACCACGTGCCGGTCTGACTACGGACCTTCGTACTGGCTGATCCACGATCTGTTTCACGACGCGCGGTTCGCGCCGCTCTTGATCGCGGGCGGCGCGCACCTGTCGGAGCGGCACGGCGCGACGGTGGCGGAGCTCGAGCGCGACGGCTTCGCGCTCACCGCGCGCGTGCCGTTTCTCGACGACGACGAGGACGCGGGCGCGGCGGCGGCGCGCGCGCTGGCGGGCTTCGCGGCGCTGTTCGCGCGCCTGAAACCGGACGTGGTCGTGGTGTACGGCGATCGCTTCGAGCTGCTCTCGGTCGCCGCGGCGGCGGCGATCACCACTACGCCGCTGGCGCACCTGTGCGGCGGCGATCTGACCGAAGGCGTGATCGACGATCAGGTGCGCCACGCGGTCACCAAGATCGCGCACCTGCATTTCCCGTCGA
>DASREC010000234.1:0-2620 GCA_035652295.1 Polyangia bacterium
TCTTGATCGCGAGCGCCTCGAGATCGTCGCGATGATTGAGCGCCGACGACGCCAGGTCGACGCCGATGATGCAGCCGACCGCGCGCCGCCCGACGCGCACCGGCACCAGCACCACCATCAGCTCGCCGGTCACGCCGAGCGGCTCGGCCAGCCGCCCGAACGACGGCGGCGCGATGATGCCGGTGTAGACCTCGCCCGACGCGCACGCCTGCGCCACCAGCGGCAGCTCGTCGATCGGCGCGCGCATGCGGCGCGTGACCGCGAGGTCGAGCCCGATGGCGTTGAAGCCGCGCAGCTCGCCCGAGCGAAGCAGGAACAGCGCCGCGCCCCCCGCGTGCTGCGCGACGAACTCCAGCGCCGCGCCGAGGATCGCCTCGTCCTGCGTCGCCGCCGCGAAGCGCTGGATGAGCTGCTCGCGCGACATCGGCCGCGCCGAGCGCCGCGGCTGCGGGCGCGGCGCCTCGTCGAGAAACCCGGTCATCTCGTCGAGCCCGACCACCGGCAGCGGCGCCGACGGCGCGAGCGGCCCCGACTTCAGCTCCGCCGCGCCGAACAGCGCCACGCTCTCCGGCTCGCGCGCCGGCGCCACGGCGCCGTACATGCGATCGATCGCCTCGAGCACCACGCGCTCGGGCGCCACCATCGCGCGCACCGGCATCCCGCTCGCGCGCCACAGCTCGTCGATGATCGCCGGATCGGTCGGCTCCGCCAGCGCCACCCACAATTTTCCCGCGTCCTCGCGCACCGGCACCGCGCGCAGCCGCCGCGCCACGTCGGGCGGCAGCCGCCCCACCGTCTCCGGCGACACGCGCTCGAGCTGCTCGGCGCTCACCGCCGGGAGGCGCAGCTGCGACGCCAGCACCGTGCACAGCCGCTTCTCGTCGACGAGCCCGAGCGCGATCAGGCTGGAGCCGAGCCGCCCGCCTTCGCGCGCCTGGTGCCGGAGCGCCTCGCCGAGCTGGTCGCGCGTGAGCGCGCCGGCCTGGATCAGCAATTCGCCGATCCGCACCCGCATCTTACGCGAGCGCTCGCAGCCCCTCGCGATCGGCGAGGATCACCTTGCGCCCCTCGGTCTGGATCAGCCCCTTGCGCTTGAACTGCGAGAGCGTGAGCGACACCGTCTCGCGCGTCGAGCCGATGAGGTTGGCCATCTCCTGGTGCGTGATCTTGAGCGACACCAGCGTGCCGCGGCTGTCCTCGATGCCGTACTCGGCGGCGAGCCGCAACAGCAGCTCGGCGAGCTTGGCGTTCACGTCCTTGAAGATGAGCTGCTCGATCTTGTTCTCCACCTCGCGCCGCCGCTGCGCGACGATCTTGGTGAGGCGGTAACCGATCAGCCCTTCCTTCTGCACGATCTTCTCGAACTCGCCGCGCTCCAGCTCCGAGATGAGCGCGTTCTCCATCGCCTCGGCCATCTCCTCGCGCGGCCCGCCGTCGATCATCACCAGCTCGCCGAAGATGTCGCCCGGCCCGCGGTACGCGAGCGTGAGCTCCTTGCCGTCGCGCGTGACCTTGGAGATCTTCACGCGCCCGCCGTTGACGAAGAACACCGACTGGCCGGGATCGCCCGGGAGGTACACCACCTGGCGGCGGCGCACCTCCTTGAGCTCGACGGCCTGCACCAACCGATGGACGGTCTCGTGCGAGACGTCCTGAAAGAGAGGAATCTTCTTGATGTACCAGAGCGCCCGTTTCTCGTCTTGGGCCATGCACCACCCGCGTTTGTAGTCATCCTAACATTTAGGCGACCAACCGTCAGCAACCTCTCGCAAGATTAATCGCGGAGAGCAGCGTCGATGACAGACATATCGAGGCCCACGCAGGCGTCGCCGATGCCGTCCCCGTCGCTGTCCGACTGGTCCGGGTTGAACACCGTCGGGCAGTCGTCGATCGCGTCGGGCACGTCGTCGTGATCGGCGTCGGGCGTCAGCGGCGACAAGAGGATGTTGGCGTCGGCCTGCGCGCCGCTCGGGATCTCGGTGGTGGTGCCGCCGAGCACGTGCACCGGCCCGCCCACCATCGCGATGCGCAGCACGCGATCGGGCGGCAGCCCGCCGAGCAGCAGGTTCGAGCCGAGCGACGACACCGGCACCGGCGCGGCGTCGACGATGGTGCCGTGCGCGTCGAACACGCTCACCATCAGCACCGTCGGCGGCGCGGCCGTCTGGTCGACGAAGATCTCGAGGATGAGTGGGTTCTCGGGCGCGTTGCACCCGGCCGCCAGCAGCGCGCCGAGCAGGAGCGATCGCATCAGCGGCGCTCCATCGCCTTTTTCAGATACGCGCCGGTATACGACGCGCTCGCCTTGGCGATGTCCTCGGGCGTGCCCGACGCCACCACCTGTCCGCCGCCGTCGCCGCCTTCGGGCCCGAGATCGATCACGTAGTCGGCGGTCTTCACCACGTCGAGGTTGTGCTCGATGACGATCACCGTGTTGCCCTGCTCGATCAATTGCGTGAGCACGGCGAGGAGCTGCTTGATGTCGTCGAAGTGCAAGCCGGTGGTCGGCTCGTCGAGGATGTAAAAGGTGTGCCCGGTCGCCCGCCGGCTGAGCTCGGAGGCCAGCTTCACCCGTTGGGCCTCGCCTCCGGAGAGGGTCGGTGCCGGCTGGCCCAGTCGC
>DASREC010000235.1:0-21554 GCA_035652295.1 Polyangia bacterium
AACAACAGCGGCCCCTGCACCTCGTGCCACCAGACGGGCGACTACGTGCTGCTCTCGGCGGATCCGAACGCGAACTTCGCGGCGATCAAGAAGATGCCGTACATCATGAAGTTCGCGCTCGCGGACGTGAACGTCGACGGGACCTTCAAGGACATCGTGCCGGCGGATCGCTTCAAGGATCGCGGCATGGAGACCGGGCACCCGGCGTACACGCTCAACACCGCGCGCCTCACCGCGCTCACCACCTTCTTCACGACCGTCTACGGTAAGTGGAAGGCGGGGACCTGCGCCGCGGCCGCCGGGGCTCCCGACGGCGGCGCCGATATGTAGCGCGCCGCTCCCTCCGTCTGCTCCCGCCGCAAAACCTCGAGTAGTCCTTTAACACGCGATCTGGCGTAATCGATCACAGACATTATTCCTGACTCGGGAATAATGCCGACCGTGTCCACCCTTGATACGACCATGCCCCTCGCCGCTCGCGCCGACGCCGCGCCGCGCGCCACCGCCGTCCTCTCCTGGCCGATCTGGATCGCGGTCGCCGCCACCACCGCGACGCTGCTCGGGATCGAATGGGACATCGCGTGGCACCGCTCGATCGGCCGCGACAGCTTCTGGTCGCCGCCGCACGTGGCCATCTACCTCGGCGGGATCCTGGCGGCGCTCTCGTCGGTGTATTTGATCTTCTCGACGACGTTCGGCGGCTCGCAGGCGGCGCGCGCGGCGTCGGTGCGCGTGTGGGGCTTTCGCGGGCCGCTCGGCGCGTTCACCGCGGCGTGGGGCGGCGTGGCGATGATCGCGTCGGCGCCGTTCGACGACTGGTGGCACAACGCCTACGGGCTCGACGTGCGCATCTTGAGCCCGCCGCACACGCTGCTCGCCATCGGCATCTTCTGCGTGTGCCTCGGCTCGCTCCTGCTCGTCGGCGCCGCGCGCAACCGTTCGCCCGAGCGCGCCGCGCCGCGCGTGCTGTTCCTTTACTTGAGCGGGCTGATCCTGTCGCTGGTGCTCACGTTCGTCATGGAGTACACGAGCCGCGCGGTGCTGCACTCGGCGACACCGTACCGCGTGCTCGCGCTCGGCGTGCCGCTGGTGCTGATCGGCTTCGGCCGCGCGTCGGGCTCGCGCTGGGGCGCCACCGCGATCGCCGGCGTGTACAGCGCGGTGTACCTGGCGCTCCTGTGGCTGTTTCCGTTCGTGCCGGCGACGCCCAAGCTCGGGCCGGTCTACGTGCAGGTCACGCACCTCATCCCGCCCGGCTTTCCGCTCGCGGTGATCGTGCCCGCGCTCCTGATCGATCTCGCCGACGCGCGGCTGAAGGATCGATCGCCGTGGCTGCGCGCGTTCGCGGCGGGCGCGATCTACTTCGTGTCGTTTCTCGTCGCGGAGTGGAACCTGGCGTCGTTCCTGATCACGCCGGCGGCGGAGAACTGGTTCTTCGGCTCGGGCTATCACGACTACAACTCGCGTCGCACGTGGGCCGAGTTCCGCCACGCGTTCCACCCGCTCGAGCCGACGCGGCTGTTGTTTTTCTACCAGCTCGGGCTCGGCTTCGCGGTGTCGCTGATCTCGGCGCGGCTGGCGCTGTGGTGGGCCGACGCGCTCGGAAAGCTGCGCCGATGAAGCGCGCGCTCGCCTTCGCGCTGGTGCTGCTCGCGTGTGCGCCCGCGTCGGCGCACGTCGGCTCCGACGACGTCTTCTTCGAGGGCGACGCCGGCCCGTACAAGCTGTTCGTCACCGTGCGCCCGCCCGACGTGATCCCGGGCGTGGCCGAGGTGCAGATCCGCGCGAGCGCGCCCGACGTCGAGCGCATCCGCATCGTGCCGCTCGAATTGACCGGCGAAGGCGCGCGCTTTGCGCCCACGCCCGACGTGGCGGCGCGGCTGGCGGAGGATCCGCAGCTCTACACCGGCCACCTGTGGATGATGACCGCGGGCGCGTGGCAGGTGCGCGTCACCGCCGACGGCGCGCGCGGCTCGGGCGAGCTGGCGGTGCCGGTGCCGACGCTGCCGAAGCGCACCAAGGGCATGCAGGCCGCGCTCGGCGTTTCGCTGGCGGCGCTGCTCGCGCTGCTCGCGTTCGCGGCGGTCTCGATCGTCGGCGCCAACCGGCGCGAGGGCGCGCTCGAGCCGGGCGTCGAGCCCGACGCGGCCACGCTCGCGCGCGCGCGCCGCACCATGATCTTCGCCGCGCTCGCCGTCGCCGCCGCGATCGCCGGCGGCGCCGAGTGGTGGCGCGCCGAGGCCGCCGAGTACGCCGGCTACGTCTACAAGCCGCTCGCGCTCGCCGCCACCGTCGACGGCAACCAGCTCGAATTGCGCCTGCACGATCCCGGCTGGCTGCGCTCGCGCGGCGTCGACGATCTCTTGCCCGACCACGATCACCTGATGCACCTGTTCGTGCTCGGCGCGCCGTCGCTCGAGCGCGTGTGGCACCTGCACCCGGTGCAGCGCGAGCCGGGCGTGTTCGCGCAGGCGCTGCCGGCGATGCCGCGCGGCCGCTATCAATTATTCGCCGACGTGGTGCACCGCTCGGGCGTGGCCGAGACGCTGGTGGCCACGCTCGACCTCGCCTCGGACATCGCCGGCGCGCCGCTCGAAGGCGACGACGCCGCCGGCCAGGCGCCGCCGCTCGACGGCGAGAGCAACCGAACGGTTGCGCAGCTCTCCGACGGCGCGCGCATGATCTGGCAGCGCGACCCGGGCCCGCTCACCGCGCGCCGCCCGACCATCTTCCAATTTCGCGTCGAGGACGCGGCCGGCCGCCCCGCGGGCGACCTCGAGCTGTACATGGGCATGCTCGGCCACGCCGCGTTCGTGCGCCGCGACTTCGGCGTGTTCGCGCACGTCCACCCGTCGGGCTCGGTGCCGATGGCGCAGCTCGCGCTCGCCGATCCGTCCGCGCACCATCATCATATGGGCGGTGCGATCCCGTCGGAGATTGGCTTTCCCTACGGCTTCCCCAGCCCCGGCGACTACCGCATCTTCGTGCAGGTGAAGCGCCGCGGCCGCGTCGAGACCGCCGCCTTCGACGCCCGCGTCACGCCCTGATAGGCTGCGCGCCCATGGCCACGACGATGACGCTGCGCAGTCGCCTCCTGCGCGGCCACCTGATCGCGTTCGGGCTGATCGGCGCGACGGCGGTGGTGGTGCTGTTCGAGGTGCGCTCGCTGGCCGGGCTGCCGCCGCGCATCCTCGCCGACAACTTCCGCTCGATCCAGGACACCGAGGAGATGGATCGCGCGCTCGGCCTGCTCGCGCTCGACGGGCGCGACGCCGCCGCGCGCGAGCGCTTCGACCGCGCGCTCACCGACGAGGAGCACGACCTCACCGAGCCGGGCGAGCGTGAGGCGTCCGAGGCGCTGCGCCGCGAGTTCACCGCGCTCGGCGCCGCGCCCTCGCCCGCGCAGCTCCGCGGCGTGCAGGAGCGCGTGCGGCGCATCTTCTCGATCAACGAGGAGGCGATCCTGCGCAAGGACCGCGCGGCCGCGCAATTGGCGGATCGCCTCAAATTGTCGATCCTGGCCCTTTTAGCCATAGCGCTCGTGGCCGGCGTCACCATCGCGTCGCGCGCCGCCGACGACATCTCGCGGCCGCTGCGCGATCTCGCCGGCGCGGTGGCCAACCTCGGCGAGCGCGGCCCGTACCCGCGCCTCACCGAGGGCGACTACGACGAGGCGCGCACGCTGGCGCGCGAGTTCAACGGCCTCGCCGAGCGGCTCGAGGCCTACGAGCGCTCCAGCCTCGATCAGCTGATCGCCGAGAAGGCCAAGCTCGAGGCGTTCGTGGCGTCGATGAGCGAGGGCATCCTGGTGATCGAGGGCGGCGCGGTGCGGCTGCACAACCAGGTGGCGCAGCGCGCGCTCGGCGCCGGCGACGCGCGCCCGCTCGACGGCACGCCGCTCGACGCGCTCTCGGGCGAGCCGGCGATGGTCGAGGTGGTGCGCCGCGTGGCCGCGCAGCCGGGCGGGCTCGCCGCCGACGTCGCCGCCGGCGGCCGCCTCTACTCGCTGTCGAGCGCGCGCGCCGCCGACGGCGCCGGCCGCCCCGTCGGCACCGTGATCGTCCTGCGCGACGTGACCGAGATCCGCCGCGGCGAGCGCGATCGCGGCGAGCTGGTCGCCAAGCTCACGCACGAATTGCGCACGCCGCTCACGTCGGCGGTGATGGCCATCGGCCTGCTCGGCGAAGGCGCCGCCAACCTCGACGATCGGCAGCGCCAGATCGTCGACATCCTGCGCGGCGACGTCTCGCGCCTCAAGCAGCTCTCCGACAACCTGCACGAGATGGCGCGCGCGCAGCTCGCCGGCGTCGAGCTGGCCAAGGAGCCGATCGAGACCGCGCTGCTGGTGCGCTCGGCGCTCGCGCCGTTCGAGCTGCAGGCGCGCGAGCGCAAGATCGAGCTGCGCCTCGAGCTCGCGGACGATTTGCCGTCGGTGCAGGCGGATCCCAACAAGCTGCCCTGGGTGCTCACCAACCTGTGCGGCAACGCGCTCCGCTACACGCCGCCGGGCGGCCGCATCGACGTGCGCGTGCGCGTCGACTCGGGCAGCCTGCTGTTCGAGGTCTCCGACACCGGGCCGGGCATTGCGCCCGAGGCGCAGGCGCGCATCTTCGAAAAATTTTCGCAGCGCTCGGCGCCGGGCGCGCAGGTGGGGTTCGCCGGGCTCGGGCTCTACATCGCGCGCGAGATCGTCGAGGCGCACGGCGGGGTGATCGGCGTCGAGAGCGAGCCGGGCCGCGGCAGCCGTTTCTACTTCCGCCTGCCGCTGAAACGAATGGCCACTTGACCTCGGTCCTCCGGTGACCACTGTATGTCGGCGAGATGGACGAGCCGCCTGACGTGGATCTGCCTCCGCTGCTCCTGGTCGTCGAGGACCTGGAGGAGGCGTACGATCTGTTCTCGCAGTTCCTCGCCGACGCCGGCTTTCGCGTGGTCGGCGCCTGCAACGGCATCGACGCCATCGACAGCGCCGTGCGCCTCCTGCCCGACGCCATCCTGATGGACCTGTCGCTGCCGCGCATGGGCGGCTGCGAGGCGGCCAAGCTGCTCAAGCAGGACGAGCGCACCAGCCACATCCCGATCGTCGCCGTCACCGCGCACGAGGACCTCGCCGACATCGCGCGCGAGTCGGGCTGCGACGCGTTCTTCACCAAGCCGTGCCCGCTCGATCGCCTGCTCGACCGCGTCCGCGCGCTGGTCTACGGCGAGGTCGAGACGCCGGCGCGCAAGACGCAGCTACAGAACTGATCGCGATTCGCGGCTAAGATGCGCCCGATGGCGCCTTCGCCCGCCGACGACGAACGCAAGCCCGCCGAGTATTTCCTCGGGCTGGTGCGCAAAGAGACGCGCGGCCGGCTCAAGGTCTATCTCGGCATGGCGGCGGGCGTCGGCAAGACGTACCAGATGCTTCGCGAGGCGCACCGCTTGCGGCGCAACCAGGTCGATGTGGTGGTGGCGTTCGTCGAGACGCACGGGCGCGCGGAGACCGAGGAGCAGATCGCCGATCTCGAGGTGGTGCCGCGCAAGCAGGTGCTGTATCGCGGCGTGCTCTTGCCCGAGCTCGACGTGGACGCGGTGGTGCGCCGCCGGCCGCAGGTGGCGATCGTCGACGAGCTGGCGCACACCAACCTGCCGGGCGCGTCGCGGCACGACAAGCGCTACCAGGACGTCGAGGAGCTGCTGGCCGCCGGCATCCACGTGATCACGGCGATGAACGTGCAGCACCTCGAGTCGCTCAACGACCTGGTGCAGCGCGCCACCGGCGTCGAGGTGCGCGAGACGGTGCCCGACGCGCTTTTGCGCGCGGCCGACGAGGTGGTGTCGGTCGACGTGTCGCCCGAGGATCTGCAGGAGCGGCTGCGCGCGGGCAAGATCTACGCGCCGGAAAAAGTCGAGCGCGCGCTGGCGAATTTTTTCCGCGACGAGAACCTGGCGTCGCTGCGCGAGATCGCGCTGCGCGAGGTGGCCGACGCCGCGGGCCGCCGCGCGCCCAGCCCGCCCGACGCGTCTGGCGGCGCGCCCGAGCCGACCCCGCCGCCGTCGGCGACGCGCGTCGAGCGGGTGCTGGTGGCGCTCAGTTCCATCCCCACCGACGCGCGCCGCCTGATCCGCCGCGGCTCGCGCCTGGCCGGCAAGCTCAACGCCGAGTGGCTGCTCCTGCACGTCGAGACGCCCGACGAGTCGGCCGAGCGCATCTCCGCCGAGGCGCTGCGCCACCTCTCCGACAATCTGGAGTTCGCGCGCTCGCTCGGCGCGCGCATCGAGAAGCTGGCCGCGCCGCGCGTGGCGCCCGCGCTCGCCGAGTTCGCGCGCCGCGAGCGGGTGACCCACGTCGTGTTCGGGCGGCCGTCGGGCAAGCGCGGGCTGTTCCGCCGCTCGGGGCCGGTCGACGAGTTCATGCGGCTCGCGCCCGAGATCGACGTCTACCTCGTCGGTGCCGGCGCCAAGGAGGAGCGCAAGTGACGCGGCAGGCGGCGCCGGCGCTGCTCGTCGAGCACGACGCGCCGACGCGCAGCGTGGTGTCGATGGCGCTCGAGACGCTCGGCCTCGAGCCGACGGCGGTGGCGAGCGCCGACGAGGCGCTCTCCGCGATCGGCGATCGCGTGTTCGCGGTGGCGATCCTCGAGGCGCGGCTGCCGGGCGCGATGTCGGGCATCGAGCTGCTCGAGGCGCTCAAGCTGCAAATCCCGTCGCTGCCGGTGCTGGTGCTGGGCGAGGGCGAGCGGCCCGCCGACGTGCTGGCCGCGTTTCACGCCGGCGCCGCCGACGTGCTGCTCAAGCCGTTCGAGCTGGTGCAGCTCAGGGCCGCGCTCGCCCGCGTGCTGGCGCGCCGCGAGTCGGACGCCGCGGTCGATTTTCACGGGCGCGTCGAGCTGGCCAAGTCGAGCCTGGAGGCGGGCGCGCTCGACGCCGCGCGGGCGCACCTCCGCAGCGCCCTCGGCGGAAATCCGCTCGACGCCGAGGCGATGAACCTCTACGGCCTGGCGCTCGAGCTCGGCGGCGACTTCGGCGCGGCGACGCAGGCGTATCGCGCGGCGTTCGGCTTCGATCCCGGCTACGGGCGCGCGCGGCGCAACCTCGATCGCGTGAGCGAGCAGTTCACGTGGCTCGGCCTGGCCGACGCGGGCAAGACCGATCTGTTCGCCGCCTCGTCGCTGCGCCTGGCGCTGCCGATCTTCGAGCCGGCGCGCGACTTCGCGCTCCTGGCGATCGCGCGCGCGCTGTCGACGCCGACCAGCGGCGTGGCGCTCGGCTACTTTCTCGATCCGCCGTCGGAGAGCGGCGGCGGGGCGCACACCGTGGCGCGGCGGCGCGCGTACCTGCGCGGCTCGCGCGTGGCGGGCGCGACCACCGACTCGCTGCCGTGCGTGCTGTGCTACGCGTTCGAACGCGAGCGCGCCGCCGCCGCCGCGCGGCTCGCCGAGGCGGAGAATTGCGAGCTGTCGATCGTCGGCGCGTGGACGCCGCCGGCGCTCAGGCGCGCGCTCGCCACCGAAACGCGCGCGCTGGTGACGGTGGCCGGCGCCGAGTTGCCGGCGGCCGCGGCGGTGGCGCCGGTGCTCGATGGCGATCGCGCGGCGCTGCGCCTGGCGCTGGCGATCAACCTGGCCGCGCGCACGCGCCTGCCGCTTCGCCTCGACGCCGCGCCCGCGATCCCCGCGCAGGCGTCGAGCGCGCCGGCGCGCCTCTTGTTCGAGCAGCACAAGCTGCGCCGCCCGCTCTGGCTCAACGGCGATCTCTACGTCGCCGTGCGCGTCGGCCCCGCCGAGCCCGACGCGCCGGCGCTCACCGTCGGCGGCGAAGGCGCGACCATCGAAGTGGCCTGACGAAATTTGTGTTTATCCGCCAGATCCGAAATGATTCGGCGCTCGTAAATTTCTCGTCACCCGAGGAGTGAGCCATGCGAACAATCGCCCTCAGCGCCCTCTTGCTCGCCGCCTGCGCATCTTCCGCTCCCGAGTCGAAGGGCGGCACCACGCCCGCCGCGCAGAAGTCGCTCTACGAACGCCTCGGCGGCAAGGACGCCATCACCGCCGTCGTCGGCGAGTTCGTGACGCGCGTGTCCAAGGACGACAAGATCAACGCGCGCTTCGCCAACGCCGACATTCCGCACCTCAAGCAGATGCTGGTCGATCAGATCTGCGAGGCGTCGGGCGGGCCGTGCAAGTACACCGGCAAGGACATGAAGACCGCGCACACCGGCATGAACATCACCGACGAGGAGTTCGGCGCGCTGGTGGGCGATCTGAAGGGCGCGCTCGATCAGTTCAAGGTGCCGGCGCAGGAGCAGGGCGAGCTCATCGGCGCGCTCGCCCCGATGAAGCCGGACATCGTGGGGCACTAATCATTAATGAGAGGCGCGTGGTACGATAGCGCCCGCATGCGCGCGTCTGTCGGCCTCTCGCTCGTCCTCGTCCTGGGCTCGGCGCACGCCGAGCCGCCGCCCGCCACGCCCGCAGCGACGGCGGCGACGCCCGATCCGGTGGCGGAGAAAGTCGGCGCGCTCAAGGAAGCCGGCTCGCTCCTCGAAAAAGCCAACGCGGCGCGCGCGCGCGGCAACAAGTCGTTCGCCGAGCAGCTCTTCAGCTCCGCCGAGTTGATCGTCGGCCCCGACGCGCTCGCCGAATTGGCGCCGCTGTTCCGCGAAGGCGCGCCGCCGCGCATCACCACGCCGCTCAAGCAGCTCCCGAAAGACACGCCGCCGCAGCCCGCGGTCGTCGGCTCCTCCGACGAGGATCAGCCCGACGAGAAGCCGAAAAAAGGATCGCTCTCGGGCAAGCTCGAGCTCGAAGGCAAGGCGCCGCTCGAGGGGCTCGGCGTGATCATGCTCGAGCCCGCGTCGGGAAAGTTCAAGCACCGGCCGGCGAAGCAGCGCGTGATGGAGCAGCGCAACCGCCAGTTCGCGCCGCGCCTGCTGGCGGTGCCAGTCGGCTCGACGGTGTCGTTCCCCAACTTCGACGCCGTGTTTCACAACGTCTTCTCGCGCTCGGAGCCGAAGGCGTTCGATCTCGGCATCTACAAGAACGGCCAGGCGCGCGAGATGACGTTCGACAAAGAGGGCATCGTGCGCCTCGGCTGCAACCTGCACGCGAACATGGCGGCGTACATCGTGGTGGTGTCGGCGCCGCACTACGCGGTCACCGACGCGAAGGGCAACTTCAAGTTTCGCAGCCTCGAGCCGGGCAAGTACAAGCTGCGCGCGTGGAGCGAGAGCTCGACGCAGCCGGCGACGCAGGACGTGGTGGTCAAGCCCGAGGACAACACCATCACGATCAAGCTGGCCGCCGACGCGCCGTCGGGGCCGGGCACCGACAAGTTCGGAGCGCCGCGTGGCAAGAACCCTTAGCGTCGTCGTCGCGCTCGTGGGCCTCGGCGGCGGCGCGGCGCTGTACCTCGCGTCCAATTCGCGCGGGCCGGGCGTCGACGGAAAAGCGATCGCCGCCGACCTCGACGGACGCTTGCGCGAAGCGGCGGCCGGCGTGCACTCGCGCGCGTCGACGCTCGCCGATCTGCCGCGCCTCGCCGCCGCGGTGTCGACCGACGAGCGCACGGTGCGCGATCTCACCTCCGACGAGCTGGCGTTCCGCACGCGGCCGGGCGAGATCATCAGCATCGGCCAGCTGCCGAAAAAAGGCGGCGCGCCGACGGTGCTGTTGCAATTGCCCGACGGCGCGCCGGCGATGCCGATCGATCGCGTCGGCTTCCGCCTCTCGCTGGTGAACGGCAAGCTGATGCTGACCGAGGTCGCGACCGTGGTGCCGAAGGATCGCGCCGACGAGCTGCTGGGCGCGGTCGCGGTGTCGTGGCCCGTCGACGTGCAGGCGATCGCCGCGAAGCTCGACGCGCTCGGCGCCGGCGCGCGGCTCGACGTGAGCGGGCAGTCGCTGGCCCTCGGCGCGCGCCCGCTCGGCGGCGCGGCGACGACGTCGGTGCCGCTCGAGAGCGAGCCGGGCAAGGGCGCGGTGCTGATCGTCCCGACGGTGAGCGGCGCCGATCCGACGATCTTGCGCGGCGCGGCCGGCGGCGTGGCGCTGCTCGGCCTGCTCATCGCCGCGATCCTGTGGAGCCGCGGCCGTCCCAAGCAAGCGGCGCCGGCCGAAGTGTCGGGCACCGGGCGCACCGAGCTGGCCGCCGCGTCGACGCCGCCGTCGGCGATCGCGGCGAGCGGGCAGAAGCAGATCGGCCGCTTCACCGTGCTCAAGCAGCTCGGATCGGGCGGCATGGCCGAGGTGTACCTGGCGCGCGCCACCGGCGAGGCCGGCTTCGAAAAATTATTCGCGCTCAAGGTCATGCACGCGTCGCTCGCCAGGCAGGAGGAGATCGTCGAGCACTTTCTCGACGAGGCCAAGCTCGCCTCGCGGCTCACGCACCCGAACATCGTGCAGATCTCCGATCTCGGCCGCGCCGGCGACGACTACTTCATCGCCATGGAGTACATCGACGGCGCCGATCTCGAGCGGCTGCTCAACGCGGCGCGCGCGCGCGGCGCGCAGGTGCCGGTCAAGGTGGCGCTGTTCATCCTGCGCAAGATCTGCGACGGGCTGCACGCCGCGCACACCGCCGTCGACGCCGACGGCAAGTCGCTTGAGATCGTGCACCGCGACGTCAAGAGCGCCAACGTCTTCGTCGCGAAGAACGGCGCGGTGAAAGTCGGCGACTTCGGGATCGCCAAGGCGAACCAGCTCAGCCGCGTCAAGAAGACCGACGTGGGCATGGTCAAGGGCACGCGCGAGTACATGGCGCCCGAGCACCGCCTCGGCGAAGCGGTGGATCGCCGCGCCGATCTCTACGCCGTCGGCGCGATCGCCTACGAGCTGCTCTCGGGCACCGCCATCAACCTCGACCTCGCGATGCTGGCGCAGCGCGGGCGCGAAGGCTGGCCGCACCTGCCGAAGCTGGCGACCGTGCGCCCCGAGCTGCCGCCCGAGCTCGACGACGTCATCTTCAAGGCGCTCGCCTACGAGCGCGACGCGCGCTACGCCGACTGCGGCGCGTTCGAAGAGGCCATCGACGCGATCGTCAACAAGCACGGCCTCTCCGCCGGCGAGAAGGCGGTCGCGCTGTGGGTCGAGGCCGAGCTCGCCGCCGAGCCCGCCGCCGACGTCGCGCGCTCGAAGACCAACGCCTACCAGCAAAGCTGATCGCGGCGCCCGCTATTTTTGCGAATTCGATTACAAACGATTATTGAATATATCGATTACGGCCCATTTATATGATCGATTATTTCCGGTTTGTTAATTCGAACCATTTCAAAACAAGTTTGCTTGACGCCCTGCGCTAGGGCGCTATGCTACGCGACGTGACTCAGGAGCGATTCAGCGCGGCCCCGCCACCGACGGAGAATTCGTTCGTCGGACTCTCGCTCCTGCCGATTCTTCGGCTCGTACTCATTGGCGCGATTAGCGCCGGGTGCGGGCCGCCGAGCTGAGTCGATATTCGATTCCAAACGGCCCCCGCCCCGGAAAACGGAGCGGGGGTTTTGTTTTTAATGGGTTTTGAAGAGTTTTCAAAAGGAGCGTTTCAATGGATCCGGCGAGTACGAGATGCGCAGCGACGCGGTGAAGAAAGGACCGGCGCGCGCCCCCGCCCGCGCGATGCTCAAAGGCGCCGGCCTCACCGACGCCGATCTCGAACGGCCGCTGGTCGCGGTCGTCTCCACCTGGACCGAAGTGATGCCCTGCAACATCCACCTGCGCGCGCTCGCGGCGCGCGTGAAGGAGGGCGTGCGCGCGGCCGGCGGCACGCCGATCGAGTTCAACACCATCGCCGTCTCCGACGGGATCTCGATGGGCACCGACGGCATGCGTGCGTCGCTGGTGTCGCGCGAGGTGATCGCCGACTCGATCGAGCTGGTGGTGATGGGCCACTCGTTCGACGCGGTGGTGGCGCTCTCGGGTTGCGACAAGACGATCCCGGGCACGGTGATGGCGCTGGCGCGGCTCGATCTGCCGTCGCTGATGCTGTACGGCGGGCCGACCATGCCGGGCCGCTGGCACGGCCGCGACGTGACCATCCAGGACGTGTTCGAGGCGGTGGGCGCGTGCGCGGCGGGAAAGATGTCGCCGGCCGAGCTGTGCGATCTCGAGGACCACGCGTGTCCCGGCGCGGGCGCGTGCGGCGGACAGTTCACCGCCAACACGATGTCGACGGCGATGACGGTGCTCGGCATCTCGCCGATGGGCGCGAACGACGTGCCGGCGACCGATCCGGAAAAAGAAAACGTCGCGCGGCGCGCGGGCGAGCAGGTGATGCAGCTCTTGAAGTCGAACCTGCGCCCGTCGCAGCTGATCACGCGCGCGTCGCTCGCGAACGCGATCGCGTCGGTGGCGGCGACGGCGGGCTCGACCAACGCGGTCCTGCACCTGCTGGCGATCGCGCGCGAGGCGAACGTGCCGCTCGCGCTCGACGACTTCGACGCCATCGCCGCGCGCACGCCGGTGATCGCCGATCTGAAGCCGGGCGGGCGCTTCACCGCGGTCGATCTGCACCGCGCCGGCGGCGTGGCGCTGCTGGTGCGCCGGCTCCTCGACGCCGGCTTGATCGCCGACGCGCCGACGGTGTCGGGCCGCTCGCTCGCCGAGGAGGCCGCGGACGCGCGCGAGTCGGCGGCGCAAAGAGTTTTGCTTCCGATCGCCGAGGCGCTCAAGCCGCGCGGCGGGTTCGCCATCTTGCGCGGCTCGCTCGCACCCGACGGCTGCGTGGTCAAGCTCGCCGGCCACGAGCGCAACCTGCACCGCGGCCTGGCGCGCGTGTTCGATGGCGAAGAGGCGGCGTTCGCGGCGGTGCAGCGCGGCGCGATCAAACCCGGCGACGTGGTGGTGATCCGCTACGAGGGGCCGACCGGCGGGCCGGGCATGCGCGAGATGCTGGCGGTGACCGCGGCGCTGATCGGCCAGGGCCTGGGCGACTCGGTCGCGCTGGTCACCGACGGGAGATTCTCCGGCGCGACGCACGGCCTGATGGCGGGGCACGTCTGTCCCGAGGCGGCGCGCGGCGGGCCGATCGCGTTCGTGCGCGAGGGCGATCTGATCTCGTTCGACGTCGCCAACCGCCGCCTCGACGTCGAGGCCGATCTGTCGACGCGGCGCGAAGGGTGGCGCGCGCCCGAGCCGCGCTACTCGCGCGGCGTGATGGCCAAGTACGCGCAGATGGTGTCGCCGGCGTCGGAAGGCGCCGTCACGTGGAGGAGGAGCCCATGAGCGAAGAAGCGGATCAAGAGCCGAGCAGCGAAGAGGATCACGAAACGCCGTCGGGGCCGTTCGCGCACGAGGACGAATTGCGCGAAGAGGCGAGCCACGTGCCGCTCGGCGGCGCCGACGTGGAGCACTGCCAGCGGATGCGCGGATGAAACGCACCGGCGCCGAGATCGTGTGGGAAGTTCTCGTCGGCGAGAACGTCGACGTCGTCTTCGGCTATCCGGGCGGCGCGATCATGCCGGTCTACGACGCGCTGTTGAAATATCCGCAGGTGCACCACGTGCTCGTGCGCCACGAGCAGGGCGCGGCGCACATGGCCGACGGCTACGCGCGCGCCTCCGGACGCGTCGGCGTGGCGCTCGCGACCTCGGGGCCGGGCGCGACCAACCTGGTGACCGGGATCGCCACCGCGATGCTCGACTCGTCGCCGGTCGTCTGTATCACCGGGCAGGTCTCGTCGCAATTGCTCGGCTCGGACGCGTTTCAGGAGACCGACATCACCGGCGTGACGCTGCCGATCACCAAGCACAACTACCTCGTCACGCGCGCGGAGGAGATCGCTGAGACCTTGCGCGAGGCGTTTCACATCGCGCGCTCGGGGCGGCCGGGGCCGGTGCTGGTCGACATCACCAAAGACGCGCAGCAGGCGACGGTCGAGTACGAGTGGCCGCCGGCGCCGTCGGGGCGCGCCAGCCGGCGAAAGGCGCCGCGGCTCGAGTCGCGCGCGCTCGAGGCGGCGCTGGAGCTCGTCGACGCGGCCGAGCGCCCGCTGGTGCTCGCCGGCCACGGCATCGTGCAGGCGGAGGCCGGCTCGGCGCTGCGCGCGTTCGTCGAGCGCGCCGACGTGCCGGTGGCGTCGACGCTGCTCGGGCTCGGCGGCTTTCCCGCGACCCATCCGCTCAGCCTCGGCATGATGGGCATGCACGGCGAGGCGTGGGTCAACACGGCCATTCAAGAGGCCGACCTCTTGATCGCGCTCGGCATGCGCTTCGACGATCGCGTCACCGGGCGGCTCGCCACCTACGCGCCGCGCGCGCGCAAGATCCACGTCGAGATCGATCCGTCGGAGCTCAACAAGAACGTCAAGGTCGACGTGGCGCTCACCGGCGACGTGCGCGACGCGCTCGAGTGGCTGGAGCCGCGCGTGCAGCCGCGCCGCCGCCGCGCGTGGGCCGAGCGCATCGCCGCGCTCAAGGGCGACTCGGCGGTGCGCGACATCCAGTCGCTGCCCGACGGCGGAAAACTTTTTGCCGCGCACGTCATCCACGATCTCTGGCGCGCGACGCACGGCAAGGCGCTGGTGGTCACCGACGTCGGCCAGCACCAGATGTGGGAGGCGCAATATTACAAGCACGACTACCACCGCAAGTTGGTGACGTCGGGCGGGCTCGGCACCATGGGCTTCGCGCTGCCGGCGGCGATCGGCGCGCGGCTGGCGGCGCCCGACGAGGAGGTCTGGGTGATCGCCGGCGACGGCGGATTTCAGATGACCGCGTGCGAGCTGTCGACGTGCGCGCAGGAGAACCTGAAGGTCAACGTCGCGGTGATCAACAACGGCTACCTCGGCATGGTGCGCCAGTGGCAGGAGTTCTTCTACGACGGGCGCTACTCGGCCACGCCGCTGCGCAGCCCCGACTTCGTCAAGCTCGCCGAGGCGCACGGGCTTACCGGTTTGCGCGTCGAGCGGCGCGCCGAGGTCGGGCCCGCCGTCGAGCGCGCGCGCCGCGAGCCGGGCACCGTGGTGATCGACTTCCGCGTCGAGCGCGAGGACAGCGTGTACCCGATGGTGCCCTCGGGCGCCGACCTCGGCGACATGATCCGCCGGCCACTTTCCGCCATCGAGAGGGACGAATGATCACGCTACGAACGTTCGTGCTGTACGTCGAGGATCGCCCGGGCGTGCTCGACCGCGTGGCGTCGCTGTTCCGGCGCCGCAACTTCAACATCGACTCGCTGCACGTGCAGCGGGCTCCGGGGGATGGCCGCGCCGGCGTGTCGCGCATGACCATCGAGGTCCGAGCCGACGAGCAGGGTGCGCGGCGCATCGAGGCGAACCTCTACAAGTTGATCGACGTGCTCATGGTGCAGGACGTGACGCTTCAGCCGCTCGCGGCCGCGAACGAGGAGAGATGACGATGGCGAAGATCCATTACGACCAGGATGCGGACGCGAAGCTGATCGGCGAGAGGCGCGTGGCGATCGTCGGCTACGGATCGCAGGGCCACGCGCACGCGCTCAACCTGCGCGCCTCGGGCGTGGACGTGCAGGTCGGGCTGCACGCGGCGTCGAAGAGCATCGCCAAGGCGCGCGGCGTCGGCCTCACCGTCGGCGCGGTGCGCGAGGTCGCGTCGTGGGCCGACGTGATCATGCTGCTCGCGCCCGACACCGCGCAGCCGAAGATCTACGCCGAGGAGCTTCAACCCGAGTTGCGCGCGGGCAAGCTGCTGCTGTTCGCGCACGGCTTCAACATCCGCTACGGCACGATCAAACCCGACGCGGGCGTCGACGTGGCGATGGTGGCGCCGAAAGGTCCCGGCCACCGCGTGCGCGAGACGTTCGAAGCGGGGCAGGGCGTGCCGGCGCTGCTCGCGGTGCACCAGGACGCGACGGGCAGGGCCAAGGCGCTCGCGCTCTCGTACGCGAAGGGGATCGGCGCGACGCGCGCGGGCGTGCTCGAGACCACGTTCGCCGAGGAGACCGAGACCGATCTGTTCGGCGAGCAGGCGGTCTTGTGCGGCGGCGTGAGCGCGCTGGTCAAGGCGGCGTTCGATACGCTGACGAACGCGGGCTACCAACCCGAGGTGGCGTACTTCGAGTGCATGCACGAGCTGAAGCTGATCGTCGATCTCATGTACCGCGGCGGCCTCAACTACATGCGCTACTCGGTCTCGGACACCGCCGAGTGGGGCGACTACGTTTCCGGGCCGCGCGTGATCGATCAAGGCACGCGCGCCGAAATGCGCCACATCCTCGACGACATCCGCTCGGGCGAGTTCGCGCGCCGCTGGATCGCCGAGAACCAGGAGGGGCGGCCGCGCTTCGACGCCGAGCGCAAGCGCGAGCGCGAGCTGCCGATCGAAAAGGTCGGCGCCGAGCTGCGCCGCATGATCCCGTTTTTGGATCCCGTCACGATCAAGCCGGGAGACTAGTCATGGAGTCGAATGGCGAAGGCGCGTACGTAAAGATCTTCGACACCACGCTGCGCGACGGCGAGCAGTCGCCGGGCGCGACGCTGACCGCGGCCGAGAAGCTCGAAGTGGCGCGCGCGCTGTCGCGGCTGGGCGCGGACGTGATCGAGGCGGGATTTCCCGCGGCGTCGCCGGACGATTTGCGCGCGGTCGAGGCGATCGCGAGCGAGGTCGGCACCGAGCCCGTCGACGGGCGGCGCGCGGGCGAGCCGCCGATCATCTGTGCGCTCGCGCGCGCGTCGGCCGACGACCTCGAGCTGGCGTGGCAGGGCGTGCGGCGCGCGGCGCATCCGCGCATCCACACGTTTCTCGCCACCAGCGAGCTGCACATGAAGCACAAGCTGCGCATGACGCCGGCGCAGGTGGTCGAGCGCGTGCGCCAGACGGTGCGGCGCGCGCGCAGCCTGTGCAGCGACGTGGAGTTCTCGTGCGAGGACGCGGGGCGATCGGATCCGGAATTTCTGTACGAGGTGATCGACGAGGCGATCCGCGCCGGCGCGACCACGCTCAACATTCCGGACACCGTCGGCTACACGACGCCCGACGAGTTCGGCGAATTGATCGCCGGGATTCGCGCGCGCGTGGCCGGCATCGATCGCGTCACGCTGTCGGTGCACTGCCACGACGATCTCGGCCTCGCCACCGCCAACACGCTCGCCGGCCTGCGCGCCGGCGCGCGCCAGGCCGAGGTCGCGATGAACGGCATCGGCGAGCGCGCCGGCAACTGCGCCCTCGAGGAGGTCGTCATGGCGCTGCACACGCGCTACTGGAAATTGCGCCTGCGCACCGGCATCGACACCACGCAGCTCACGCGCGTCAGCCGGCTGGTGTCGACCTGCACCGGCATGGTGGTGCAGCCGAACAAAGCCGTCGTCGGCGCCAACGCGTTCTCGCACGAGGCGGGCATTCATCAAGACGGCATGCTCAAGCACGAGGAGACCTACGAGATCATGCAGCCCGAGACCGTCGGCGCGGGACCGACGCGCCTCGTGCTCGGCAAGCACTCGGGGCGGCACGCGTTCAAGCTGCGCATGGCGGAGCTGGGGCACGCGCTCGACGAGGACGAGGTGGATCGCGCGTTCGAGCGGTTCAAGCGGCTGGCCGATCGTAAGAAGCACGTGAGCGAGGCCGATCTGGAGACGCTGGTCGCGACCGACCTCAAGCAGACGTGCGAGTACTGGGTGCTCGAAGATTTGCAGGTCGGCTGCGGCACGATGGGGCTGCCGACGGCGTCGGTGCGCTTGCGCGGGCCCGACGGCGCGTCGCGCGTGCGCGCGCAGGTCGGCACCGGACCGGTCGACGCCGCGTACAAGGCGATCGACGAATTGGTCGGGAGGCCGTCGACGCTGCTCGAGTACGTGGTGCGCGCGGTGACCGAGGGCATCGACGCGCTCGCCGAGGTGAGCGTGCGCGTGCGCGGCGAGGACGCGCAGCGGGGCTTGCATCCGCAGGGCAATCCGCGCGCGGGGATTTTTCACGGGCACGGCGCCGACACCGACGTCATCGTCGCCAGCGTCAAGGCGTACCTGGCGGCGCTCAACCGCATGCTGACGGCGCTCGACGCGCGCAGGCCCGAGGCGCGCCTCGCCGTCGAGGAGGCCCGCTCGTGAGCGCCGCGCCGAAGACCGAGCCGCAGACGCTGTTCGATAAAATCTGGGACGCGCATCTCGTCGTCGAGGAGCCGGGCTGCCCGGCGGTGCTCTACGTCGACCTGCACCTGGTGCACGAGGTGACGTCGCCGCAGGCGTTCTCCGGCCTGCGCGCGCGCGGGCTCAAAGTGCGGCGGCCCGATCGCACCGTCGCCACGATGGATCACTCGACGCCGACCGAGCCGCGCGCGCTCAAGCTGCTCGACGGCGAATCGGCCGCGCAGCTCTCGACGCTGCTGGCCAATTGCGTCGAGCACGGCATCGCCATCCACGCGCTCGACTCGGACGATCGCGGCATCGTGCACGTGATGGGCCCCGAGCTCGGCTACACGCAGCCGGGGATGACCGTGGTGTGCGGCGACAGCCACACGTCGACGCACGGCGCGTTCGGCGCGCTGGCGTTCGGCATCGGCTCGTCGGAGGTCGAGCACGTGCTGGCCACGCAGTGCCTGCTCCAGCGCAAGCCGCGCACGCTCGAGGTGCGGGTCGAAGGGCCGCTGCGCAAAGGCGTCACCGCGAAAGACGTCATCCTCGCCGTGATCGCGAAGATCGGCGTGGGCGGCGGCACCGGCCACGTGATCGAGTACCGCGGCGCCGCGCTGCGCGGCCTCGACATGGAAGGGCGCATGACCATCTGCAACATGTCGATCGAGGCGGGCGCGCGCGCCGGAATGATCGCGCCCGACGAGGTCACGCTGCAGTACTTGCAGCGCCGCCCGCACGCGCCCGAGGGCGCCGCGTGGACACGCGCCGTCGAGAAGTGGCGCGCGCTCGCGAGCGATCCGGGCGCGGCCTACGATCGCACGGTCACGCTCGACGCGTCGTCGCTTGCGCCGATGATCACCTACGGCACGCATCCCGGCATGGGCGTGGCCATCGGCGAGCCGGTGCCGCGGCCGGCCGACGTCGGCGACGCCGCCGAGCGCGCCGCGCTGTCCAAGGCGCTCGACTACATGGCGCTCGAGCCCGGCAAGCCGCTCGTCGGCCACAAGGTCGACGTGGTGTTCGTCGGCTCGTGCACCAACTCGCGCATCAGCGATCTGCGGCAGGTGGCGCGCGTGCTCGACGGGCGGCGCGTGGCGGCGGGCGTGCGCATGCTGGTGGTGCCCGGCTCGCACGGCGTGCGCCGCCAGGCGGAGGCGGAAGGGCTCGATCAGATCTTCCGCGACGCGGGCGCCGAGTGGCGGCTGCCCGGCTGCTCGATGTGCATCGCCATGAACGGCGATCAGCTCGAGCCCGGCCAGTACGCGGTGTCGACGTCGAACCGCAACTTCGAGGGGCGGCAGGGGCGCGGCGGGCGCACGTTCCTGGCGTCGCCGCTCACCGCCGCCGCGTCCGCGGTCACCGGCCGCATCACCGACGTGAGGGAGCTGTTGTGATGGAGCGCCTCGACCAGATCCGCTCGCGCGTGGTGGTGCTCGACGCCAACGACGTCGACACCGATCAGATCATCCCCGCGCGCTTTTTGAAAGGCACCAGCCGCGCCGGCCTCGGCAAGCACCTGTTCGCCGACTGGCGCTATCTGCCGGGCGGCGCGCCGCGCCTCGAGTTCGCGCTCAACCGGCCCGACGCCGACGGCGCGCGCATCCTCGTCGCCGGGATCAACTTCGGCTGCGGCTCGTCGCGCGAGCACGCGCCGTGGGCGCTCGCCGAGCACGGCTTTCGCGCGGTGGTGGCGCGATCGTTCGGCGACATCTTCCGCTCGAACGCGCTCAAGAACGGGCTCATCCCCGTCGAGGTCGACGCGCGCGCGCACGAGCGGATCGCGGCCGCGCGCGCCGCCGACGCGGCGCTGGAGTTGACCGTCGACGTCGCCGCCGCGCGGCTCACGCTGCCGGACGGCGAAGCGATCGCGTTCCCCATCGACGCGTTCGCGCAGCGCTGCCTCGTCGAGGGGCTCGACGAGCTCGGCTATCTGCTCTCGCTCGCGCCGCGCGTCGCCGAGTTCGAGGCGCGCCATGCCTGACGCGCCGCTCGAGGTCGACGTCTACGACACCACGCTGCGCGACGGCACGCAGCGCGAGGGCATCTCGCTCGCGTGCAGCGACAAGCTGCGCATCGCGCGCCGCCTCGACGCGCTCGGCGTCGCGTACATCGAAGGCGGCTGGCCCGGCTCGAACCCGAAGGACGCCGAGTTCTTCGCCCGCGCGCGCGACGTGGCGTGGAGCGCCGAGCTGACCGCGTTCGGCGCCACGCGTCGCGCCGGCTCCGACGTCGGCGACGATCCGTCGCTCCGGGCGCTGCTCGACTCGGGCGCGCGCGTGTGTACGCTGTTCGGCAAGAGCTGGGACCTGCACGTGCGCGAGGTGTTGCGCGTGCGCCCCGACGAGAACCTGCGCATGATCGAGGAGAGCGTGATCTTCCTGCGCGCCGCGGGGCGCCGCGTGATCTACGACGCCGAGCACTTCTTCGACGGCTGGGAGGCCGACGCCGGGTACGCGCTCGAGACCGCGCGCGCGGCCGTGCGCGGCGGCGCCGAGGTGATCGTCCTGTGCGACACCAACGGCGGCGCGCTGCCGTGGCGCCTCGAGGAGATCGTGCGCGCGGCCGGCGCGCGCCTCGAGCACCCGCTCGGCATCCACGCGCACGACGACGGCGGCTGCGCGGTGGCCAACACGCTCGCGGCGGTGCGCGCCGGCGCGCGCCACGTGCAGGGCACCATCAACGGCTACGGCGAGCGCTGCGGCAACGCCAACCTGTGCGCGGTCGTCCCCGATCTCGAATTGAAGCTCGGCCTGCGCTGCCTGCCCGACGGCGCGCTGCGCGAGCTCACCGACGTGGCGCACTTCGTCGCCGAGGTGGCGAACCTCCCGCCCGACGAGCACATGCCCTACGTCGGCCGCTCGGCGTTCGCGCACAAGGGCGGCGTTCACGTGGCGGCCATGCGGCGCTCGCCGCGCTCCTACCAGCACGTCGAGCCCGCGCTCGTCGGCAACCGCTCGCGCGCCGTGGTCAGCGAATTGTCCGGACGCGCCAATATATTGACCAAGGCCGAGGAGCACGGCGTGGCGCTCGACCACGGCGCCGACCGCGAGCTGGTCGAGCGGGTCAAGCAGCACGAGGCGCGCGGCTTCTCGTTCGAGGCGGCCGAGGCGTCGACCGAGCTGCTCCTGCGCCGGCGCGCGGCCGGCTATCGCGCGCCGTTCCGCCTCGTCGAGTATCGGGTGATGACCGGGCGGCGCGACAGCGGGCAGGAGTTCGCCGAGGCGGTGATCAAGCTCGCCGTCGGCGAACAGGTGGTGCACACGGCGGCGGAGGGCAACGGGCCGGTGAGCGCGCTCGACGCGGCGCTGCGCAAGGCGCTCGCGCCGGCGTTTCCCGAGGTGGCGTCGATCCAGCTCGTCGACTACAAGGTGCGGATCCTCGACGGGCGCGACGGCACCTCGGCGACCACGCGCGTGCTCATCGACTCCTCCGACGGCGCGCGCCGCTGGTCGACGGTCGGCGCGTCGCCGAACATCCTCGAGGCGTCGTGGCTGGCGCTCGCCGACGGCATCGAGTACGGGCTCGCCATGAAGAGC
>DASREC010000236.1:0-7398 GCA_035652295.1 Polyangia bacterium
ACGACTGATCGCGACGACCGAACGCGTAGCCTCATCCGAGCGGCGTAGGCGCGAGCGGCGGCGATCCGACGCTCGGCGACGGTGACGGCTCGTGCGAGACGATCCTCGTCGGTGCGCGCGCTCGTCGCGGCCGAAAACCGCGCGCGCTACAGCGCGGCCATGCGCGCCCACAGCCGCGCGGCGGTCTCGCGGGCGCGGGCGTACAGCCGCTCCTCGTCGACGTTGACCGCGCGGCCGTCGCGCAGCACCAGCTCGCCGCCGACGATCACGTGCACCACCGGCGCGCCCGGCAGCCCGAACAGCACGTGCCCGCCGAGGTTGCCCGGCTCGAGCGGCGTCGGCGCGCGGTAGTCGAGCACCACCAGGTCCGCCGCCGCGCCGGGATCGATCCCGAGCGGCACGCCGAAGTGCCACGCCGCGTACGCGCGGTTGCGCTCGAGCGCCGCCACCGCGTCGAGCGGATCGCGCCGCTCGCGCGCGTGCAGGAACGCGGCGTGCGCCTCGGCGCGCACGTCGGCGCCGATGCCGTCGGTGCCGAGCAGCAGCTGATCGCCGAAGCGCGACGGGCGCGCGTAGCCGACCGCGTTGTTGGCGTTCGAGCGCGGGTTGTGCACCACGCGCGCGCCGGTCTCGCGCAGCCGCGCGAGATCGCGATCGTCGACGTGAACGCCGTGCGCCAGCAGCGCGCGCGGGCCGAGCAGGCCGCGCTGCTTGAGCCACGCCACCGTCGAGCCGCCGTCCTTGAGCGAGTCGCTGGCGTCCTCGGCGACGTGGATGTGCACGCCGGTCGCGTGGCGCATGGCCACGTCGGCGAGCGCCTCGGCGGTGGCGTCCGAGAGCGTGAACGCCGCGTGCGCGCCGACCAGCCCGCGCAAGAGCGGCGGCCGCTCGGTGGCGAGGCGCGTGAGGAACCGATCGTTCTCGCGCACGCCGGCGCGCGCCGCGTCGGGGCCGCCGCGATCCGACGTCTCGTAGCAGAGCACGCCGCGCAGCCCGACCTCGCCGAGCGCGCCGGCGACCCGATCGAGCGAGCCCTCGGCGCACGACGGCGACGCGTGATGATCGACCAGCGTGGTCACGCCCGCGCGCGCCGCCTCGACGGCGCCGACCAGCGCGCTCACCTCCACCGCCTCGGCGTCGAGCGCGCGATCCAGCTTCCACCACACGCGCTCGAGGATCTGCGGAAAGTTCACCGGCGCCTCGCGCGGCGCCGGCATGCCGCGCGCCAGCGACGAGTAGAGGTGCGTGTGCGCGCAGACGAAGCCGGGCATCACCACCAGGCCGGTGCAGTCGAGCACGTCGACGTCGGGCGCCGGGGCCGCGGCGCCGCCGAGCGCGGCGATGGCGCCGCCCTCGATGAACACGGTGCCGCGCCGCACGCGCGGCGGATCGATCTCGACCAGCGTGGCGCCGGTCAGCGCCAGCCGCCGCGGCGGCGCCGGCGCCTCGGCCGATTTTGATGCACGTGCACCTTGTTTCGCGGCCATCAGGTCGTGCCCTCGACCTCGGCCACCACCGCGCGCACGTCGTCGAGCGAGACCTTGATGCGGCGCGCTTCGGGGCAGGCGCGCATCGCCGAGCGCACGTCCTTGAGGCCGTTGCCGGAGACGATGTGCAGCGCGGTCTCGTGCTTCTTCACCGTGCCGTCGGCGATCGCGCGCAAGAGGCCGGCCACGCCGGTGACGCCGGCCGGCTCGCCGAACACGCCGGTGTGCTGCGCCAGCTCGTACATCGCGCTCAGGATCTCCTCGTCCTCGACGGCGACCATGGCGCCGCCCGACTCGCGGATCGCGCGCAGCGCCTTGGTCTGGTTGCGCGGCTGCCCGACGGCGATCGAGTCGGCCAGCGTGTCCGCCTTGCGCGGCCGCGGCTTCTCGTCGCCCGCCTGCCACGCCTCGAAGATCGGCTGCGCGCCGCGCGCCTGCACGCCGAGCAGCCGCGGCAACTTGTCGATCACGCCGAAGCGCTTCATCTCGACGAAGCCCTTCCAGATGCCGGCGATGGTGCAGCCGTCGCCGACCGCCACCGAGACCCAGTCGGGCACGCGCGCGGCGAGCTGCTCGGCGCACTCGAGGCCCGAGGTCTTCTTGCCCTCGATCAAGTACGGGTTGATCGCGCAGTTGCGGTTGTACCAGCCGAACGCCTCGGCCGCGTCCTGGCACAGGTAGTAGGCCTCGTCGTAGCTGCCCTCGACGAGCAGCACGTTCGACTTGAAGATGCGCAGCTGCGCCACCTTCGCCTCGGGCGCGTGCGCGGGCACGAAGATGTACGCGCGCAGGCCGAGGTTGGCGGCGAAGCCGGCCAGCGACGACGCCGCGTTTCCCGTCGAGGAGCAGGTGATGGTGTGGTAGCCGAGCTCGACCGCCTTGGTGGCGCCGACGCACGACGAGCGATCCTTGAAGCTGCCGGTCGGCAGCCGCCCGTCGTCCTTGACGAACAGGTTGGCGATGCCCCAGCGCGCGGCCAGCTTGGGGAACTCCATCATCGGCGTCCAGCCGCACTGCAGCGACGGCAGCGGCGTCGAGTCGGCGATCGGCAGGATCGGCAGGTAGCGCCAGAGGCTATGATGCGCGCGCATCAAATAGTCGCGGTTGAAGTCGCGCGCGATGCGATCGTAGTCGTACTCGACGTCGAGGATGCCGGCGATGCCGCAGGCGGGGCAGGTGTACATGACCTCGCGCTCGCCGTAGCGCTTGCCGCACTCGACGCAGCGCAGGCCCAGGATCTTGTCCATCGGCGGAGTATACTCGCGGAATGTCGGCGGTGAAGAGAAGCGTGATGCTCGGGCTGGCGGTGCTCACCGTCGGGGGATGCGGCTCGCCGCTGTCGTCGTTCGACGGCTTCTGCGACGCCTTCGCCGGCGCGCTGTGCGCGAAGCTGGTGGCCTGCCCGGGCGCGCCGCAGCCGCTCGCCGCCGAGTGCATGCCCGACCTCTCGGGGTCGGTGTGCTTCTGCGGGATGAACGCGATCGCCAACGGCGAGGAGAAATATCACTCGGAGAAGGCGCAGGCGTGCCTCGACGCCGTCAACCAGCTCACGTGCTCGACGGTGAGCATGGACTCGGTGCCGGCGGCGTGCAGCCTGGTGTACGGGTTGCCGTCGGGCGCGATGCCGCACTGCCCGCCGATGGTCGGCCCGTACCCCGACGGCGGCGGCACCGACTGAGGGCGGCGGTCAGGCGAGCAGCGCGGCGCCGCGGGCGTCGTCGGGCGGGATCGCCAGCCACTCGTCGTAGTCGGGCGTGACGAGGGTGGCCGCCGGCGCCAGCGCCCGCGCCTCCGACGCGAAGCCGTCGAGATCGATCCCGGGCAGGAGGTGCAGGCCGTGGTCGAGCGGCGCGAAGAAGGCGTCGTGATGCGTCGGCACCAGGACTTTTGGTGCGAGCGCATCAATCAAGCGCGCGAGGTAGCGCGGCGTCGAGCGGCGGCCGGCCAGCCCGACGAGCAGCACGTCGGCGCGCACGTCCGAGGGCGCCAGCTCGGCGTCGACCAGGTCGGCCGAGCCGTTGTGGTAGACGCTCGTGTTATGCGCGCGCATCAAAATCCCGTACGCGCCGCCCATGCGGTAGTGCCACGCGCGCGCCGGCAGCGGCGGCGGGGCGGCCACGGCGCCATCGAACGGCACGCGCCCGAAGAGGATGCGGCCGTGGCGGCTGGGCACGAAGCGCACGTCCAGATCGCCGACGGTGAAGCGCGCGCCCTCGGGCGGCACCAGGCCGAGCTGCGCGTCGGGCAGCCCGGCGGCGCGGCCGAACGCGCAGGTGGAGGCCGAGCCGTAGAGGCGCGCGCCGGTGCGCCTGGCGATCGCCGGCGCGTCGAGCAGGTGGTCGTAGTGGCTGTGGCCGCACAGCACGGCGTCGACGCGCGCCGGGACTCGCGCGGTGATCGCGGCCTCGTCGGGCTCGAGCCGGCCGAGCAGCCGCCACAGGCGCGGGCGCGTGAGGAACGGATCGATCAGCACCGTGGTGGTGGCGGTCTCGATCACGTGGCCGGCGGTGCCGAGCCAGCGGATGCGCAGCGCCGCGCCGTCGCCGCCGCTCGAGCGCGCGCGCGGGCGCAGCTCGGCGCGCGGCCGCCAGCGGCGGAACAGCATCAGATGCGTAGCCCGATGAAGACCAGCAGATCGAAGTCGACCTGCACGACGCTGCGCTCGGGCGCGGTGAAGTGGTAGACGCTGAGCGGAAACCCGAGCGTGAACCCGGCGACCGCGTGGTGCGCGATGCGGAACTGCATGCCGAGCCCCGGCTCGGTGGTGAAGCCCGCGGTCTGGTTGATCACCTCGGCGCCGAGGAGAAACCGCCCGAAGAAGGCGTGGCCGCGCCCGAAGCCGGCGAGCAGCCGCAGCCCGACCTGAAAGCGGCCCTTGCCCGCGTGCACGTCGTCGTCGCCGCGCGAGATCAGCGGCGCGCCGTCGAGCGCGAGCTCGGGCGCCAGGCCGAAGCGATGGGTTAGCCACAATTCGGCGCCGAGGCGCAGCGACAGCTTGGGCGCCGGCCAGAAGGCGTCGGCGTAGGGCGACTGCGCGATCGGGATGGAGACGCCGGCGGCGCCGTCGAGGAAGAAGCGCGCGTTGACCCGCCGCGCCTCGGCGGCCGAGGTCAGGAGCAGGAGTGATGCGAGTGCATAAAAAGCGCGGAACTTTTTATGCGCGCGCATCAGGCACGCGACCTTCCTTGCGCCGAAGGCGAGGGAGTGCCGCCTGGAGCGGCCTTCTCCTTGGTGCCGAGGATGGCGCGGCCGGCGGGGGAGTCCTTCATCGGCAGCTGGTAGCGGCGCACGCCGTCGTGGCGGTAGAGCGCGTTGGCCACCGCCGGCGCCGTCGGCAGGAGGCCGATCTCGCCCACGCCCTTGGCGCCGAACGGCCCCTCGGGCTCCGGCTCCTCGATGAAGATCAGCTCCAGCTTGGGCATATGATGCGCGCGCATCACGCCGAGCCCGCGCAGGGTCGGGTTCTGCACTTCGCCGCCCTCGACGATCAGCTCCTCGGTGAGCGCGTAGCCGAGGCCCATGTGGATCGAGCCTTCGATCTGGCCCTCGAGCAGCTTCGGGTTGATCACGCGGCCGACGTCGTGCGCCGCGACCAGCGTCTCGAGCCGCCCCTCGCGGTCGAGGATGGCGAGCTGCGTGGCGTAGCCGAACGACAGGTGCGTGATCGGGTTCTCGACGGGCGCGCCCAGCTTGGAGGTCTTGTCGTAGATGAACTCGCCGAGGTACTTGCGGCCGGCGAGCTGCGGCAAATTGCCGCCGTTGCCGTCGAGATCGGCCTTCAACTTCTCGGCGGCGGCGACCACGGCGCGGCCGCCGCAGACGGTGGCGCGCGACGCGGTGGTCATGCCCGACTGCACGCCGTCGGCGGTGTCGACGGTGGCGCGGAAGCGGCGCGGATCGATGCCGGTCACGTCGGAGGCCATCTGGATCAGCACCGTGTAGAGCCCCTGGCCCATCTCGGTGTAGCCGTTGGCCAGCGTGATCGTGCCGTCCTCTCCGACGGTGAGCGAGGCGCGGCCGATGTCGGGCATGCCGTTGCCGATGCCGACGTTCTTGATGCCGCACGCCAGCCCGACCGCCTGCCCGTTCTTGCGCGCCGCCTCGTAGCGCGGCTTGACGGCCTCGAGCGTGCGCTTGAGCCCGACCGCGCGCAGCGTCTGCCCCGAGCAGAACTTGGAGCCGTCCTGGAGCGCGTTGCGCCAGCGGATCTCCCACGCGTCGAGGCCGAGCTTCTCGGCGAGCTGATCGAGCGCGCCCTCGATGGCGAAGCACGACTGGTTGGCGCCGAAGCCGCGCATCGCGCCGCACGGCGGGTTGTTGGTGTAGACGGCGAGGCCCTCGATGTCGACGTGCTCGACGTCGTAGGCGCCGGTGGCGTGGCCGGCGGCGCGCTCGAGCACCTTGGAGCCGACCGACGCGTACGCGCCCTTGTCGCCGATCATGCGCGCGCGCACCGCGGTGATCTTGCCGCCGGCGTCGGCACCGACGGTGTAGTGCATCTCGATCGGGTGGCGCTTGGGGTGCAGGCGGATCGACTCGACGCGATCGATCGTCAGCTTGACCGCCCTACCGGTAAAACGCGCCAAAAGGGCGGTTTGCGCCTGGATCGAGAGATCCTCTTTTCCGCCGAACGCGCCGCCGCACGTCACCAGCGTCACGCGCAGCTCGTCGCCGGCGAGGCCGAGCGCGGACGCGAGCTGGCGGTGATCGTCGTAGACGCCCTGGCCCTGCGAGTAGACGTGCATCGCCGGCGCCGGTTTGCCGTCGAGATCGCGCGCGCCCGGCGGCACGGCGAGGCAGCTCTCCGGCTCGAGGAACGCGTGCTCGATGAACTGCGTGCGCCAGGTGCCCTCGACGACGTGCGCGCTCGATTTCAGCGCGGCGTCGACGTCGCCGCGGCGCACGCGCGACTTGGAGAGCAGGTTGTCGGCGTGGCCGTTCTCGGGGTGGATGAGCGGCGCGCCGGGCTCGAGCGCCTCGGCCGGCGTGCAGATCGGGCGCAGCACCTCGTAGTCGACGCGCACCTGAGCCGCCGCGCGCCGCGCCAGCTCGCGCGTGTCGGCGGCGACGGCGCACAGCACGTCGCCGGTGTAGCGGGTCTCCTCGCCGGGCGCGACGAAGATCGGCCAGTCGGGATAGATCAAGCCTTGAAAGCGCTGCCCCGGCACGTCGGCCGCGCCGATCACGGCGCGCACGCCGGGCATCGCCAGCGCGGCGGAGGCGTCGATCGACTTCACGCGCGCGCGCGGGTGCGCCGACAGGACGAGCGCGCCGTGCAGCAGGTTCTCGACGGTGAGATCGTCGATGTACTTGCGATCGCCGAGCGTGAGATCGCCGGCTTCGTACTTCGGCATCGGGCTGCCGACCTTGCCGGACCAATCGGGCGCGGGCATCGCGCCGCCGGCGAGCACCTGGGACGCGAGCTCGATGGCGTCGACGATCTTCACGTAGCCGGTGCAGCGGCACAGGTGCGCGCCGAGGCCGCGCGCGATCTCGTCGCGCGACGGCAGCGGCGTCTTTTGCAGGATGTGCTTGGCGCGCACCACGATGCCCGGGATGCAGAAGCCGCACTGCACGCCGCCGGTGGCGGAGAACGCCTCGGCGAACACCTTGCGCTCGCGCTCGTCGACGCCCTCGAGCGTGACGATGCTGCGCTCCTCGGCGCGCGCGGCGGGAAACGCGCACGCGACCTTGGCCTGGCCGTCGACCAGCACCGTGCAGCAGCCGCACTGGCCCGTCGGCGAGCAGCCGTCTTTCGGCGAGGTGACGCCGCAGCCTTCGCGCAGGAGCTCGAGCAGCGTCGCGCCGTCGTGGATGGTGCCGGTCGTCGCAGCGCCGTTGAGCGTGAAGCGGATCGAGCCCATGGGGTGGAACTCTCGCTCTCCGACGGGCGCGGGTCAAGCCGGGCGCT
>DASREC010000237.1:0-10461 GCA_035652295.1 Polyangia bacterium
TTTCCCGTCGAGCCCATGAACGAGATCGTGGTCGCCTTGCCGGTGAAGCCGTTCTCCGGCGAGATCACCGACAGCGACGCGCCGAACGACATGAAGTCGCCGAGCCCGAGCGTGTCGAGCGTCTGCCCGCCCGCCGCCTGAAACGTCGTCACGATCTTCAGGTACGGCACGTCGGGATCGAGGATGTAATCGAGCGTGATGGTGCCGCCGAGATCCTGCGCCAGGTCGTCGAGCTGCGGCAGGATCATCGACGACGCGTCGGTGCCGCGCACGCGGATTTGCGCCGCGCCGCCGTGCGTGCCGTCGGAGATCACCTCGATCGACGTGGCGTCGAGCTCGTGCAGGCCGATGATCGGGAAGGTCTCGCGGAACAGATCCTTGCCGTTCGTGCCGTCGTCGCCGGCGCGCACCAGGTCGGCGTCGATCAAGTTGCCGCCGTAGATGTCGAGGCCGAACGCGGTGCCGACGTCCTGCACCAGGAAGCGCACCTTCGAGTTGTAGAGCTTCCAGCAGTCGCCGACGCGGCCGTAGGCGACGGGGCCGCCGATCAGCTCGCTCTGCCTGGTGACCTTGCCGGCGCGCGCTTGTCCGGCGGCGAGCGGCGCGTCGAGCGGCGGCGGCTTCGACGTCGAGCACGAGAGCTGAACTGCCAGCAGCGAGAGGGCGAGCGCGCCGCGGTGGTGCATCGCCCGACGGTAGGAGCGAGGCGCGCGGCTGTCAAATCACCGACGGGGGCGGGCGCTCGCCGGCGAGGATCGGGACCAGCTCGCCGGCGCGATCGAGCGCGTGCAGCTCGTCGGAGCCGCCGACCGGAACGCCGGCGATGAAGATCTGCGGCACCGTGCGCAATCCGGTTTTCTCGACGAGCCAGCGCCGCTGCTCCGGATCGCTGGCGTCGATCTCCTCGAACGCCACGCCGCGTTTCTTGAGCAGCGCCTTGGCGCTGTGGCAGTAGGGGCACCAGCTCGTGGTGTAGATGCGAACGTCGACCATGATCTGAATCTATTTCTCGTTCAGGTCCTCGGAAAGGTAGGCGAGGATCACCTCGTCGAGCGACTTCTCCGAGATCAGGTCGGCGCCGAAGATGTTCTCCGACGTCGGCGGCGGCTTGGCGGGCTCGGGCGTCGGCGGCGACGACGGTTGGTGCCAGCGCTTCGACTGCGACGGCTGGCCGGGCGCGCGCGGCTGCGTGTCCTCGCGGCGGCCGGCGGAGTCGCCGCCGATGATCACCGCGGGGCGCGCCACCACCACGCCCTCGGCGGTCGGTCGCGTCGAGACGCCGGCGGGCGGAGTCTGCGCGCCGCGGCGGCTGCCGATGCCGCCCGTCGGCACGCGCGGCACCGCGGCTCCCGACGCCGGGCGCGGCGTCGCTTGCGGCGAGCGCGCTTGCGGCGGCGGCGGAATCGACGTGCGCGACGGCGTCGACGACGGAACGGGCGGCGGCGGGATCGTCGGGCGCGGCCCGGTCGGCGCGCCCGGCACGCGCGAGCCGCTCGCCGGCGGCGGCGGCGGGATCGACGTGCGCGACGGCGTCGACGAGGGCGGCGGCGGAATCGACGAGCGCGACGGCGAGGGCGCGCGCGCTGGCGGCGGCGCGGCGGGCGGCTGCTGCGGGATCGACGAGCGCGACGGCGTCGGCGCCGCCGGCGGGCGCGGCTGCAGCGACGGGTCGGTCGAGGGCGAGCGCAGGTCCTGCGCGGGCGGGCGCGGCTGCAGCGTCGGATCGGTCGAGGGCGCGGGCGACGCGGGCGGCGCCGCCGTCGAGGTCGCGGTCGCCGGCGCCGCGCTCACCGCGTTCTCGGCGTCGCTCGCGAGCTGCGCCACGTCGATGTCGATCGGCGCCTGCAGCGACGGATCGGTCGGCGGCCCGACGAGCCGCATGATCTCCGACTCGCCCGCGGGCGGCGCCTCCAGCTCCACCACCGGCGCCTTCGATCCCGGATCGGTCGACTCCTCGACCGCCTCGCGCACCACCGGCTGTCCGAAGAATTTGCCGATCTTCTCGTCGAAGACGCCGGCCTTGAGCTCGCGCAGCATCGCCTTGTGCTGCGACTGCATCAGCTTCTGCACCACGCCGATCTCGCTCAGCGGATCGTAGTCGAAGCGCTTGGTGGCGAGGATCGTCCCGTCGTGGAACAGGTGCGTGAACACGTGCGGGCTGTTGACGCCCGAGTCCTCCGTCTGCACGTGCCACAGCCGGCCGGCATAGCGGACGTTGTGGTTGTAGCCGAGGACAGGCGAGCGAGCTTTCATTCGAGCCGTCACATTATAGCAGCGCCCCGTCGGAGGCGGAACTTGATCGTTTCTGGCGCGCAGAGTATGAACGCAGAATGGGCGCGAAGGAGGCCGAGCGGCCGTTTCTGGCGAAGGTGAGCGAGTACCTGTTGTCCCTCCCGTTCGATCTGAAGATCTTGCAGGAGGCGGTCACCGACCCGGACCTGGATCGCGCGGCGCGTGAGGAGGCGGCGGGGACGATCGTGCACACCCTGCTGCCGCAGGAGGGCGAGTCGCCCGGGCGGTACGTCGACGACGTGCTGTTGGTGCGCGCCGCGCTCCGGCGCGTGATCGCCGACGGCGGCGAGGGCTCCAAGGCGTTTCGCGAGCGCTTCGCCGAGGTCTACGGCACGCTCGATCAGGACTTGAAGCTGTTCGAAGACTGCCTCGGCGATCTGTGGCCGTGGCTGTGCGGCAAGCTCAACACGTTCGCCAAGGTCGGCTTCAAGGGCAAGAAGCCGTCGCAGTACGTCGACGACGAAGAGGCGGCGTCGTTTCTCTACGAGCAGGGGCTGGAGTTCCAGACCAACTATCCGGTCAACGAGGAGCAGGTGCGCAACCGCCTGCGCCGCGCCGATCAGATCGTCGAGCTGCTCAATCGCCGCCGCGCCGAAGAGGCCAAGAAGAAGAGCTGAGTGAGCCGCGAGGTGCTGCGCGCGCTCTCGTTGCTCGCGGCGATCTCCGTCGGGTGCAGTCACGGCGCGAGCGGCGCCGGTGACGCGGGCGTCGACGCCGGCGGCTTCTCGTCGGAGATCGCGGCGGCGGCGTGCGTCACCGCGGAGGCGTGCGGGCTCGATCAGAGCGGCGTGTCGCGCTGCACGCTCACCGTCGCGGGCGTGAACCTGGCGGCGTACGCGCGGCAGGCGTCGATCGACGCGCCGACGGTGAGCTGCCTGGCGGCGGCGCGCACCGACTGCGACGCCGCGCGCCGCTGCCTGAACGGCGGGATGACGCCCGAGGCGTGCACCATGTTCCAGGCGCGCACGTGCGCGGGCAGCGTGCTGGTGACGTGCACCGACGCGACCGGCACCGGCGCCCTGGGGACCGCGCGCTTCGACTGCGCGTCGGGCGGCGAGACGTGCGTGGCGGTCGTCGACGGCGGCGTCGGCTGCGGCGCGGCCGCGTGCGCGGACGGCACGGCGGCGCGCTGCAACGGCGATCTGGTGGAGACGTGCGACAGCGGGATCCTGCACGACGTCGACTGCGCGCAGCTCGGCGCCGCGTGCACCGCGCTCGGCGGACCGCCGCGCTGCCGCGGGCGCGGAGCGACCTGCTCGAACACCGTGCTGGGCTCGGGTCAGCCGCTGCGCTGCGACGGCAGCGTGCTGGTGAGCTGCTGGGACGGGCAGGAGGCGCGCTTCGACTGCGCGCTCATCGGCGCCGACTGTTTCCCGACGGTGGCCACCGGATCGTTCAACTGCGCGCTCGGCAACCAGTGCGACGCCGCGACGTTCTCGTCGACGTGCGACGGCAACACGCTGCACTACTGCAATGACGGCAAGCTCGCCGCCCTCGACTGCGCCGCCGCCGGCTACACCTCCTGCGACGCGTTCGTCGGCCGCTGCCTGCCATGACCGCGGCACATCGGCATAACAGTGTTATATCGGCATAACGCTGTTATATCCGCATAACGCTGTTACAGGTCGACGCGCTCGACGCCGTCGAGCGGGCGGCCGAGGAAGCGCTGCGCCACCTCGGCGATGCGCGCGTCGTCGGTGACGAAGCAGCGCAGCCGCGACTCGCCGTGCGTCCGCTCGAGCGCGCGCTGCGCCAGCGCCTCGCGCGCCGCCACCGCCATCGCCTCCGCCGAGTCGACCAGCACCACCTCGTGGCGGAACAGCTCGCGCGTGACGCGCTGGAGCACCGCGCGCAGCAGCGGATAGTGCGTGCAGCCCAGCAGCAGCACGTCCAGGTCGGGCGCCTCGTCGCGCAGCCCGGTCAGGTAGCGGCGCGCCACCGCCTCGGCGATCTCGTCGTCGAGCCAACCCTCCTCGGCGAGCGGCACCAGGAGCGGGCAGGCGCGCGCGGTCACGCTCACCGGGCGGCCGCGCTCGGCCGCCGCGGCCTCGAGCGCGCGCGGATATGCGCCCGAGCGCACCGTGCCGAGCGTGCCGATCACGCCGACGCGTCCCGAGCGCGTCGCCGCCACCGCCGCGCGCGCGCCCGGCTCGACGGCGCCGAGCACCGGCACCTCGACCGACGCGCGCAGCTCGTCGAGCGCATACGCCGACGCGGTATTGCACGCGACGACGATCATCTTCACGCCCTGCGACAGGAGGAACCGCGCCGACATCTTCGAGTAGCGCGCCACCGTCTCGGCGCTCTTGGACCCGTAGGGAACGCGCGCGGTGTCACCGAGGTAAATCAGTTCCTCTCGCGGCAGCCGCTCGAGCATGGCGTGGACCACCGTCAATCCGCCGACGCCACTGTCAAAGATTCCGATCGCGCTGTCGCTCGTCATGCGCTCCCCATCCTAGCAGCAACTCGCGTGGCCACCGGGCGATCTCGTCACAGCCCGGACGGGCGAGCGAGCACGCGGTGGGCCAGCGAGAAACGATCGTGAGCAGGATGGGTTAGACGAGCGTGTGGCGGGAGCGAGGCAGGATCGTGGTCAGCGGACCACGGCGCCGATGGCCACTTTCGAGGCCACCGGGACGGTCTCGGGGCACACGCCGTCGCGGTGCGTGAAGCCCCAGACGAGCTCCAGGAAAGTGCAGGGCTTGTCCTTTAGTTCCCGGTAGTAACGAACGATGCCCGGGAACGCTTCGTCGACCTTGTCGAAGTCAATCTCGGTTATGTAGCCGCGCATCATGACCTCGAATAGAGCAATCGCAGTGCCACGCGAGTGTGACGGTGCAAAATTATGTTGACCTGCGGATAGCAAGCCTTTAGTTTCAAATCTGCAAGCTGCCGTACAGAACAGCCAACTCAGGATTTTTGGAGGGATGGGCTTGGGGACAGCGCGCTGAACATCTGCTTCAACGGACGGGATCGCCTCCACGTCCAGCGCCTGGCGCTCAACTGGTGGTATGCTCACCGGCAACAGCTCGGCTTGTGCCTGAAGGATTTTTTTCTTCGTTGCTCGCTGAGCCCGGATGAGCGAACCATCACCTTCATTCACTCCCGATCCTGAGACCTGCGATGGAACCGAGCTTCGAGCGTGACGACCCGGCGTGGATGCTGCGCGCTGCGCGACGCTGCGCCGACGACGAGCGGCTGCCCGCGCCCGAGGTGACCGCGCGCGCGCGCGAGCAGGCGCCGGCCTCGCGCGCGCTGGCCGCCGAGGTGGTGCGCGGCGAGCTCGAGGGGATGCTGCTCGGCCGCGGCGTGCACCTCGCGCTCCAGTGGCTGCACGACACCGGGCTGCTCGCCGTGTGGCTGCCCGAGCTCGAGGCCACCGTCGACTTTTCGCAGGAGGCGGGGCGCCGCCACAAGGACGTCTGGGAGCACACCAAGCAGGTGGTGCGTCAGTCGGTGCCGCGGCCGCACGTCCGCTGGGCGGCGCTGCTGCACGACATCGGCAAGGTGCCGACGCGCACCTTCACGCCCGACGGCGGGGTGCACTTCCACCGCCACTCGGAAGTCGGCGCGCGCATGTTCGAAGACGTCGCGCGCCGCTTTCAGTTCGACAAGCCGACGCGGCAGAAGCTGCGCTTCCTGATCCTCCATCACCTGCGCCCGAATCAATACGATCCCTCGTGGACCGACGCGGCGGTGCGCCGCTTCGATCGCGAGCTGCAGCAGCACCTCACCGACCTGCTCGATCTGTCGCGCGCCGACATCACCTCGGCGCGCCCGGGCAAGCGCCAGGCGGGGCTGCGCTCGATCTCCGAGCTGGCGTCGCGCATCGAGTCGCTGCGCCAGACCGACGCCATCCTGCCGCCGCTGCCGACGGGGATCGGCAACGTCATCATGGAGCACTTCGGCCTTCCGCCGTCGCGGCAGATCGGCGATCTCAAGCGCGAGCTGGAGCAGAAGGTCGAGTCGGGCGAGCTCGAGGCGCGCCGCGAAGCCGACTACTACCTCGCGCACGTCGCCAAGCTGCTCGGGCGGTAGCTGTGGCGCGCGCGAAGGAGTAAAATCGTCGCTCTCATGCGGCTGCGCTGGCTATGCGCTCTCGTGATGCTGCTGCTCGCGCTCGCCGGCGCGCGCGCGGTTGCCGCCGAGCCGGCGATCTCGCCCGAGGCCAAGCGCCACGTCGATCTCGGCATGCAGCACTACGAGGCCGGCCGCTACCAGGACGCGATCGGCGAGTTCGAGCTGGCGTATCGCCTCTCGCAGCGGGCGGCGCTGCTCTACAACATCGCGCGCGCCGAGGCCAAGCTGGGTCACGACGACGCGGCGATCGCTTTTTTGCGGCGCTATCTCGAGGAGCGGCCCGACGCGCCCGACGCGCCGGCGGTGCGCGCCGAGATCGAAGCGCGCGAGTCGGCGATCGCCAGCGGCAAGGCGAAGCGGCAGGCGGAGGCGGACGCGGCCGAGGCGCGCATGCGGGCCGACGCGCTGGCCCGGGAGCAGGCGCGCCGCGACGAGGAGCGGTTGCGGCTCGAAGCGCAGCAGCCGGCGCTGCGGCAAAATGCCGCAACCGCGCCGGAGGGCGCGGCGGCGACAAACGCGAACGGCGCGACCAACGCGAGCGGCGCGACCAACGCGGCGAACGGCGCGTCTTCGATCGAGAGCGACTCGGCGGCGCGCGTCGAGCGGCGCGCGGGCATCGCGCTGTTGGTCGCGGGGCCGGTGCTGGCGGTGGTCGGCATCGGGCTCGGCGTGCTGGCGAAGCAGAGCGGCGACGACGTGTCGTCGCGCAGCGGCGACTTCGCGGCCAACGCGGCATCGCTGGAGAGCCGCGGGCAGGCGGCGCAGTCGGCGGGCCTGGCGCTCGACGTGATCGGCGGCGCGGCGGCGGTGACCGGCGCGGTCCTGCTCGGATTGAGCTTTCGCTCGGCTAAAAGCGGACGCGCCTGGATCGCGCCGTCGGCGAACGGCGTGATGGTGGGAGGCGTTTTTTGAGCGTGCGCTTCGCCGCCCGCTTCGCCGCGCTCGCGCTCACGCTCACGTTCACGCTTGCGTTCGCGCTCTTCGCCGGCTGCTACTCGCCGACGATCGCCGACGGGCAGTTCACCTGCGCCGGCGGAGGCGCGTGCCCGTCGGGATTCCAGTGCACGTGCGGCGCGTGCCGCCCGAGCGGCGTCACCGGCTGTCTCGACGGCGGCAGCGGCGCCGACGCGAGCGACGCCGCCATGCCGCAAGATCTCGCCGCCGCCGACGGCGCGTGCGCCTCGCCGTGCTCGAACGGCTGCGCCCGCTCGCCGCAGGATCCCGGCACCAACCCGCAAGTCGCGATCTGCCCGGGAGCGTGGAAGCTCGGTGGCGTCAACACGCCCGCCGCGTGCAACCACGCGCCGCACGCCGACGGCACCAACGGCCTGAGCACCGACTGCGCGATGGCCGACAACTGCGCCGCCGGCTGGCACGTGTGCCGCGGCGAAGCCGACCTGATGAGCCGCAACTTTCACCAGGCCGACTGCGCCGCGCTCGTCAACGCCGGCGCATTGTGGCTCACCGCGCAGCAGGGCGACGCGCAGATGCCCGACGGTGGCGGCCCGCCGATGGGCGCGCCGATGTGCAGCATCCAGCGCCTGCACTTCGCGTTCGGCTGCGGCTCGCTCGGCATGACGCCGATGAGCTGCACCATCCTGAACCGCGTGCTGGTCGATCCGCCCGGCGGCGATCCGTGCTCCTCGTCGACGGGCGGCGTGTTCTCGTGCGCCAGCTCGCCGGTGGCGAATTCGGTGACCAAGTCGGGGATCGCGGGCGGCGGCGTTCTGTGCTGCGTCGATCCATGAGGGCGTGAGTGGACGACGACGACGCGCAACGGCGCCCGACGGTGGGCCGCCCGCCGGCCGCGAAGTCGGGCGCGCCCACCCGCCTCGTCGACGGCGCGGAGATGGCCGAGCACGCCGCCGCCCACGTCGAGGAGCCGCCCGCCGCCGAAGCCGATCGCTACCTCGGCACCACCATCGGCGGGCGCTACAAGATCGTCGAGAAGCTGGGCGAGGGCGGCATGGGCGTGGTGTACCTCGCCGAGCACGTCGCGCTCGAGAAGCGCGTGGCGGTCAAGGTGCTGTCGGGCGACTTCGCCAAGCGGCGCGATCTCGTCGAGCGGTTCGCGCGCGAGGCGAAATCGGCGTCGAAGATCGGCCACGAGAACATCATCAACATCACCGATTTTGGCGAGACGCCGTCGGGCTCGGCGTTCTTCGCCATGGAGTATCTGCAAGGCCACGATCTGGCGCATCACGTGCGCGCCTCGGGGCCGATGCCGATCGAGCGCGTGGTGCGCATCGCCGCGCAGGTGTGCCGCGCGCTCGGCGCCGCGCACGCCAAGGGGATCGTCCACCGCGATCTCAAGCCCGACAACATCTTCATCGTCGAGCGCGAAGGGCCGCCCGACTTCGTCAAGGTGCTCGACTTCGGGCTCGCCAAGGTGTCGATGCTCGAGGGCGAGGCGCGGCGGCTCACGCGCACCGGCATGATCTTCGGCACCGCCGAGTACATGTCGCCCGAGCAGGCGCGCGGCGAGCACGCCGATCACCGCAGCGACGTGTACGCGCTCGGCTGCATCCTGTTCGAGCTGCTCACCGGCGCGGTGCCGTTTCGCGCGACGTCGTTCATGGGGCTTCTGCGCAAGCACATCGAGGAGGCGCCCGACGCGCCGTCGGCGCGCGTGCCGCAGGTGACGCCGGCGCTCGACTCGGTGGTGCTCAAGGCGCTGGCGAAGGATCGCGAGTCGCGCTTTCAGACGATGAAGGAGCTGGCGCTGGCGCTGAGCGCGGCGACCGACGTCGATCCCAAGGCGGTGTGGGGCTCGCAGGAGGACGCGCTGCCGCGGACGATGGTGGAGGTGCGCGCGGAGCCGAGCGAAAGTGAGGTTTCGTTCGCTTTTAAACGATCGCCCCGTCGAGCGGCGGCGATCGTGGGGCTGGCGCTGGTCGCGGCGGCGGGCGCGGCGTGGCTCGCGCTCGCGCGCAGGACGGCGGCGAAGAGCGAGTCACCGCCGATCGCCGCGCCGGCGATCGCGCCCGCGCAATCGAGCGCGAGTGCGCCGGTTGCTGCGCCCGCGGTCGCGCCGGCCGCCGCGCCGCGCGCGAGCCGGGTCGCGGTGCTGTCGACGCCGGCGGGCGCGGACGTGATGAGCGGCGTCGAGCGGCTCGGCGCGACGCCGCTCGAATTGACGCTCGCGCCGTCGAGCGCGCCGCTCGACGTCACCGTCGAGCACAAAGGCTATCGCCCGCAGAAGCTGCACCTCGAGCCCGATCGCGATCACGAGTACGTGGTGCAGTTGGTCGCGCTGCCGAAGCCGGTGCGCGCGCCGCCGCCCGCCGCCGCGCCGCCGCCCAAGCCGCCGCAGCCGCCGATCCCGCGCGAGCTGAAACCGATCGAGTGAGCTAACGCCGCCGGCCGAGCAGCCGCAGCAGGTACAAGAACAGGTTGACGAAGTCGAGGTAGAGCACCAGCGCGCCGTGGATCGCTTCCTTGTGATCTTCGTCGGTGCCCTGGTTGCCGATCACGTTCAGCTGTTTGATCTTCTGCGTGTCGTAGGCGGTCAGGCCGACGAAGATGAAGACGCCGAAGAACGACGTCATCCAGTAGACCATCTGGTTGTGCATGAACAGGTTGACCACCGAGGCGATGATCAGGCCCCACAGGCCCATGATCATGAAGTGGCCGACGCCGGTCAGGTCGCGCTTGGTAAGATAGCCGTAGATGCTCATGCCGCCGAAGGTGCCGGCGGTGATCCAGAAGGTGGTGGCGATCGACGACGTGGTGTAGACGAAGAAGATGACCGACAGCGTGAGGCCGTTGGTCATCGCGTAGATGTAGAAGAGCGCGCCGGCGCCGAGCGCGCTCATGCGGTTGGCCAGCGACGCGAACAGCATGACCATGCCGATCTCGGCGAGCAGGAGCGTGTAGAAGACCGCGCGGTTGCCGATGATCGCCTGCGACAGCGTCGGCGAATGCGCGACGACGAGCGCAGTCAGGCCGGTGACGCCCAGGCCGGCCGCCATGATGGCGTAGACCTTGCGCATGAACGCGGCGTTCTCGGCGGCGATCTGCGCCTCCGTGAAGCCATGCGTGCTCTGCTGCGCGGGAGCGATGTTGTTCATGACTGCCTCCGGTCTTTGA
>DASREC010000238.1:0-13353 GCA_035652295.1 Polyangia bacterium
GAAGAAGAAGCCGATCGAGGACACCACGCTGGCGGCGCTCGGCGTCGCGGCGCAACCGCGCGTGAAGGTGACGGCCGTCGAGGCGCCGCCGCCGCGCAAGGCCGGCATCAAGGTGCAGTCCGTCGAGGAGCTGGTGGCCAAGCTCCACAGCGAAGCGAAGGTGATCTGATGGCAAACGTCCTGGTGGTCCTCGAGCAAGCGGGCGGTCAGCTGCGCACAGCGAGCTTGCCGGCGGTGAGCTTCGGCAAGCAGATGGCGGAGACCGTCGGCGGCAAGCTGCACCTCCTCGTGATCGGTCACGACGTCGGCAAGGTGGCGGAGGAGGCGTCGAAGCTGGGCGCGGCCGACGTCACCGTCGTCGACGACGCGCACCTCGCGCACTACCTCGCCGAGACCTACGCGCCGATCGTCGCGCGCGTCGCCAAAGAAAAATCGGCGAGCGTGATCGGCGCGACCGCGACGGCGGTGGGAAAAGATCTCTCGCCGCGCGTCGCGGCGCTGCTCGACGCCGGCCTGGTCGCCGACGTCATCGGCATCGCCGGGCCGAACAAGTTCAAGCGGCCGATGATGGCCGGCAACGTGATCCTCGAGGTCGAGGTCTCGACGCCGGTGATCGTGGCGACCATCCGCCAGACCGAGTTTCCGCCGGCGCAGGCGGGCGCGGCCGCGTCGCCGATCGCCAAGGCCGAGGCGGGCGCCGTCGACGCGCGCGGCGCCGCGTTCGTCGCGCTGCACGAGTCCAAGAGCGAGCGCCCCGATCTCACCGAGGCGAAGGTCGTCGTCTCCGGCGGGCGCGGCATGCGCGAAGGAAAAAACTTCGAGGAGGTCGCCAAGCTCGCCGACCTGCTCGGCGGCGCGATGGGCGCCAGCCGCGCCGCGTGCGACGCCGGCATGGTGCCGAACGATCTGCAGGTCGGCCAGACCGGCAAGGTCGTCGCGCCGCAGCTCTACATCGCCATCGCCATCTCGGGCGCGATCCAGCACCTCGCCGGCATGAAGGGCTCCAAGGTCATCGTCGCGGTGAACAAGGATCCCGAGGCGCCGATCTTCCAGGTCGCCGACTACGGGCTGGTCACGACGTGGGAGAAGGCGATTCCGGAGCTGCTCGCGGAAGTCGGCAAGCTCAAGGCCGCGCAGAAGTAGCGTGCGCCGCCTGCGCATCGGCGATCGCTCGATGCGCGTGCGCGACGAGGGCGAGGGCCGCCGCGCGCCGCTGGTGTGCATCCACGGCGCGGGCGGCTCGTCGGTGGCGTTCATGGACACGGTGCGGCGTTTTGCCGCAGGTCGCCGCGTGGTGGCGATCGATCTGCCGGGCCACGGGCAGAGCGACGCGTGGCATCCGCCCGAGGAAGTCTCGATCGCGATGTATCGCGACGCGGTCGGCACCGTCTGCGCGAACCTGAAGATCGAGCGCGCGGTCTTGCTCGGCCACTCGATGGGCGGGCAGATCGCGCTCGCCTGCGCGGCGGCGTGGCCCGAGCGCGCGGCCGGCCTTGTCGTGCTATGCAGCGGCGCAAAATTGCCGGTGGCGCCGCGCGTGTTCGAGATCCTCGAGCGCGACTTCGCGCACGCGCCCGAGTGGCTGGCGCGCGTCTCGTTCTCGCCGGCGACGCCGCGCGAATTGGTCGAGCGCTGGACCGGGCTGCTGCTCACGTGCGAGCCGCCGATCGCCATCGCCGACTTTCGCGCGGTCGAGCGCTTCGACGGCGCGGCGCTGGCCGCGAGCGTGCGCGCGCCGTCGCTGGTGCTGGGCGGCGAGGACGATCTGCTGGCGCCGCCGAAGCTGCAGCACGAGCTGGCGGCGCAGATCTCCGGCGCGCGCGCGGTGGTGCTGCCGCGCGCCGGCCACCAACTGCACCTGGAGCAGCCGGCGGCGTATTTTTCGGAGCTGGAGGGTTTTCTCGTCGGAGCGAGCTAGCGTTTTTTCTTCGCGGGCTTCTTGGCCGGCTTCTTCGCCTTGGCCTTCGCCTTCGGCTTCGCCGCCGGCTTTTTGGCTTTGGTCTTCGCCGCGGCTTTCGCCTTCGGCTTGGCCTTGGCCTTCGCTTTCGGCTTCGCCGCCGCTTTCGCCTTCGGCTTGGCCGCCGCCTTCGGCTTGGCCGCCGCGCGCTCGACGACGATCGTCTCGCGCACGTCCACCACCGGCGCGCGCGGCGCCGGCGTCACCTCTTCATCCCACAGCGACGGATCGTGCTTGGCGGCAGGCTGCGTCTCCTCGCCTTCGCCCCACAGCGCGGCGTCGCTCGCCTCCGGCTTCGGCTGCGCCTGCGGCTGTCCCGACGACAACCCGAAGTACTGCGCCATCGGCGCGAAGTAGTGATCGAGCCAGCCGCGCTTGTAGTCGTCGCCCTGCCCTTCGGGGATGTCCGAGTGCACGATGATCACGCGCGTCCCCGAGTCGGCCGGCTCGAAGCGGACCTCGAGCCGCGAGTCGTCCGCCTCGTCGGGAAAATCTTCGCTGCGCCAGCTCTGCACGATGCGCTTGCCGTGATCCAGCTCGAGGTTCACGCCTTCGATGTAGCCGTCCCACGCCGTGTGCCGGCCGCCCACCGTCGGATCCACCGTCGCCTGCCCGCCGGTGAACGCGCTGTGCTCGGCGCTGTCGAGCCACGCTCGATAGATGCGCTCGGCGGCAGCCGGGAGCACCGTGGAGACCTCGATCGATTCGAGTGCCATCTCACCCTCCATAGTCGCGGCGTAGCCAAGGCGGGAGCCGCGCGGACGAGCATCCTACCAGAGACTCGCGGCGATTTGGCACTTCTCGACGGCGCACCGCGCGCGGGATACGATACCCGGATCCGTGGCCCGCGAGCCGTCGCAAAATGGCCGGCACCTGCCGCGCGCGACTGCGCTCGCAGCGGTGTGCGGCGTCGGGCTCGGCGCGGCGTGGGCGCTGGCGGGGCCGTGGCTGGTCGGGCTCGACGGCGCCGGGCCGCTGCGTCCGTGGCTGTTCGTCGCCGGGCTGCTGGCGGGGCTGCTGACCGCGGCGATCAACGCGCGCGCGCCGTCGGGCGCGGGTTGGGGCTTGCGCGCGGGCGCGGCGCTCGGCGGCGCGGGATCGCTGATCGCGGCGCTGGTGGCGGTCGGGCTCGCGCGGCGGCTCGACGGCGCGCCGGCGGCGGCGCTCGGCTTGTGCGGCATCGGCGCGGCGGTGGCGCTCGGCCTGGTGCTGGCGCTCGCCGCCTCGGCCACGCGCCCGGCGCGCGCCACCGACGAGGATTCGCCCGGCGCGCCGCTGCGCCTGCTGCTCGCCGGCGTGTGCGGCGCGCTCGCCGTCGCCGCGTGGGCGCTCGCGTCGGGCCACCTGATCGGCCAGCGCGTCACCGACGCCGAGCGCCACGCCGTCGACGAAGCGCGCGACCTGGTCGCGATCGCCTCGGCCCGCCTGCAAGCGTCCGCGTCCGATGATCTCGAGGCGGTGGCCGCGCGCCTGGCGCCGCCCGGCGGCTACCTGATCGCCGTCGACGAGCAGAGCCGCGTCGAGTCGGGCGTCGGCGTGGGCGTGCCGGCCGGCGCGTCGATCGACGTCGACGTCGCCGCCGCGCGCTGCCGAGTCGGCAAGCGCGCCCTGCCCTGCGCGGTACGCCGCGTCTCCGACGTGCGGCGGCTGGTCGCGGGCGTTCAGCCGGCGCCGTTCGGCGGCGGCGTGGTGCTGGCGTTCGCGCTCACCGGCCTGCTCGCCGCGCTGATCGCGCTCGCCATCGGCGCACTGGTCGGCGCCTCGCCCGCGCGCGAATTGGATCGCGTGTCGCAGCGCCTCGACGAATTGGCGCGCGGCTCGCGCGGCCTCGAGGGCCCGATCGTGGTCGCGTCGCTCGACGAGGTCGGCGATCTCACCGCCTCGCTCAACCGCCTGCGCGAGCGCCTCGAGCCGATCCTCTCCGAGTACCGCGTGGCGCTCGACAAGGCGCAAGCCGCCGATCACGCGCGCACCGAATTCTTGTCGCTGGTCTCCGCCGAGCTGCGCGGCCCGCTCGAGCAGCTCGTCGCCGCCGCCGAGGCGATGCTCGATCCCAACGCCGAGCCGCTCACCGCCGAGCAGGCCGACGACGTGCGCACCGTGCTCTCGGCCGCGCGCCACCTCACCGATCTGATCGACGAGGTGCTCGACGTCTCGGCGATCGCGTCCGGCCAGATCAACCTGCGGCTCGGCGAGTTCGATCTCGGCCTGCTCGCCACCGATGTGGCCAAGACGCAGCGCCCGCAGCTTCAGCGCAAGGGCGTGGAGCTGCGCCTCGACGTGGAGTCGCCGTCGCCGCGCGTGCACGCCGACGAGCGGCGCCTGCGGCAGGTGCTCACCAACTTGATCACCAACGCCGTCAAGTTCACCGAGAAGGGCTGGATCGAGGTGCGCGTGCGCCGCGCCGCCGGGCGCATCGAGGTGAGCGTGCGCGACACCGGTCCCGGCATCGCGCCCGACGCGCTGCCGCGGCTGTTCCACGAGTTCGTGCAACTCGGCTCGCTCAAGCAGCGCGCGCACGGCACCGGGCTCGGCCTGGCGATCTGCAAGCGGCTGGTCGAGGCGCACGGCGGCGAGGTCTCGGCCGAGTCGAAGGTCGGCGAAGGCTCGACGTTCCGGCTCTCGGTGCCGGAGAATGGCCCTGCGCAGGTGGCGGCGTGATCCGCGCGCGGCTGATCGGGTTCGTGATCCTCGTCGAGGCGCTGGCGTCGCTCGGCCTGCCGTGGCTGCTCGAGCGGCTGGTGCTGCTGCCCGAGGACGCGCTGGCGACGTTCAAGCTGATCGTGTGGGCGCAGGTGCCGGTGAGCGTCGGCGTGGTGGCGCTGCTGTCGGCGCGGCGCCTCGAGCGGCGGCGTGTGCTCGAGCTGCCGGGCAAGCTGGCGGCGGCGATGTTGATCGTCAAGCTGCTGGCGCTCGGCGCGGGCGGCGCGCGCCTGCTGATGATCGGCACGCCGCTGCCGACCATCATCGGCGTGGGCATGTGCGCGGCGGCGCTCGGCGCGTTTTTGCCGGTGCCGCTCTACGCGTACGCGCGGGCGACGCTGTGGCCGCTCTCCGTCGAGCTGGGCGATCACGACGTGCCCGAGGGGCGGCGGCTGTCGCTCGGCGTGCAGCTCGGCTACTCGATCGCGGCGGTGGCGGCGGCGGCGCTGGTGCCGGCGGCGGTGTTCGGCGCCGCGCGGCTCGATCTCGCGGCCGCGAGCGACGCGCGCGATCGCGCCGCGGTGACCGGCGCGCGCCTGGCCGCCGCCGCTGAGCCGCTCGAGGTGGCCGCCGCGACCACGCTCATCACGCGCACGCCGCTCTCCGCCGGCGAGCGCACGCTGCTGCGCGCTCCGTCGGGCACGCTCCTGCCGGAGGAGTCGGCCGCCGAATTGGCCGAGCGCCCGTTCATCGAGGTCCCGCTCAAGGGCGCGCTGCTCGGCGGCGCGCTGCGCGTCACCTACTCGCCGCCGATGGTCCCGCGCAAGCCGCTGCTGGTCGTGACGCTGCTGCTGCTGCTGCTCGCGGTGCTGCTCGCGGTCGCGGTCGGCAGCGCGGTGGCGCGCGACGTCGACGGCGTGGCGCAGCAGATCGATCGCGTGGCGCGCGATCAGGATCCCGGCCCGCGCCACGAGCCGCTCACCACGCGCGAGGTCAAGCGCGTCGCGCGCTCGACCAGCCGGCTGCTCGAGCGCATCCCGCGCATCACCGTCGAGTCGTTCCTGGCCATCGAGCGCGCCAACGACGCGCAGCGGATGAAGTCGCAGTTCCTCGCCAACATGAGCCACGACCTGCGCTCGCCGCTCAACTCGATCCTGGGATTCTCCGAGCTGCTCCTGCGCGGCATCGAGGGCGAGATCGCGCCCGGCCAGCAGGTGGCGCTGGCCGCGATTCAAGCGCGCGGGCTCCACATCCTGCGCCTGCTCAACGAGATCCTCGATACGGCGAAAGTGGAGAGCGGCAAGATGGAGCTGCACCGCCAGCGCGCCTCGCCCGCCGAGATGTTGCGCCAGGCGGTGCAGGACGCGCGGCGCGGGCGCGCGCAGGCGTCGGCCGATCGCCTCGCGGTGATCCTGCAGCCGGGCCTTCAGCCGATCCTGTGCGATCCGCTGCGGCTGACGCAGGCGGTGACCCACCTCCTCAACTACGGCCTCGACACGTCGCCGACGGGCAAGGTGGTGCTGCGCGCGCGCGATCAAGACGGCCGGTTCGTGCTCGAGCTCGAGCACGAAGGCGCGCTCGGCCCCGAGGACGAGCGCGAGCTGTTCGACGGCTTCCGCCAGTCGTCGCGCGGCGCCGGCCTCAACCTGGCGCTGCCGCTCGCGCGCCGGCTGGTCGAGCTGCACGGCGGCGCGCTGCTGGTGGCGTCGTCGTCCCCGCCGCGCCTGACGATGTCGGTGCCGTCGCGCCGCCCGACGCCGACCTCGCCCTCGACGGACCGCGCGCGGTGAGCTATAATCGGCCACTGAGCGCTTCATGACCCCCGTGTCCCTGGAAAAGGAGCGCCCCCGCGATGCGCGAGCGGCGTTCGCCCGACTGGAAGCCGCCGTCACCAGCGTCATCCACGGAAAACGCGAGGCGGTGCGGCTCGCGATCGCGGCGCTGGCGGCGCGCGGCCATCTCCTGATCGAGGACGTGCCCGGCGTCGGCAAGACCACGCTGGCGCGCGCGCTCGCCCGCTCGCTCGGCGGCACGTTCCGCCGCATCCAGTTCACCAGCGATCTGCTGCCGTCGGATATTCTCGGCGTGAGCGTGTTCGCGCCCGAGACCGGCCGCTTCGATTTTCGCCCCGGCCCGATCTTCGCCAACGTGGTGCTCGCCGACGAGATCAACCGCACCACGCCGCGCACGCAGTCGTCGCTGCTCGAGGCGATGAGCGAGGCGCGCGTCTCGCTCGACAATCACACCTACGACATCCCGCAGCCGTTCATCGTCGTCGCGACGCAGAACCCGCTCGAGCACTTCGGCACCTACCCGCTGCCCGAGTCGCAGATGGATCGGTTCCTCCTGCGCATCCGCATGGGCTATCCGTCGGCGGAGGACGAGCGCCGCGTGGTGACCGCGTCGGCCGACGAGGATCCGGCCGAGGAGCTCAAGCCCGCCGTCGACGCGGCCGACGTGGCGGCGATGCAGACCGCCGCGGCGCGCGTCAAGGTCGACGGCTCGCTGCTCGACTACGCGCAGAAGGTCGTCGAGGAGACGCGCCACTCGCCGTTCCTCCAGCTCGGCATCTCGCCGCGCGGCTTTCAAGGTTGGTTCCGCGCCGCGCAGGCGCGCGCGCTCGCCGCCGGCCGCGACTTCGCGGTGCCCGACGACTTCAAGGAGATGGCGCTGCCGGCGCTGGCGCATCGCGTGGTGACGTCGGGCGGCGCGACGGGCGAGCCGCTCGGCCGCGCGCGCGAGGAGGCGGAGCGCGTGCTCAACGACTTGCTCGAGCGCGTCCCCGTTCCGGCTTGACGTTCGACGCGTTCGTCGCGCGTCTCCGCCGCTGGTTCCGCCCGCCGCGGCGCCTGCAGTTCACCCGCGAAGGAAAATATTTCGTCGGCATCACCGTCGGCGTCGGCTTCGCGGCCATCAACACCGGCAACAACCTGCTCTACCTTTTGCTCGGCATGATGTTCTCGCTGATCATCGCGTCGGGCGTGCTCTCCGAGATGTCTTTGCGCGGCCTCGAGGTCACGCGGCTGCCGCCCGGCCGCCTGCACGCGCGCCGCCCGGTGCTGATGGGCATCGGCCTGAAAAACAAAAAGCGCCGCCTGCCGTCGTTCTCGATCGAAGTGGAAGATCTCGTCGAGGAGAAGCCGCTCGACAAGAAATGTTATTTCTTGAAGCTGCCCGCCGGCCGCTTGCAGCACACGTCCTATCGCCACAGCTTTTCCCGTCGAGGACGCTACGCGTTCACCGGCTTTCGCCTGTCGACCAAGTTCCCGTTCGCGCTGTTCCGCAAGTCGCGCATCGTCGAGCTGCAGTCGGAGGTGATCGTGTTTCCGCAGCTCGTGCCGATGGGCCATCCGCCGCCGCCGCGCGCGCACACCGTCGGCGAAGAGAGCCGCGGGCGTCCCGGCCGGCGCGGCGAGTTCGGCGGCCTGCACGAGTATCGCCACGGCGACGATCCGCGCGACATCCACTGGCGCTCGACGGCGCGCAAGGGCCGCGCGATGGTGCGCGAGTACGAGGACGAGTCGGCGCGGCGCGTTTCGATCTTCCTCGACAACGCGCTGCCGGGCGGCGCGGCGTGCCGCGACGAGGCGGCGCTCGACGGGCTCGAGCGCGCGGTGAGCGTGGCCGCGTCGCTGGCCGCCGACTACCTCGAGCGCGGCTACGCGGTGCGCGTGGTGACGCGCGGCGAGGCGATCCCGTGGCTGCAAGGGCCGGCGCAATTGCCGCGCCTCCTGCGTGCGCTCGCGCTCCTGCAAGCGGCGATGCCCGAGGCCGCGTTCTCGGCGCGCCCCGACGGTGTGGCCGATCCGATCCTGGTCGTGCGGCGCGGCGAGCGCGGCGGCTTCGGGCGCGTGGTGGAAGCGTGAGATTTTCCGCCATCCACAAGGTCGCGTCGTACCTGATGGTGTGCTCGGCGTTCGCCGCGCTGGCGCTGTCGCGCGAGCTCTCTCCGACCGTCGTCGCGATCACCGTCGGCGCGGCGCTGCTCTCGTTCCTGGTCGAGCCGCAGCGCCACGCGTGGCTGCGCGGCCGCCTCTGGACCGGCTTCTGGAACCTGGCGACGCTGGTCGCGTTCTCGCTGACGATCCTCGATGCGCTGCGCGGCGAGGCGCTGTTCTCCGGCGTGCGCTTCTTGTGCTTCCTCCTGATCAATAAGCTGTTCAACCGGCGCGCGTCGCGCGACTACCTGCAAGCCTACGTGGTGTCGTTCCTGATGCTGGTCGCCGGCGCGGCGCTGTCGAGCGATCTCGCGTACGCGGCGTGCTTCCTCGGCTACGTGGTGTTCGCCACCTGGACCCTCACGCTGTTCCATCTCCGACGGGAAATGGAGGAGAACTACCTGCTCAAGCACTCCGACGGCGCGCTGTCGGAGCGCGTCGAGGTCGATCGCATCCTCAACTCGCGCCGCATCGTCGGCGGATCGTTTCTCTTCGGCACCGCGCTGGTGGCGCTCGGGATCTTTCTCGGCGCGACCGCGGTCTTCTTCTTGATCCCGCGCTTCGGCTTCGGCTTCTTCGTCAACCGCGCGCGCCGCGGCACCACCACCGTCGGCTTCTCCGATCGCTTCGATCTCAACGACGTCGGCCGCGTGAAGGACAACCCGCAGGTGGTCATGCGCGTCGGGCTCGACGCGCCGCCGAACGAGCCGCTGCGGCTGCGCGGCCTATCGTTCGATCGCTACCAGCACGGGAGCTGGGCGATCACCGAGCGCGTCGCCGCGCAGCCGCTCAAGCGCTGGGACACGCTGTGGCTCACCGCCGCCGCGCAGCCGCCGAGCGCCGCGCGCGTGCGCCGCATCCTCGCGTCGGCGCGCCGCCAGGTGATCTACCTCGATCCGCTCGACACGCAGATCATCTTCGGCGCCACGCAGCCGGTGGCGTTCGAGCTCGACGACAACCGCGGCCTCGGTCCGCCGCCGTTCGAGCTGGTCGGCCTCGCCGCCGGCCAGGTGATCGCGCGCGAGCGGCGGCTCGATCTCAACGCGCACGCGAGCTACGGCGAGCGCAAGAGCGGGCTGCGCTACACCGTCTACTCCGAGGAGCCGTCGCGGCCGATCGGCGAACTGCTGGCGCTCGCCGACGGGCCGACGCCCGACTCGCCCGAGCTTCAGCCGTATCTCGCGCTGCCCGGCGATCTGCCGCCGCGCGTGGCCGAGCTGGCGCGCACCATCACCGCGCGCGCGCACGGCCCCTATCAAAAGGCGCTCGCCGTCGAGAAATACCTGCGCGAGACCTATCGCTACACGCTCGATCTCAAGCGCGACGAGCGCTACGAGGCGATCGACGACTTCCTGTTCGTCACGCGCGCCGGCCACTGCGAATATTTCGCCACCGCCATGGCGCTGCTCCTGCGCTCGCTCGGCATCCCGACGCGCTCGGTGAACGGCTTTCTCGGCGGCGAGTGGAACGACTACGGCAAGTACGTGGCCGTGCGCCAGGGCAACGCGCACTCGTGGGTCGAGGCGATGATCGACGGCGAGTGGATGACGTTCGATCCCACGCCCGCCGATCCCAACGCCGCGCAGGCGAGCGGTTGGTGGCACAAGCTGATGCAGCTCGAGGACTCGGCCGAGCTGGTCTGGTTCAAGTACGTCATCGAGCTCGACCTCAACAAGCAGGCGAACGCGGTGAGCGGCATCCGCGAGTGGCTGGCGCGGCTGTTCGCCGGCGGCGGCGTGCTGTCGGCGCTCGAGCGGATCGCGCTCGCGCTGCTGACGCTCGTCGGCGGAGTCGTCGCCGCGCGCTGGTGGCGCAAGCGGCGGCGGCCCGACGCGCTCCGGCGGCTGCCGCGCCTCGGCGTGCAGGCGCAGGGCGCGTTTCAGCGCGCGCTCAAGGCGCTCGAGAAGCGCGGGCACGCGCGCGGCCCCGCCGAGACCGGGCGCGAGCTGGCGCACCGCGTGGAGCGCGCCGGCGATCCGGCGGCGCAGCCCTTCTCGTCGCTCGTCGAGCTTTACTATCAAGCGCGCTTCGGCGGCCAACCGATCGCGCCCGAGGAGCTGGATCGCCTCGCCCAGCTGGTGCAGCGTCCGCCGCCGGTTGTTTGACCCGCCTCACCATCGCCGATAGTGTAGTTGTCACTTTGACGCTGGCTCGCCCGGCGCTGTGACTCGATGACCGCCCCCGCTCCCACCGACGGACGCAACCGCTCGATTTCCCGCGCGGCACTCGCATTGCACCTCGCACGCGGAATGGCTCGGCTGGGATGCGTCCTTTTGGCGATCTGCGCGCTTTCGCCGCTCGCGCGCGCGCAGATGATGACCGCCCCGCAGACCTGCACCGGCAACCTGATGAGCGATCCGATCGGCCTCGCGTTCCCCGATTCGACCGGCACCTTGCAGAGCATCAACACCGCGTGGCTGTCGTTCACGTTCAACAAGGCCGAGTGCGAGTGCGCGACCAACGACCTCGCCGTGCAGCTCCAGCTCATCCCGTCGGCGCTGCCGATCGGCACGGTGGCCAACAATCAGGTGTGGGTCGGCACCGGCTGCGACAATTACACGCAGCGCACCACGCCCGGTCAGATCTCGTGCGAGCAGGTCATGACCACGGACATCAACGCGACCAGCTTCAACACCGGCGCACCGACGGTGAATGGGCTGGTGAACATCCACATCCCGGCGCTCAGCCTGATCTCGCCGGTCAAGCACGTCTGCCCGTCGACCAACACCACCAACGACATCTACGTGTTCTCGATCATCAGCAACCAGCAGATGCCGGAAGGCCAATGCGTGCTCAACATCTCCGAGCAGCTCACGCCGCCGTCGCCGCCGGTGGGCGTGACGGCGGGGTCGGGCGACAGCGCGATCAGCCTCTCGTGGCAGTCGCCGCCGTCGACGTCGGTGGTGCCGTACCAGTACCAGATCCTGTGCTCCGACGCGTGCGGCAACCCGGTGCCCGGCCAGGGCACGCAGACGCTCGGCTACTCGGTGTGCTTGAACGGGCAGATCCACCGGCGCCCGCTGCCGACCGCGAGCTCGACCGGCACCACGACGACCGACGACGGCGGCGTCGCGACGCCGGCCGATCTCGGCACCGCCAGCGTCGGCCTCGGCGGACTCGGCACCGAAGCGTCGCCGCTCGACGGCGGCACCGCCACCACCTGCACGCTCCCCGACGGCGGCGTCAGCTCCTCCACCACCGACGGCGGCACCACCACGTGCAGCGGCTTCAACCCGTTCGACACGCTCGATCCGAAGTTCTTGTGCTCGGGGCCGATCCTCGCGTCCGGCACCGGCGGCTACACCACGCGCATCACCGGCCTCACCAACGGCCAGACGTACCTCTTCACCGTGGTCGCGATCGATCAAGCGGGCAATCCCGCGGCGGTGTGCCCGGTGAGCGGCACGCCCGCGCCGTCGGAAGATCTCTATCGCCGCCTGTACGCCGACGGCGCGCGGCCGCACGGCTTCTGCTTCGTCGCCACCGCCGCGTTCGGCTCGTACGAGAGCCGCTACGTCAAGGTGCTGCGCGACTTCCGCGACGACGTGCTGATGGAGACCGAAGAGGGCCGCGCGTTCGTCGACTGGTACTACGCGCACAGCCCGCCGGCGGCGGCGTACATCGCCGAGCACCGCGGCGCGCGCATCGGCACGCAGCTCGTCCTGTGGCCGGTGATCGGCGTGGCGGCGCTGTGGCTGTACGTGCCGGCGTGGCTGAAAGTGCTGTTTTGCGCGCTTCTACTCGGCTGGATCTACCGGCGCCCGCTCGCGCGTTGGATGAGGCAAGCGGCGTGACCCGTCTCCTCGCCTGCGCGCTGGCGATCGCGTGCGCGACGCCGGCGCGCGCCGACAATCCGCAAGGCGGGAGCAAGTCGACGCGCTGGGCGGAGAACGCGCCGCGCCGCTTCGAGTCGCCGCAGTGGTTCATGTTCGAGCTGAAGTTCGGCGGCTACACGCCGCACATCGACTCGTCGCCGGGGCTGAACGGCAAGCACCCGTTCGCCGATCTCTTCAACCCGCAGGGCACGACGGGCCAGCCGCCGATCCGCCTGCTCACGTCGCTCGAGCTCGACTTCCAGTTCCTGCACCGCTACGGCTCGCTCGGCGTCGGCCTGTCGATCGGCTACTACCGGCGCACCACGCACTCGTTTCAATATCTCGATCTCGCGGGCACGCAGTGCATGGTGCCGAACTGCACGCGCTCGGGCGACATCACCGCGCTCAACATGCTGCCGGTCGAGGGGCTGGTGGTGTATCGCTTCGATTGGCTGGCGCTCCGCTACCACGTGCCGCTGGTGCCGTACGTCAAGCTCGGCCTCGCGTACTATTTCTGGTGGATCGAGAACGGCTCGGGCGGCATCGCCAAGGCGTTCGTCGATCCGGCCAATCCGGCGACCAGCCGCACCGTCGACGGCTACGGCGGCACGTTCGGCTGGGTGTTCAACCCGGGCGTGTCGTTCCTGCTCGACGTGCTCGAGCCGACGGCGGCGCGCACGCTCGACGGCGAGCTCGGGATCAACCACTCGTACCTGTTCGCCGAGCTGCACTACGCCGACATCTCGGGCTTCGGCGCGCAGAACAAGCTCGTGCTCTCGGACGTCAGCTTCAACACCGGCCTCGCCTTCGAGTTCTGAGTGCGGCGGCTCAAGATCGTCGTCGAGTACGACGGCACCGACTTCGCCGGGTGGCAGCGGCAGGCGAACGGGCCGAGCGTGCAGGCGGCGATCGAGGACGCGCTCGCGCAGATGACCGGCGCCGAGACGATCGTGCGCGGCGCCGGGCGCACCGACGCCGGCGTGCACGCGCTCGGGCAGGT
>DASREC010000239.1:0-2979 GCA_035652295.1 Polyangia bacterium
GGCCGGCCGCTGGCGAAGTACAGGCGCGCGCCGGCCATCAGCCGCCACGGCAGCCGCACCTGCACGACCACGTTGAGCAGGTGCGATTGATCGAAGTCGGCCGGGCGCAGGCCGCACGAGTAGATGCGCTCCGAGCGGCTGAGCGTATACGCGATCCAGCCGGTGACGCGGCCGACGTGGCGGCGCAGGAGCAGCTCCATGCCGTACGAGTGGCCGTCGACCTGGCGCATGATGGTCGCGGGCAAGCCGGTGAGCGACTCGGGCGGCGGCGAGGTGCAGATGACCGGGCCGAAGTCGAGCACCACGTCGCTGACGTTGTAGAAGCGCGAGTAGTAGCCGGTGACGCTGAGCGAAAGATTTTGCGGCAGCTTCGCCTCGACGCCGACCGCGCCTTGCAGCGCGCGCTGCAGGCCGAGCTGGAGCGCGAAGGTGTCGATGCCCGGCAGCGGCACGGGAAAGCTCGGCGGCTGCTGGTACAGGCCGATGCCGCCGTCGATGGTGAGCCACGGCAGGAGCTTGGCCTTGACCTGCGCGCGCGGATCGACGCCGAGCAGCGTGACCGCGCCCGCGTGGTAGACGTCGATGCGCGCGCCGCCCGAGAGCGTGAGGCGGTGGTCGAAGAGATCGACCGAGCCCTGCGCGTAGGCGCCGGCGACCACGCCGTCGCGATCGCCGGCCAGCTCGCCGTACTGATCGGGCGCCGACGGCGCGGACGGATCGGTGAAGTGCTCGGCGGTGAAGCGCGACAGCTCGCCGTCGGTGCCGACCTGCAGGCGAAAGCGCCGCCAGCGCACGTCGGCGTTGAAGCGCCAGCCGAGCGACAGCTTGCGCACGCCGGTGCCGTCGAGGATCACGTTGTCGTCGAACCCGCCGACGATCGCCGCCTCCAGCTCCGCGCGCCCGACGCGCTGCCGCTGCCGCACCTGCAGCCGGTGAAACTCGAGGCGGAACAGGCTCGGCACCTGCGACAAGAGCCCGCCGGAAAATTGATCGGTGGCGATGTGCAGCGAGTCGAGCGAGCCGAGCGCCTCGACGGTGAGCCCGCGCCAGTCGAGCCGCACCTGGTAGTCGCCGTACTGCAGATCGATGCGGTTGTCGACGAGGTGGATGACGAACGACGGGTAGCCGTACTGGCCGGCGATCACCACGCGCACGCCTTTGGGAAGCTTGAGCTCGGCGAGCACCGAGAGATCGTAGAGACGCAGTTGCACGTCGCCGTGGTGCCAGTCGTTGCGCGCGGGGCGCGTCTCGGTGTCGATCACGCCGCCGGCGTAGCGGCCGAACGTGACGTCGTACGAGCCGGGATAGAAGTCGAGCCGATCGATCAAGCGGCCGTTGACCACGCCGCCGCCGACGAGCAGGTGGAAGAGCTGCGGCACGCGCATGCCGTCGAGGAAGAAGCCGTTGTTGCCCGGGCTGGCGCCGCGGATGACGTAGTAGGGGAACAGCGGCAGCGGCGTGGCGACGCCGGTGAGCGTGCCGATGGAGCGGAACGGATCGCCCATCGCGCCGGGAAGTTTTTGCAGCTCCTCCTCGCGCAGCGAGAAGCGCTCGCCTTCGTGGCGCCCCTCGCCGCGCACGGTGGTCTGGTAGCGGCGCGTGCCTTCGCGCACGAGCAGCGTGTACTCGACGGGGAGGCCCTGGCCGGCGACGATCTTTTCGGTCGAGCGCAGCGGCTCGTGGCCCTCGGCGGAGATCAGCACCTGGTTCGCGCCGGGCGGCAGGCCGAGCGTGAAGCGCCCCTCGGCGTCGCTCTCGGTCGAGGCCGACTCGGTCTGGATGCGCGCGCCGGCGAGCGGCGTGATCGACCCGCGCTCGAAGACGCGCCCGACCAGCCGCCCGAACTTCGGCTCCGCCGCCAGCGGCTCGGCGGCCGGCGGCTCCTCGCCGCTCACCGACGGGGAAAAGCAGCAGAGCGCGGCCGCCATCGCGAGCGGGAAGGTCCGGCGGCCGGAGCGCATTCAGCGCACCTTAGCAGGTATTGGGCTCGCGCGATCTGCTTGCCACCGCTCGATCGGTGGGCTAGGGTTCCCATCCGCCAGATGTTCAGATTTCTCTTTGCGCTGGGGGCGGTGCTGTCGCTGGGATCGGGCTGCGATTCGTTGCACGCCCGCATGCTCGCGCAGGAGGCCGTCAACCTCTATCACAAGGGTCAGCTCAACGAAGCGGCGGAGAAGTTCGCCGAGGCGGGCAAGCTCGATCCGTACATTCCGGCGATCCAGCTCGATCTCGGCTTCGCCAACCTCGCCGTCTATCAAGCGCAGCCCAAGACTCCGACGGGAGACCAGGCGGCGTCGACGGCGGTGGCGGCGTTCGAGCGCTACCTCCAGCTGCGCCCCGACGAGGAGCGCGCGAAGGTTTTTCTGGTCCAGACGTTCGTCGACACCGGGCGCTACGACGAGGCGGTGGCGTTCTTCAAGCCGCAGGTGGAGAAGAATCCGCCCGACGGCGAGGCGCTGGGCACGCTCGGGATCATCGCCGCCAAAACCGGGCGCTACGAGGACGCGAAGGGCTGGTACGAGAAGCGCGTCGCCGCCGAGCCGCAGAACGCCGACGCGCGGCTGGCGCTCGGCGTGCTCATGTGGGACTACCTGCACTCGCACACCGACGTCGTCGGGCCGGATCGAGTGGCGCTCTCCGACGTGGCCATCCAGCACCTGGCCGAGGCGATCAAGATCCGCCCGAAAGCGCCGAACGCCTACCTTTATACCAACCTCGTCTATCGCGAGCGCGCCGCCGGAGAGACCGACGACGACCACAAGCGCGTTGATCTGGAGGAGGCCAACAAGTTCTTCCGGATCGCCAACGAGATGACCAAGGGCTCGAAGTAGATGTTCGATCGCTACGTAGCCGCGCGGACGAAGGCGAGCTGGGGTCGGCGCGCGCTGATCTTCGCGTCGGTGTTCCTGCACGTCGGCGCGGGCGCGGGCTTGATGATCTGGTCGTTCTTCCACGTCGAGGAGATCGTGCCGCCGGCGA
>DASREC010000240.1:0-7187 GCA_035652295.1 Polyangia bacterium
TGCGCGCCGACGGCAAGATGCCGTTCGTGCTCAAGGCGCTCGGCGATCCGCGCCGCGCCGATACGTTGGTCTGGTCCAACGAGGACTTGCAGGCGACGCTCGGCGACGCGGAGTTTCGCGCCGCCACGCACGAGCTGTATCGCTCGCGCAGCTTCTTGTTCGTCGGCTTCGACGCGCGCGATCTCGACTTCGAGATCCTGCTCGAGCGCGTGCTGGCGGGCGCGCGCGCGGGCGACGGCGAGCACTTCGCGGTGCTGCCGGGCGCGAGCGCCGTCGAGAAGGAGGAGCTGTACCGCGCGTGGCGCATCCGCGTGCTCGACGAGGAGGACCTGGGCGCGCTGGCCGAGGCGCTCACCGGCGCGCTCGCCGAGCGGTCCGAGCCCGAGCTGCCCGACGGCGACTACCAGCAGTGGCTGGCGATCCTCGAGGAGGATCCGGCGCGCGCCGACGTGATCGCGCGGCTCGACGAGCTGACCGACGAGCTGCACGAGCGCGGCGATCACGAGGCGCTGGTGGAGCTGATGCTCGGGCGCGTGGCGGTCGAGCGCGAGGCGGCGAAGCGCGCGCAGCTCCTGCTCACGGTCGCGCGGCTGTTCGAGTACGAGGCCGACGACGCGGAGCACGCGTTCACGGCGCTGACCGCGGCGTACAAAGAGGAGCCGTCGCTGGCGGCGTGGCACGAGCTGGAGCGGCTGGCGACCGCGGCCAACGCGTGGGATCGCGTCGCCGCCGAATTGGGCGAGGCGCTCTCGTCGCTGCCGGCGGCGGTGCGCGTGCCGCTGTGCCGCAAGCTCGAGCGTTGGGCGGAGCTGCTGGCGGCGCTCGACGAGCAGGCGGCGCAGCTCGGCGCGACCGAGGCGCGCTCGCTCGAGCTCGAGGCCGCGGCGCTGTGCGCGGAAAAATTGGGCGAGCGGGCGGCGGCGATCGCGCGCTACCAGGCGATCGCGGCCTCGGCGCCGCGCGATCTCGACGTGCTGCGCGCGCTCGAGAAGCTCTACGACGACGACGGGCGCGCGGACGCGTACCTCGACAACCTCGCCGCGCAAGCCGAGCTGACCAGTGACGCGGCCGAGCGCGCCGCGCTGTACCGCCGACTCGCGCTCTCGTGGGAAGAGGAGGAGGGCGGCGCCGCGCGCGCCGAGGACTCGTGGGAGACGCTGCTGGCGATCGAGCCCGACGCCGAGGACGCGCTGCGCGCGCTCGAACGGCTCTACGGCCTCGACGGCAAATGGCCCGAGCTGATCGAGACGCTGCGCCGCCGCGCCGCGCGCGCGCCGAAGCCGCTGCAAGCGGAGCTGTTCGGGCAGATCGGCGCGCTCTACCAGCACGAGCTGAACGATCCGGGCCACGCCATCGAGGCGTACCGGCTCGCCGAGGCCGCGCAGTCGAACCCCGAGACGCTGGCCGCGCTCGGCGGCGCGTACGAGCAGCTGGGCGCGTGGCACCAGGCGGTCGAGCTGCTCGATCGGCGCGCGGTCGCCACCGACGATCCGGCGCACGCGCTCTCGCTGGTGCTGCGCGCCGCCGAGCTGTGCGCGGTGCAGCTCGCCGACGCGCGCGAGGCCGAGAAGCGCTACGTGCGCGCGCTCGAGCTCGCCCCCGAGCACGCGCCGGCGATGACCGCGCTCGCGGAGATCTATCGCAAGAGCGGGGAGCTCCTGCGCGCCGCCAAGCTGTTCGTCGAGGCGGCGGTGGCCACGCCCAATCGGCTGGAGCGCACGCGCCTGCTCGTCGACGCCGGCGAGATCTACGAGGGCCTCGACGACGGGCCGCGCGCGGTCGAGCTGTACCTGGAGGCGCTGGCGATCGATCCCGAGCACGCGGCGGCGGGCGAGGGCGCGGCGGAGATCTTGTGGCGCACCGAGCGGTGGAACGAGCTGGTGCCGATCCTCGAGATGCTCCTGCGCAAGCCGACCGATCCGCCCGAGCAGATCGAGCGGCTGGTGCGGCTCGCGCGCGCGGCCACCGCGCTCAAGCTCTACGACAAGGCGGGCAAGGCGTACGTGCGCGCCACCGAGCTGAATCCGGCGCACCTCGCGGCGCAGCGCGGCCGCGCGAACCATCACCTCGCGCGCGAGCAGTGGATGGACGCGCTGTCGTCGCTCGAGCGCGTGTTCCAGTACCACATCGACGATCTCTCGACGGAGGAGCGGGTCGAGCTGTTCAGCGAGATGGGCCGCTGCGAGCTGCGGCTCGGCGCGCGGCAGGGCGCGCGCGAGTTCCTGCAGCGCGCGCTCGAGCTGGATCCGACGCACCGCCCGTCGCTGCTCGCGCAAGTGGAGCTGGGCCAGGCGGATCCCGAGTCGCTGGTGGAGGCGAAGAAGGCGCTGCTCGTCACCGCGACGCCCGACGAGCAGGTGCGGCTGCTCGGCGAGATCGGCGATCTCTACCTCACGCGGCTCGGCGATTCGTCGCGCGCGATCGGCGCGTGGGCCGAGGCGCTCGAATTGCGCGCCGACGATCACAAGCTGCTCCACAAGATCCTCGACGTGTACGTGGAGGATCGCGCGTGGGCGCAGGCGGTGGAGATGCTCGAGCGGCTGATCGCCGTCGAGAAGTTGCCGACGGTGCGCGCCAAGTACCGCCACACCGCGGGGCTCATCTGCCGCGACGAGCTGAAGCGGCCGGCGGCGGCGGTGCTGCACCTGCGCTCGGCGCTCGACGACGACGCCACGCTCGACCGCGCGTGGCAGGCGCTCGAGCAGCTCTACACCGATCAGCAGGAGTGGAAGGAGCTGGCGCGCGTCTTCCGCGCGCTGCTCAAGCGGCTCGGCCCCGAGTCGCCGGGTGACGCCGACGGGCAGAACCGCGAGCGCCTGCGCGTGTGGTCGGCGCTCGGCGACGTCTGCTGGCACGAGCTGGGCGAGCGCGAGAGCGCGCTGGCGGCGCTCGAGGTCGCGCTCACCTTCGATCGCGCGAACCTCGATCGCCACAAGCGCCTCGCCGATCTCTACGTGCAAGGCGGCAAGCAGCACTTCGACAAATCGATCGCCGAGCACCAGTACGTCTTGCGCGCGGAGAAGAACCGCGTGCTCTCGTATCGCGCGCTCAAGCACCTCTACATTCAAACCGGCCAGCGCGAGAAGTCGCTGGCGTGCTCGTGGGCGCTCGAGATCCTGCACAAGGGCGAGCCCGACGACGCGCGCAAGGTGGCCGAGTTCAAGCGGCGTCCGTTCGCCACCGCGCGCCGCATTCTCACCGACGACGCGTGGGCGCGGCTGGCGCATCCCGACGAGGATCGGCTGCTCGGCGTGCTGTTCGCCATCGTCGGGCCGACCATCGTCGCGGGGCAGGCGCAGCCGCACAAGTCGTTCGGGCTCTCGCGCAAGGAGGCGATCGGCGCCGACGATCCGCACTCGTACAAGAAGGCGCTGGAGTACGTGGCGACCACGTTCGATGTGCCGCTGCCCGAGGCGTACGCGCGGCCGGAGCAGAAAGAGGCGGTGCTGTTCGCCAACTGCATCGACGATCGCCAGCTGGTGCCGGTGCTCCTGCTCGGCGCGCCGCTCGTCGGCGGACGGCGCAGCGAGGCGGAGCAGGTGTTCGAGCTGGCGCGCCGCGCGGCGCACCTCAAGCCGGAGCGGCTCTTGCGCCTGGCGATGCCGCATCCGCAATCGCTCGCGCACGTGATCGAGGCGGCGATGGCGCTCGCCGGCGAGCAGGACGGCGAGCAGCCGGCGACCGAGGAATTGCAGCGCACGGTGCTCGGCTTCGAGCGCACGCTGCCGCCGGGCGCGCTCGAGCAGGTGGCGGCGATCGGACGCAAGCTGCGGCAGAACGGCACGCACGCGGAGTCGGCGGCGCTCGACTGGCTGCACGCCTCCGACCTGACCGCGCTGCGCGCCGGCTGGGTGATGACCGGCGATCTCGAGACGTGCGCGCGCCTCGCCGCCGCCGAGGGACATCCCGCGGGCACGCTGCCTCCGACGCAGCGCCTGCTCGAGCTGTTGTGGTCGAGCACCACCGAAGAGCTGTTCTCGGTGCGCAAGCACCTGGGCCTGGTTTAGGAGGAACGTAATGCGGAAGTCGCTCGTCACGTGGTCGCTGTTCGCGCTTTGCGCCGTGATCGGATCCGCGTGCGGTCCGAAGAGCAACGGCCAGCGCGGCAACAACCATCCCGCCGGCACCGACGGCGGGAGCAACAACAACGACAACAACAACAATAATACGAACGGCGACGGCGGCTATATGCCTCCGCCCGGCTGCATGCCGACCGGCGGCGATCCAAACGGCGATCAGGATCAAGACGGCTACACGCCGAAGCAGGGCGACTGCGACGACTGCAATCCGACGATCAACCCCGGCGCGATCCAGATCCCGGGCGACACCACCGACTACGCGTGCAACGGCATGCCGGGCGTGCTCCCGACCTGCGACGCGTCGAACACCGGCATGCGCGACGCCACCTCGCTCGCCAACGCGTTCGAGGCGTGCGACCCGCGCTTCTTCAAGAGCGCGACGCTGGTCGGCCCGTCGGATCAGCGCGGGCGCAAGGTGCTCGCTTCGTTCGGCGTGCTCAAGCCGCAGGCGGGCGCGAACTTCGCGCTCATCTCGAGCGGCATCGCCGCCGACAAGAGCGACGCCGACTTCGACAAGACGATGGAGGAGGATCCCGGCACCAACTTCGGCAACTCCAACACCTTCGCCAATCCGCAGCCCAACCTGCCGGGCGCGATGGGCTGCAGCCAGGCGCAGCCGACGACGGTGAACGACTACACCGAGCTGGTGGTGAAGCTGAAAGCGCCGACCAACGCCAACTCGTTCAGCTTCGACTTCCAGTTCTTCTCGACGGAGTATCCGCAGTACGTTTGCACCAAGTACAACGACGAGTTCCTCGTGCTACAAGAGTCGGCCGGGGAGTTCTCGATGCCCACCAACATCGCGTTCGACATGAACATGAACCCCATCACCATCAACAACGGGTTCTTCACCGTGTGCACCAACAACCCCGACATGACGTCGGCGAATTACAAGTACACGCAGAACTGCAAGCACCCGGTCACCGACATCGCCGGCACCGGCTTCGACGATCCGCCGGGCGGGCCGCTCGCCGGTTTCCCGGGCGTGTCGACGATCCCGGGCGGCTCGACGGGTTGGCTCACCACCACCGCGCCGGTCACGCCGGGCGAGGACGTGACGCTGCACTTCATCATCTTCGACGAAGGCGATCACATCCTCGACTCGGCGGCGCTCATCGACAACTTCCGTTGGGGCACCACCGTGATCATGACGCCCTCCACCGGTCCGATTTCCTGAACCACTAAACCATTCAGTAGACCAAACCCAGGAGACAGCAATGCGGTCAAGCATCCTCGCAGTGTGTTTGCTCGGCGCGTGCAGCGGCAACGGCCTCAACTCGCAGAACGGCGACGCCGGTTCGAGCACCGATCTCGCCATGTCGTCGTCGAGCGACCTGGCGGCGCCGAGCGGCGATCTCGCCGGCGCCATGTGCGACCTGCTCAAGCAGGACTGCCCGAGCGGCAACAAGTGCGTCGCGGTCAACATGATGATGATGACCAGCTTCCAGTGCGTGCCGCTCGCCGGCATGGTGACCGACGGACAGCCGTGCATGCGCGGCATGAACGGGATGCCGGACGACTGCAACGCCGGGCTCACGTGCACCACGCGCGGCTCGACGACGATGAACCCGCTGTGCCGCAAGCTGTGCGGCGCCGACTCGGACTGCGACGCGGGGCAGAAGTGCACCGTGCTGTCGAACCGCACGCCCACCGTCGGCGTCTGCATCCCGTCGTGCACGCCGTTCGGCACCGACTGCTCGGGCGGGCTCACCTGCGCGACCACCGCGGTGGAGATCGGCTCGACGATGCAGAACCCGAAGATCGTCTTCACGTGCCGCGGCGTGGGCACGACGCCGGCGTTCGGGCAGTGCATGCGCTCGACCGACTGCGTGGCCGACACCGCGTGCGATCAGGGCGGCACGTGCGAGCCCTTGTGCGACGACTCGCACCAGTGCCCGACCAACCCGAACGCCGACGCGGGCGCGCTCAGCTGCATGCCGATCGGCAGCACGCTGGCGTCGAACCCGGGCGTCTGCGGCTGATCAACAGGCGCGCGCGGACGTGAGCTCGCCGGCGTAGAGCGGCTGCTCGAGCTCGATCACGACGCGCGCGCCTTCCAGCAGGCGGGCGTCGACGAGGCGCGCCGCCGCCTCGCGCGCCGTCCCGCCCCCGACTCCCATCGTCCCCCCGATCATCGCGCCCGGCGGCCCGAGCAGGACGCCGCCGAAGAACAGCCCCGCGATCACCGCGCTGCGCACCGGATCGCCCGGCGGGTGGCGGTTCGACTCTTCGCCCTCGGCGTAGGTCACGCGTGCGGCAATTTGCCGCACGTGGCAGCCGGCGCGCAGTTGATCGGCGGCGAGCTCGAGGCGCGGCTGCAGCTCGCCGAAGCCTTTCTCCACGGTCACCACCCGGCCGGCGAGCCGCGTGCCCGGCGGCAGCACCTCGCGGCCGTGCTCGTCGACGACGCGGTTGACGACGCGCGCGGTCCAGCGATCGCCCTCCTTCGAGACGTCGGTGCCGACCTGGCGATCGAGGCGCGCCACCAGCAACGTCCCGGGGCGCAGCAGCGCCCGGTCGGCGCGCGTGCGCGGGGCCGACTGCACCAGCGCGCGCCGCTCGCCCGCCGGGTGAGCGCACGCCGCGAGCGACGCGGCGATCGAAAGCGCGGCGAGCGGTAATCTCCGTCGGGACACGACGGTAGTGCATGCATCGCCTTCGCCAGCGAGTCAGCGCGCCGAGCAGGCGACCGGCCGCGCGTGCGGCAGGTCGAGGCGGCGGTGCGCGGGATCGAACCAGCGCGGATCGCCGCCGCGCACCACGCCGCCGAGCTTCGCCAGGCCCGCCGCCACGATGTCGCGCAGGATCGCGCCGTCGTCGATGGTCACCGCGCCCGCGCCGAGCTCGAGCTCGCCGAAGTCGTCGCCGCCGAGCGCCAGGAAGTCGGTGGTGCCGATGGTGTAGCGCCCGCCGTCCTCGACGGTGCGGCCGTCGGCGAGCGCGATCGCCACCGCCAGCTCGCTGCCGCGGCAGCGCGCCTCGACGCGCGCGCCCGAGATCGACAGCACGCCGCGCGCCGTCGAGAGGTTGCGCGCGAGCAGCCGGCGCAGCGCCGCGCCGCCGATCCGCACCGTCGCCAGGCGGTTGTCGAACGGCAGCGCCTCGAAC
>DASREC010000241.1:0-4754 GCA_035652295.1 Polyangia bacterium
GGTGAAGTACGCCAACCAGGGCTGGGACAAGTTCACCTCGGGGCTGATGGTGTCGTTCGCCAACGAGGACGCCGAAGGGATGCAGCAGCGCGCCGCGTGGCACGAGTTCCTCGCCGATTCGACGCACGCGCTCGATGGCTTTTTACAGCTCGTGTTCCGCTCGCTGCACACCGGCGAGCAGGGAACGCCGCTCGAGGAGACGTCGCTCATCTTGAGCTACCTGCAGCAGATCCGCGACAACGCCGACTACCTGGCCGAGCAGATCTCCGAGCGGCTGCTCGGCAAGAAAGGCGGATCGTTCATCCAGCTCGGCGGGCGCGACCAGGGGCTGCCGTACCTGTCGTTCCAGTTCGACGCGATCGACGAGCTGTACACCGACGAGGAGCTGCGCAAGCACGACCCGTGCAAGCCGGGCGAGAGCTCGACGCGCTCGCGCAAGGCGTTCCGCGAGAACATCGTGGTGGTGTTCGTCTACTACCTGGTCGCGTGCGCCAGCAAGCGCAGCGACGGGCGCACGCCGCTCACGTTCCGTTCGAGCTTCGGCTTCGCGCGTTCGAACCTGGGCCCGACGGCGCACACGCTGCGGCTCACGCCCGGCCTCGAGGAGCGCGCGTGCCTCGACGACTACGTGAACCTGATCGACCAGTTCAACGACGAGCTCGAGGCGTTCTTCGGCGACAAGAAGAACTGCGCGCTCATCCTGGAGGTGGTGCGCGCCGGCGATCGCACGGTCAAGCCGATGCAGACCGCGCGCAACCGCGCCGCGATCGTGCGCGAGTTCAAGCGCGCCAAGGATTACTCGTTTCACACGTTCATGCAGATCGTGCAGAAGTACAACCAGCCCGGCGAGCGTAACGACAAGGAAGAAGAAGACGACGACGGCTCGTCGCGCGACTCGAATCGGGGCGGGCGCGGGCGCGGCGAGCGCAAGCCACGCCCGGCGTACGTCACCCGCAAGCTCGAGGGCGCCGACGGCAGCACGCTCACCGTGCTGTCCACGCTCGGCGACGGCGACTGCGGCATTCACGCGATGACCGGCACCGTCGATCCGCTCTGGGGTCAGATGCGCGAGAAGGCGCCCGACAAGCTCCGCAAGCAGCTCGCCGACGCGATCGAGAAGGGACAGGTCGATGCGAGAAAGTACGCGGCGCTGATCGCCGAGCTGCTGCGCGCGCTGCTCATCAAGAAGGCGTCGGGCACCGCCTGCACCGCCGATCAGACGATCATGTGGTCGGTCATCGAGAAGAACGGGCCGCTGTGCGAGGCGCTGTACGACGCCGTCGGCGCGGACCGAGAACAAATGCACGCGCTCGGCCAGCAGCGCGAGATCCTGCTCAAACGACTCCTGAAGCTCATTCGCAGCGCCGAGCCGGCCGCGCGCCCGCTGCAGCTCGCGCTCATCGGCGAGATCAACGCGTCGAACGCCGAGAGCGACCTCACGCTGCAGGCGTTGTTTCTCTCGCTCGACGGCGCGGAGGACCCGTGCATCGCGCTCCTCGGCTCGATCGACGAGAGCGAGCTGCGCGACGCGGTCGAGAGCAACTTCGATCTGCTGCACCAGATCCTGGGGATGGGCGGCACCAACGTCGACGAGTTCCTCGGGTACCAGAAGAGCGCGGCGCAGACCGGCAACGGGCTGCTCGCGTTCGTCACGAAGTGGCTCGAGCACCTCTTGCCGGCGTACGCGCCGTGCGTGCGGCGGCGCGGCTACTACCTGCGGCAGGAGGATCTCGAGCTGCTGGCGCAGATCCTCGGACGTCCGCTCGTGCTCGTGCGCGAGGACGATCGGCAGCCGGGCATGTTCGTGCGCGTCACGCCGGCGCCGACCGTGCCCGAGGTGAATCCGCTCTACGTGTTCCACTCGGGCGCGCACTTCGAGCACGCCGAGCTCACGCTGCCGCCGAAGAACCAATAGCCGCGTTCACACGCGGGGCCTTCACACACGCCGCGAGGCGTCCTCCAACTTCGTGGAGGAACCGATGCCGCGACAGCACTCGCCGCTCGCCCCGCGCGAAGCGTTTCAATCGCTCAAGCAGGAGCCGCAGCCGCGGCCGGGCAAGCAGAGCCTGGCCGCGCAGGTCGCCGAGCGCGTGCGGCCGGGCGCGCCGCTGCCGCCCGAGCTGCGCGAAAAAATGGAGCGCGCGTACGGCTGCGATCTCTCGGGCGTGCGCGTCCACCAGGACGATTCGTCGGTGCCGCTGGGCGCGCTCGCGTACACGCGCGGGTTCGACATCTTCTTCGCGCCGGGCGTGTACGATCCGGAGAGCCGGCGCGGGCAGGAGATCATCGCACACGAGCTGGCGCACGTGGTGCAGCAGGCGCTCGGGCGCGTGGCCCCGACGCGCGAGCGCGGCGGCGTGCCACTCAACGACGACGCGTCGCTCGAGGCCGAGGCGCACGAGCTCGGCCGGCGCGCCGCTTCCGGCGAGGACGCGACGCACGCGCCGCCCACGCGCGCGCCGCTCTCGGCGCCGTCGCCGGCCGCGCCGGTGCAGCGCCTCGCCGACGCCAAGGTGAACGAAGGCAAGCCGCTCGAGATCGAGAAGCTCACGCTCGAGCAGGCCAACCACTACCTCGCCATCGCCAAGGGACAGAAGACCGATCCCGACGTGCACCTCGATCTCGGCGACGACCACAAGCTCCTGTCGCGCGCGCAGGCGCTCACGTCCGGCTCGCTCATCCGCGCGCTGCTCGAGCACGACATGAAGGCCGCCGTCGAGCTGGTGCTGCAGTACGGCAGCTACGACGCGCTCACCAGCGGCAAGGACGAGATCAAAGCCGCCGCCCAGGGCCGCAACCCGATCGACTGCGGCACCACCGCGAGTCTGCTGCGGCGCATCTTCTTTTGCGGCGACGTGAGCGCGTTCCAGGAGCTGTACGCGGTCGCGTGCCGCGCCAACACCGACGAGCTCGACAAGAAGACGCCGCTCAAGCCGCAGTCCGCGCACGGCATGGTCGCCGGGACCGCGGGCGATCTCGGCTCGCTCCTGCACGTGCTCGCCGAGAACGTGCAGCCGATGCTGATCCAGCTCGACTTCCAATCCAAGCCGAAGGGGCTCGGCCACACCTACGTCGTCGAGGTGTTCGCGCGCGAGCGGCCGACCGATCCGCTGCGCGGCATGGTGCACCAGAGCTACGTCGAGCACTACTACCTGTTCGAGTGGCTGGTCGATACCAAGAACAAGGTGCTCGATCCGAACGATCACCTGAAGCTCTTGCAGTCGATCTGCGGCGGCGGCGTGCTCGAGCTCTACTCCGACGTGTTCCTCACGAGCGGCCTGGAAAAGGGCTTCTTGCAGGAGCGAAAAGAGACCAAATACGAGATCAACTGCGCGTTCGCGGCGCGCGCGTTCGATTACGGCGCGGCGGCGAGCCACCTCGGCGAGCTGCTCTCGTCCAAGCAGAACGACATCGCGCGCACCGACGAGCACTTCCGGCGCGAGCGCAAGCAGTTCGAGCAGCAGGGCCAGCTCGTCGAGGAGAAGAAGAAGGAGCCCGAGACCGGCGCGCGCCAGTACGGCGCCATGCAGGTCATGACCGCGTTCAAGTGCGGCACCAACAATCCGCGCGACATCAAAGTCGAGAAAGGCGAGCAGCTCAAGGCCAAGACCGACGACGCCGTCTGGGAGTGCACCGACGACGGCGGCGAGTCGACCGCGTGGAACGTGCGCAAGTGGACCTTCAAGAAGGTGTCGTCGTGAGCGGCTCGTCGCAGCAGCACGACGGGCGGCGGCACAAGCCGGGCGCGAGCGACGCGCCCAAGCAGGCGGCGCAGGGCAAGCAGACGCTCGCGGGACAGGCGGCGGCGCGGCTCGGTCTCGCGCACCCGGGCGCGGCGCTGGCGCCGCTCCTCCCGCGCGTCGAGCCGCCCGAGCAAGAGGTCGATCTCGATCGAGCGCGCGAGCACGACGAGGAAGCGAACGGCGGCGAGAGCCTGCTCGACGCGGCCCGGCGGATCGCGGCCGGCGGCGGCGCGCCGCTTCCGCACCTCGAGCCGATCCAGAAAGCGTTCGGCCGCCACGGCGTCGCCGAAGTGCAGGCGCACGTCGGCGGCGAGGCGGCGGAGCTGGCGCGACGGCTCGGCTCGCCGGGCTTCACCTACGGGCAACACGTCGGGTTCGCGGGCGCGCCCGATCTGCACCTGGCGGCCCACGAGGCGGCGCACGTGGTGCAGCAGCGCAGCGGCGCGCAGGTGCCGGGCGGCGTCGGGCGCGCGGGCGACGCGTTCGAGCTTCACGCCGACGCGGTGGCCGATCGCGTGGTGGCGGGCACGTCGGCCGAGCCGCTGCTCGAGCCGTTCCAGGGCCACGGCGGCGCGCCGTCGCTGCAACTGAGCGGCAAGGGAGAGTCGATGCCGGGCATCGGCGGCTCCGGCGACGGCGGCAAGAAGCCGAACCGCCAGGAGCGCCGCGAAGAGGAGAAAAAGAAAAAGAAGGAAAAGAAGACCACCGAGGACAAGGGCTCGGTCACCGGCGCGGCGCGCATTCTCGCGCGCGATCTCGACGCGTGGTCGGGCGGCGGCTTGATCGCGGCCACGTGCGCCACCGACTGGTTCACCCAGCACCAGGCCGAGCTTCAGCCGGAGGAGGACAAGGACGTCACGGCCCTCGGCAAACAGCTCCTGATGCTCATCGGCTTCGCCAACAAGTGGCACGAGGCCATCACCGTCGAGCTCGCGCAATCGACGACGTTGACGTCGCTGTCTGCGTCGATCGAGCAGAACGCGTCGCTGTTCCGCAACGCGATGGAGAAGA
>DASREC010000242.1:0-7602 GCA_035652295.1 Polyangia bacterium
TCTCCTCGGGGCCCGGCTTCACCGGCGGCGGGCGCCGCTGAATGAAGTGATCGGTCACGCTCACCTGCGGCAGCATCGACGTCGGACCCACGCGCATGTGGCAGCGGAAGCAGTGGTTGCTCTCTTTGGCGCGCTCCTCCGCCGACGCCGAGCAGCGCTTTTCGCGGTGGCACGTCTCGCATTTTTGATCCCACCACTCGGCCGGCTCGTCGAGCGAGCTCGTGTGCGGATCGTGGCAGCTCGTGCACGTGAGCTTTTTGTCGGAGCCGCGCCAGCACGCGCTGCGCACCAGTCGCTCGGAGTGCGCGAGCAGGTAGAAGCGATCGGGCTCGGGCGTCTCGGCGACGAAGTTGACGCGAAACGCGTCGAGCGGCTCGCCGGGGCGGAAGCTGAATTCGTGGCGGCCGGCGCGCGGCTGCGAGCGCTCCTGCAGGTGACACTGCGTGCACACGTCGAGCTGGCGCAGCGGCGGGAGGCGCGCGGGGTTGATGATGTCCTCGCGCTTGAGGCTCGCGAGGTGGCGCGCGCCCGGGCCGTGGCAGCGCTCGCAGCCGATGCCGGCGGGCAGCGCGCCGAGAAAAACCTCGTCGCTGCCGGCGAGGCGGCGCGGATGATCGGAGTGACACGAGATGCAGAACGCGTCGAGCGCGCGGCCGAAGCGGAAGTTGCCGCCCGAGGCGCCGGGGTCGAGGTCCCAGCGCCCGAGCCTGGCGTAGTAGTCGATCGGGAATTGATAGAAGCGCTCGCCCTTGCGGAAATAGAACGACAGGCCGTAGCTGCCGGCGCTGAGTGAGTGGGTCACCGGCTCGGCCCAGGAGCGCAGCGTCGTGCCGTCGTCGGCGAGCAGCAGCTCCTCGATGAAGTAGCGGCCGTTCTTGCGTAGCGGGCGGTAGCGCAGGCCGCTGCGCGGGTGCAGCACCGGCGTCGCGGTCCCGGCGTCGAAGATGCGGGCGAGCAGGCGCGCGTCGAGCGACTCGAGCGGACGCAACCCGCTCGACGCCATCGAGTGCTTCGCGTAGGAGGCGAAGAGTTTTTTGTGGCAGGGCTGGCAGGCGGCGGAGCCGACGTAGCCGGGTTCGGCCAGGCCGCCGTCGGGCGTCACGGGGAGCGGGCGGGTCCAATCGAGCGGCGCGGTGGGCCAATGCACGTTCGCGAGCGGATCGTTCGCGCGCGGATCGCTCGCGGCCGGCGCCGCGCCGCGGCGTTCGCAAGCGAGCACCGCGAGGAGCGGGAGCAGCAGGGCCGAACGCAGGCGCACCGGCCCTCGATTGTACTCGATCGGCTCGGGCGCCCGCGGATCCCGAACTTGAACAGCAATCCAAGTCTTGAACACAAAATTTGAACGCGTCCGACATTCCATAGGAATAAGCCCGCGAAACTTCGACGGCGAAAACAGGGATCGGAATTTGCTGTGGGTCCACTCACAAAGTTTTCGGCTCGAACCACCGCCACCGAAAGGAGTCCACGATGACCAGGGGCTTGCGACATCTGATGATGATGGGGATCGCGGTGGTGGCGGGTTGCAGTGGGACGACGCAGCGGCCGACGGCGGGCACGCTGCAAGACGGTATCAACGTCCTCGACGCCAAGGATCCGATGTTCGGCGTGACCGCCGCCTACAAGGAGCAAGGCCGCGTCGTGTACTTCGAGACGCGCGTGGGCGCGCTCAAGCCGGAGATTTATCGCAACGACGCGCCGGACGCGCCGGCGTACGAAATGGACATGCGCTTCGTCGATCAGAACAACGACACGTTCTACGCGATGCGCGGCGGCGACAGCTTCGTCGACGCGACCTGGTCGCACGAGATCTCGGCGGCGCGCCACACCAAGATCGACTACGCGGCGCGCGCGATCGATTTCAAGCTGGCGCAGAAGGCGGCGGCCGCGCTCGCCTCGGCGCTGCCGGCGTCGTTCAAGGATCACGCGTTCCACGCGGTGCTCTACTCGAAAGAGGTGACGCCGTCGGAGAATCCGCAGCTCCAGCAAGCGTCGCTGCAGATCGCCAAGACGCCGCCGCCCGCCGTCGCGCCGAGCGGCGAGCAGGGCTACGGCAGCTTCAACAGCGGCGGCTGGAGCACGTTCTGGACCGGCAAGTACTCGGGTAACACCGGCTGCGCCGCGTGGGTGTGCGCCGCGAAGCACAGCGCGACCGACATCTGGAGCTGCGACTGGAACGGCTCGGGCTGCAGCTGGGTGCGCCGCATCGTCGCCAACAACCACGGCCGCGGTCCGTTCGACAGCGGCATGGGCTTCGACTGCAACTCGCAGGGCGGCTGGCAGTACAACGGCATCGAGGGCAGCACCGCCGGCGGCGCGGACGGCTGGTACGACGGCCAAGGCGGCTGCCAGACCGGGTACAGCTGGAGCTCGAGCAACAACGCCCACCTCTGCAACGACGACGCGGCGTACGAGCTGTGGGAGGCGAAGTACGGCCCGCAGAACAACGTGGGCTTCTCGGTGCAGCAGTACGGCACGCACGGCGGCTTCGGCACCTCGAGCCCGACGACGTTCTCGTGCAATTACCCGAACGGCGACTGGAACACTCCGAACTGCCCGTGACCTCGACGGAGCGGCTGGCGCCCGCCGGCCGCTCCTTTTTCCCCTCGCGTATACTCCCCGCATGAATCGCAAGCTCACCGTCGCAGCCGCGATGCTCGTCGCCGTAGCGGGCGCGATCGCGTTCTTCGCGCTGCGCAGCCCTCCGCCTCCGCCGCGTCCGGCGCCCGGGCCTAGCGCGCACGGCAGCGGAATCGACAACGCGATGGCCGCCGCCACCGCGCTCTACGACGCGCCCGACGGCACGACGCCGTGCGAGACCGCCTACAACGCGTTCGCGCACTCCGAGGACGTGGCCAAGAACGCGCACGTCACCGCGGTGGTGCTCCGCCTCGCGCCGCGCGACGAGTTCCTCGCCCGCTGCGGCGCGCTTCCTCCGGCGACGCAGCAGTGCCTCGCGCCGAAGTACCTGCGCGGCCACCGCGAGGAGTGCGCCCGCTCGCGCATGTCGCCCGACGCGCTCAAGCCGATGGTCGAGCTGAAGCAAGCCGGCACGGCGGTCTCGAACGCCAACGAGCCGCCGCCCCCGAACTGAGCTACTGGTCGTAGCCTTCGGGCAGCCGGCCGCGCGAGAGCCGCATGAACTGCTTCGCCCGCTCGTCGCCGAGCACGCCGCCGAGCTGCTCGACGACCTCGGCTTCGACTTTTCGGCGCACCTCGTCGAGCTGGCTCATGCTCAAGCGGCCGGCCTTGAAGTCGAGCTCGATCTGTCGCGAGCGCTCGCGCGCGCCGCGGACGATCGGCTTGATCTCGGCCTTCTCCGCGTCGGTGATCTGCAGCGACTCGAGCGTGACCGGCGCGCTCGGCGGAGCGGGCGCGGGATCCGGCGCCGCCGGCGCGGGCGCTCTCGGCGGCGGCGGGGCGACGACGATCGGCGCGCGCGGCGCAGGAGCGGGCGGCGCGGAGGCGGCGATCGGCGGCGGCGGCGCTTCCACCTTCGGCGGCGGCGCGTCCGGCTTGCGCGACGACGGCACGAGCGACAGCGCATAGATCACCGCCGCGGCCGCCGCCACGCCGAGCACGATCGTCAGGAGCCGCGACGCGGTCATTTTTCGCTCCGCACAGTGTAGCGCCGCATCGCCGCCACCTGCCGATCGTCGAGCGCCAGCAGCGCGCCGAACGCGAACATGAAGTAGAACAGCGGCGGCACCTCGAGCATGGCGATGATGCCGAGGAAAAAGATCTCGTACGCGACGAGCGCGTAGACGCGCGCGCGCCGCACCAAGAGGAGCGGCGGCGCCGCCAGTTCGACGGCGAGCGTGAGCCAGCTGAGCGCGCGGCCGACGCCCACCGAGTGCAGCCAGCCCGCCTGCGCCACCCAATCGCGCACGATGAAGCCTCGCGGATACGACAGCACCACGTGCATCTCGTTCGTGCGCGGCCAACCGGCGAGCAGCTTCTCGATGCCGGAGAAAAACACCGCCAGCAAAACCTGGAACAGCACCAGCGACGACAGCAGCCGCGGCTCGGCGCGCACCGCCGTGCGCCCGCGCGCGCGCGCGATCGCCGCGTCGAGCGACAGCGCCGCCGCGCCGCCGCCGCAGATCATCCACAAGATCAAAATCGCCCACGCGTTGACGATCGCCAGCGTCTGCACCGGAAGGCCGTTGAAGCTGGCGAACGCGTAGCAGCCGGCGGCGGCGACGATCGCCGACGCGCGCGTGGCCAGCCCGAGCGCGGCGGTGACGCACGCGAGCACGGTGACGATCGCCCACGCGCGCATCACGCCGTGCGGCAGCCGCGCGAGCGCGACGTGCAGCCAGTGGCTCCACTCGTCGGTGCGCAGCGCGCCGGGCGAGAACGACTCGTCGAACTGGAGCAGCGACGGCGCGAAGTGCAGCCCGAGCCCGACGAAGAACGCCACGCGGAACACCGCCGGCGCGAGCGGCTCGCGCGCGCCCTCGAACGGGCGGAACAGCCTATCGAGCCAGGAGCGCATGCGCGTCACAGGGCATGGTTCGCGTGCGCTGCGGCCGCGCGCCGGCGTCGAGATCGTACTCGTCGATGAACAGCGTCAGCGGCTCGGCCGACGCGCGCGCCGCGCGAAAGCACAGCTCGGCGAGATAGTCGGGCTCGAGCATCACGTCGAGGGCGACGCGCGCGCGCTTGTACAGCGGCGCCGGCGTGCGCTGCAGATCGGCGAGGTCGTGGCGCACGCCGTCGGTCCCCGCGTACGAGTACACCTCGAGCTTGCGCGGATTCTTGTTGAACATGACGTGGCCGTACTTGAGGTGCGGCAGCACGAGGTCGAAGCGGCGCCCGAACAGCGACTCGGCGATCGTGTGGTCGAGCGCGCCGGCGATGCTGGCGGCGATCCAGGCGGCGACGAAGGCGCGGCGCGCGAGCACGACCGATTCAGAGTAGCATGGGCCCAGATGAGGCGACGATGAGGCGACTCGCGCTCGTCGCGCTCGTGGCCGGCTGCGGCGCCGCCGAGCCGGGCGTCGCGCGCGCGCCGATCACCAACGGCGCGGCCGATCCCGGCGACCCGGCGGTGGTGGCGCTGCTCGACGCGAGCGGGAGCGTGGCGTGCAGCGGCACGTTGATCGCGCCGCACACCGTGATCACCGCCGCGCACTGCATGCTCGACGGAAACGACTTCGATCAGTTCCAGGTCGCGTTCGGCGCGAGCGCGTCACCGATGGGCGCGCTGGCGCTCACCGACGCGCGGCCGCACCCGATGTTCGACCCGGCGACGTTCGCGCACGACCTCTGTCTGCTGACGCTGCGGCAGGTAGCTCCTGTCGCGCCGATGGCGATCGATCCGCGCGCCGTCGATCAGAGCTTCGTCGGCGTGAGCTTCAGCGCCGTCGGCTTCGGCTCGACGGCGCCGCAAGCGCTCGACACCGGCACGCGGCGCAGCGGCACGGCCAAGGTGATCGCCGTCGACGCGGGCGGCTTCACCGTCGCGCCCGCGCCGTCGCAGCCGTGCGCCGGCGACTCGGGCGGCGCGGCGCTGTTTCAAAACGGCGGCGCCACCGTGCTCACCGGCGTCATCAGCCACGGCGACACCGGCTGCTCCGATCACGCGGTGTTCAGCCGCCTCGACGTCGCCGAGGCGTCGTTCATCCAGCCGTACCTCGACTCGATCGCCGGCGGCAGCGCGCAGACCGGCGAGCGCTGCTACTTCGACGAGCAGTGCCGCGCCGGCCCGTGCCTCCAGGCGCTCGACGAGCCGAAGCGCTTCTACTGCGCGCAGCCGTGCAAGCAGGATCGCGACTGCCCGCCGGCGATGACCTGCGCCGCCGACGGCTGCCGCTACCGCGCGCCGTCGCCGGGCGCGCTCGGTGCCACGTGCGCGGGCGACGCCGACTGCGTGAGCGGCGCGTGCTGGCTCGCGCCCGGCCACGCCGGCGCCTGCACGCGATCGTGCATTCCCACCGGGCAGGATTGCCCCGCCGGCTACGCGTGCACCAACACCGGCGGCATCGCGTTCGACTGCCTGCGCGCGCCGTCGTCGGGCTGCGCGCTCGGCGGCTCGCCCGCGCCGCCGGGCGGCCTCGCGTTTTTCGCGCTCGCCCTCGCGTGGCTCGTGGCGCGCCGCCTGCGCGCCGTGATATCGTGGAACGATGCGTATACTAATCGGCCTCGCGCTCCTCGCCCTCGGCTGCGGTAACGACTCCGGCAACGGCACCGACGCCGGCCTCGACGCCGCCGGCCCCGATCTGTCGGTAGCCTGCTCGGGCGGCACGTGCTCGAGCATCAAGCACCTGGTGGTGGTCATCCAGGAGAACCACACCTTCGATAGCTACTTCGGTAAGTACTGCACGGCGACCACCGGCTCGAACCCGACGTGCAACACCGGCCCGAGCTGCTGCGAAGCGGGCCCGGCCAAAGATCCCGGCACCGGCATGGACCCGATCGTCCTCGACGACACGTCGAACGGCGCGCGCGATCCCAACCACACGCACGACTGCGAGGTCAGCGAGATCAACGGCGGCAAGATGGACAAGTACATCTCGTCGACGGCGAGCATGTGCGGCAACGCGGGGAACTTCGCGTACGCCGATCCCGCCGGCCCGGCCAAGCCGTACCTCGATCTCGCCAAGAGCTACGCGCTGGCCGATCGCTACTTCCAGCCGTACGCCGGGCAGAGCTCGGCCAACGACATGTACTTCGCGCGCGCCAACTTCGTCTTCCCCGACAATCAGTACGAGCCCGACTCGATCGGGATCAAGTGCGCCTTCGTCACGCTCACCAAAGACTTCACCGATCCCACCATCGCCGACCTGCTGAACACCTCGGGCGTGAGCTGGAGCTGGTACGCGACCGGCTACAAGCGCATGGTCGACGCGGTCGCCGGCGACGGCGGCGGTGCGTGCCCGTCGCCGCCCCCCGCGTGCGTCTCCGGCCTGCCGTTCTGGCCGTGCCTCTACGACGGCGGCGACGTGCCGTTCCAGTACTACCCGAGCCTGCGCGACAACCCGAAGTACTTCAAAGACGGCGATCAGTTCGCGGTCGACGTGAGCGGCGGGACGCTGCCGGCGGTGTCGTTCATCAAGGCGATCGGTTACCAGACGGAGCACCCGGGCTTCGGCATCACCGTCTCGCAGGGCGCGACGTTCGTGTCGAACGTGGTCACCACCATCCAGGGATCGAGCTACGCGAACAACACGCTCATCCTCGTCACCTACGACGAGGGCGGCGGGCTGTTCGATCACGTCGCGCCGCCGCCGACCAGCACCGTCGATCAGCAGGACTACGGCACGCGCGTGCCGCTGATCGCCATCGGCGCGTTCGCGCGCACCAACTTCATCTCGCACGTCACCATGGAGCACTCGTCGATCGTCAAGTTCATCGAGTGGAACTTCCTCGGCGGCCACACGGGGCAGCTCGGCACGCGTGACAAGGTGGTCAACAACATCGGCAGCGTGCTCGATCCGGCGAAGACCGGGAACGTCGTTCCGGAAAACTAAGCGCTCGATTGACGGCGCTGCGTTACGCGCGCGGGCTGCGGCAATTTGCCGCCGTGCTCAAACATTCTCGGTCGCGCAGACGCGCCCTGCGAAACTGCGCGCGGCGGCAAATTGCCGCAGCCCGCACGCT
>DASREC010000243.1:0-7673 GCA_035652295.1 Polyangia bacterium
TCGCAGGTGGTGATCTCGCGCGACCAGTCGTACGACAGGCCGAGCCGCACGAACTGCTCCTTCATGTGGCCGATGTTGCGCAGCGTCCACTCGCGCGGGTGCACCTTGGCCTTGATGGCCGCGTTCTCCGCCGGCAGGCCGAACGCGTCCCAGCCCATCGGGTAGAGCACCTGGAAGCCCTGCATGCGCCGCGTGCGCGCCACCACGTCGCCGATCGAGTAGTTGCGCACGTGCCCCATGTGCAGCCGCCCCGACGGGTACGGGAACATTTCGAGCACGAAATATTTGGGACGCGAAGGATCGCGGCGCGCGGCGAACACGCCGGCTTCGCGCCAACGCGCCTGCCACGCGGGCTCGAGCCCGGCCGGATCGTACTTGCTCTCGTCGGTCGACATGAGCCTCTCCGTCTAACACTCCGCGCGCGCAGTCGCAACCGGCGAGGCGCCGTTATAAGATGCCAAGATGCGCGGGATCTCGCTGTCGATGATCGCGCTGGCGGCGGCGGCCGGTTGCGGCGCGCCGACGTCGATGTTGATGAGCATCAGCGCCGACGGGGCGCCGGCGCCCGACAGCTTGCGGGTGACGTTCTTCGGCGCGGGGAAGCTCGGCGCGCAGTCGGTGCCGCTCACGGCCGCGCACCGGACGCTGCCGGGCACGCTCTTGGTCTCGCCCCTCGACGCGGGGCAGCCGAATTTTCGCTGGCTCGTCGAGGGGCTCGATCCGCTCGGCGTGGTGACGTCGCAGGCGGCGGCGTTCACCGCGCTCACCGCTGGCGCGCAGGCCCGCGTCGACGTCGCGCTCGGCGCCAGGCTGGCCGACTCCGACGGCGACGGCGTGCCCGATCCGATCGACGACTGCCCGCAGACCGCCGATCCCGAGCAGCGCTGCACCGCCGCCGGCGACTTCGGCGCGCCGCCCGATCTCGCGCTCCCCGACGGCGCCGCGCCCGCCTGCCCGCCCGCCGCGCTCCTGTGCGAAGACTTCGAGAGCAACTCGCTCTCCACCAACGGCTGGACCGTCAGCAACCTGCACTCGGGCGACAGCGTCGCCATCGACACCACGCGGCCGCACGCCGGCGCGCGCTCGCTCCACGCCGTCGGCGCGACGCTCGGCTCGATGCACATCGCCGCGATCGATCGCGCCATCTCGCTGCCGGCGACGTTCGCGGTGCGGCAGTGGATGTACGTGAGCTCAGATCCCGGGCCGTCCAGCTTCATGCTCCAGCTCTACACCGACACCATCGGCGTCTCCGTCGGCAAGGGCGACAACGGCAACTGGGTGGTCACCGAGGACTTCGGCTCGAGCACCACCGATCACACGACGTCGCTGCCGTTCACCCTCGGCGCGTGGACCTGCGTCGAGTTCGTGGTCACGGGCGGCGCGACGCAGCGCTTTCAGGTGTACGCCGACAACCAGCTGTTGGCCGATTTCAACCCGACGCAGAGCTACGCGTTCAACAACTTCTACACCGGGTACGCGCGCATTCCGCCGTCGAGCGCGACCGAGCTGTTCGTCGACGACATCGTGATCGCGCCGACGCGGGTCGGCTGTCCGTAGCGCTAAAACCGCTCAGATCGGCGATTTGACCAGGTCGCTGTAGATCAGCCGCTCGATCACGGCGCGCGCGTCGTCGCGCAGATCGTGGAACGCCAGGCCGGCGCGCGAGCGCACCGGGTGGAACCACACCACCTCGGCCATCACCTCGAACGGCTCGTCGGGCGCGGGCGGCGTCAAGCGCAGCGACAGCAGATCGCCGACGCGCGGCCCGAAGCTCACCACGCAGCTCACGCCGCCGACCGCCAGCGAGTCGGTCTCCAGCTCGATGTTGCGCGGACCGCCGAGCAGCTCGACCTTGAGCCGCACCTGCGCGCGCGGATGCTGGCGCAGGTTCGCGCCCGTCGGGGAGCGCTGCTGCTCGAGCGCGAACTGGTTCAGCTCGCGCGCGATCGCCAGGCGGCGCTGCTTCTCCTGCAGCGTGATCGCCTTGCGGCTGCGGGCACCATGGTCGATGTCGCGCAGCTCGGCGAGGAGCCGCAGCGCGCGCGCGGCGTCGAGGGGCATGTGGCTCTACGTTACCACGGCGGACCGAAGGCGAAGAAAAAGCCGATCGGCGCGCGCGTGCCGGTGGTGAGCGCGTTGCCGAAGCAGGCGCGGTCGGCGTGGACCAGCGGCACGGCGAAGTCGATGTTGAGCGTCGTCTGGCTGACGCCGAGCCAGTCGGCGAAGATGCGCAGCGTGTAGCCGACGTCGGCGGCCAGGCCTTCGGGGCGCATGGCGTAGGAGCCGCAGTTCGACATCGCGCCGCCCTCGACGAACAGCCCGCCGCCTATGCCGCGCACGTAGAGCGTGTGCAGCAAATTCCAGTCGAGCGAGTGGATGAACACATGGCGGTACTCGACGCGGCCGAACGCCACCACGCGGCCGAGCAGTTCGTCGACGGCGTAGCCGCGCAATCCGCCCGCGCCGCCCATGTTCATCATCTGCTGCGCGAGCCGCAAGTCGCCGAACGTCGCCGCGGCGCTGGCCGACACCGCCACGCCGTGCCCGTCCGCGATCGGAAAGATCGAAGTCCACCCCGCGGAGACCGTCGCCTGCGTGAGCACGCGTCCGGTGTCGAGCGCGATCACCGTCGCGCCGGCGCTGACGCCCGCCGAGAGCCCGCGCCGCGGCTCCCAGGCGAACAGCCGATCGCTGTAGCCCCAGCCGACGCCGAACGCGAGCCGCGTGCCCGGGTTGAACGGACGCAGCGCCCGCTCCAGCGCGAGCGCGTCGAGCTGGCCGGGGGGCGAGATGGGGAACCCGAAGTCCGGATCGAGGCGACCGACCGTGAGCGACGCGCTGATGCCCTGCGACAAGCTGGCGGCGGTGATCTTGCGGCCGAAAGATCGCGTGTAGAAAACGCTGAGACCGATCTGCGTCGCGCTGGTGTGATAGAGGAGGAAGCGGAACGAATTCTTTAGATCGAGCATGCGCGCCAGCGAAAAGTCGAGCGAGAGATCGAGCGCGAAGGTCGGGAACACCGTCACCAGGCCGCCGAAGTTGTTGTAGACGAACTTCCAGCGCGGCGGGCGGCGGTCGTCGAAGCGCAGGTCGTCGCGCGCGTCGGGGAGGTTCTCGACCAGGCGGCCGCGCGGATCGATCTCGATCACCGAGATCGGCGCGGGCGACTCGAAGACGAAGGTGTGGCGCTCGCCGCGGCCGTCCCACTTTTGCGTCTCGACGTGGCGCGCGCGATCGCGCAGGCGCACCTCCACCGGCTCGACGGGCGGCGCCGCGCCGCGCTTCTCGACGACCGCGGTGTGCACCCAGCGCCCGTCGGAGGCGCGCGGCTCGGAGCGGATCTCGCCGAAGCGGTAGTCGACGTCGGGATAGGGCCCGAGCCACTGCGTGAAGAACCAGTCGAGCGGCTGCTTGGTCACCGCTGCGGCAATTTGCCGCAAGGGGGCGCCGTCGAGCTGGCGGCGCGCGATCTCGGCCATGCCGTCGTCGCCGGCGACGTCGCGCAGCTTGGCGTAGATCAGCCGGCCGCGCGGGTGGGTATTGGAGAACTGCGCCAGCGAATCGCGCAGCGGATCGGGATCGTCGAGCGTGTAGAAGTAGGCCGAGGCGAACGGCACCTGCGGGGCGTAGATGATGCGATCGATCGCCGGGATGAACGCCACCCACTTCAAGATCTGCCCGGCCCACTCCTCGCGGCGGAAGGCGCGCAGCGTGTAGCCGTCGACCAGCCAGCCGGCGGCGACCTCGGGCGCCCAGCCGAGATCTTGCGGACGCTCGCGCGCGGCGCGTTTCTCGACGAGGCCGGCGTACACCGCGCGCGCCAGCTCGAACTCGTGGAACTTGAGGAAGCGCTGAAGCGGAAAGATGGCGAACGCCTGATCCGACACCAGCGTGAAGCCGGGCAGCGACTCGGCGAGCTCGATGCGCAGCGCGCCCTCGACGAGCCGCACCGTCTCGCCCGGCGGGACCGCGTGGCCGAGCTCGGCGAGCAGATCGAGCGCCTCGGTCACGGTTCGCAGCATGTGCGCGCCGCGATCGGACGGCAGGTACGGCAGCACCTGGCCCGGCTGCGACGGGACGGGCGCGAACGCCGCCGAGTAGAGGATCACGCGCACGCCGCGGTGCTCGACCTCGCGCGCGGTGAGGCGCGGCGGGCCGGCGACCAGCGCCAGGTTGCGCGACTCGGGCAGCTCGACGGTGAGCGCGCCGCCGGCCGGCACCGCGCGCAGCTCGCCGTTCACGATCAGATCGCTCACGCGCGGCGTGGAGACGCGCACGCGATAGGCGGCGCGCGCGGGCGGCGCCTCGAGATCGGGCGCGCCGTCGTCGCCGAAGCCGGCCAGCATCGGGTAGAAGCCGCCGTCGAGCGTGCAGGTGGCGCGAAAGCAGCCGAAGCGCCCGTAGCGCTCGGGGATCGTCGTCGAGAAATCGAGCGCGAGCTCGGCGCGCGCGCCGGGCGCGAGCGGGCGATCGAGCGTCACGCGCAAGAGCGTGCGGCGGCCGGCGCGCGGATGATCGACCGCCTCCACCGACTGCGCCCGCCCATCGACGGTCACCGCGCCGGTGCGCATCGCGCCCGGGTTGAAGCGCGACGGATACACCCAGTAGAAGTTGTAGTCGTTGAGCGCGGGCGATCGCTCGCCGAGCCGCTCGGGGTAGCGCCACAGCCACAGCTCGCCGAGCGGCCGCGCGCCGCGGTTCTCGACGGTGATGCGGGCGCGCCCCTCGACCGCGCGCGCGCGAGAGTCGAGCTCGACGTCGAGATCGTAGCGAACCTGCGCGTGCGCCGTGCCGACGAGCAGCGCCACCGCGACAATAGTTCGCAGGCGAAACATCCGCCTAGCGAAGCATCTTGTAGATCGGTTTGTCCTTCGCCCCGACGGGCGGGATGTGGTGCGCCGGCGGCTGCGGCTTGGGCTTGAGCTTGGACGGGCCGGTGCCGATCGCCACGATGTGCGCGGTCGCCGGGTAGTGCAGCGCCCACTGCTGCTTGGCCAGCGGCTTCTTGTGCTGCTTCGCGAGTAGATCGGCGACCGGCTCGGGCCCCGACCAGCGCGGCGTCGCGTCCTTCTCGAACACGTAGCGGCGGCGGATCAGCGTGTAGCCGGGGTAGCCCTCCTGCAGCGTGATGCGCTGACCCGACGGCGCCTCCGGATCGGTGCGCGTCTCCGTCGGGAACGGGGTCTCGGTCTTGATCTCGCGCTCGAACAGCACGCGGTCGGGGCGCTCCTTGCCGAGCAGCTCCACCTTCACCACGCCTTGATTGACCTGGTAGTGCATCACCACCGGGAAGTCGTACGGGTTGCGCAGCTTGAGATCGGTCGTCGGGTACACCACCGTCGAGTCGAGGCCCATCGGGATGTACGCGCTCGGGCGCGAGTGCGGCGTCGACGAGACGATCTCGAGGCCGGCGAAGAACGACGCCGCGTGCAGCGTCGACGCGATCTGGCACATGCCGCCGGCGAGGCCGTCGATCAGCTCGCCGCCCTGGATCACCGGCGCGACGCGGTAGCCCTCCTTCTCGGTGCGATCGCCGACGACTTCGTTGAACGAGAAGATTTCGTGCGGCTTCAAGATGTGGCCGTTCAAGTGATCGGCGCCGACCTTGAGGTTGTACGTGCGGTCGGAGTCCATGCCGACCGACGAGTAGTGGGTCTCCCAGTTGCCGAGCACCGTCGAGATGTCGACGTCTTTCAGATCGGCGGCGGTCACGCGCGGCGGCGTGGCGGCGACCGGCAGCTCGATGCGCGGCTGGCCCGAGCGCGCGGCGTACTCGAGCGCCACCATCGAGTCGTAGACGCGCAAGAGGTAGCCGGGCGACTCGGGGGCGATGGTGTGACGCTCGAGATCGAGCCGCGCGTCGACGGGCGCGCGGTCGACGTCGTCCTTGATCTCGGTGAGGAACTCGAGCGCCTTCGGGCGATCGAGATCGAGCGGCAGGTCGAGATCGAGCTTTCCCCGTCGAGCGCGCGAGCGCGCGGCCAGGTCCGAGAGCGGATTGCCGCGCTTGCCGGCCTCGCGCGCGGCGCGCACCGCCTCGGCGCGATCGACGATGAAGCCGGCGTCGCGGCGCGTCGCCTTGAGCGAGTCGCGGCCGAACGCGAGCACGACTCTACCGTCGAGGAATTGATCGATCGCGGCGCCGACGCGGGCGTCGAGCTCGGCGAACGGCACGCCGCCCATCGGCTGGCCGGCGACGCGCAGCCCGGCGATCGTCGACGGCGCGCGCACCGAGTGGACGTACAGCGCCACCAGCGCCGCGAACGCCACCGCGCCGCCGGCGATCGTCGGCCAGCGGCGACGGGCGCGCGCGTCGGGCTCGGCGCGCTGCTCGCCCTCGGTCGGCGTGACCTCGTCGAAGCCTGAGCTCATGTCCGCGGGATCGTATCACGCGCGATCGGCCGATCAACTCTTCGCGCGCAGCCCGACATCAGGTAGATCGCCTTGGAATTGCGCGTAACCATCTTATGTTGGTTTGACTGAGGCCGTTCGCGGCAGTACGTATTAAGAGGAGGTGGTGGCGATGGCGATCGAGAAGGACAAGGATATCGCCCGACGCAAAGGGCTCGCCGCGGGCGCCGCCACCGCCGGCGCGGCGGCGCTGATCGTCACCGGCGTGGCGCCCGTGCTCGGCATCATCGCGCTGATTCCGTCGGCGTACCTGGTCAAGAACTGGTTCATGTTCCGCGCTAAGCGCGGGATGCGTTTCTAAGCGCTCCGCCTGCTGTCCCCCGGCCTACGCGCGTGCTAGCCTAGCTACGCTTTGCTGATCTGCCCGACGTGCCGTATGCACTTCGAGGGCGAGGAGCAGTTCTGTCCGCGCGACGGATCGCCCCTCGCGGCCTCGCCGCAACCGGGCGCGGCCGATCCGCTGATCGGCCGGGTGCTCGGCGGGCGCTATCGGCTCGTCGAGCGGCTGGGCCAGGGCGGCATGGGCACGGTGTACCGCGCGGTGCACACGCTCATGGACAAGCCGGTGGCCGTGAAGATCTTGCGCGGCGAGCTGGCGGGCGACTCGGAGGCGGTGGCGCGCTTTCACCGCGAGGCGCGCTCGGCGTCCAAGCTCGATCACGATCACTGCATCCGCGTCACCGACTTCGGGCAGTCGGACGACGGGCTCTTGTTCCTCGTCATGGAATTGCTCGACGGCGAGAGCCTGGGCTCGGTGGCGCGGCGCGGTCCGGTGCCGCCGGCGCGTGCGGCCGCCATCGGCCTGGCGATCGCCGAGGCGCTCCAGCACGCGCACGAGGCCGGCATCATCCACCGCGACCTCAAGCCCGATAATGTTTTTCTCGCGCGGCGCGCCAAGGGGCGCGAGCTGGTCAAGGTGCTCGACTTCGGCCTGGCCAAGCTGGTCGCCGAGGGCACGCTCGGTCCGGCGATCACGCGCGACGGCACCGTGTTCGGCACGCCCGAGTACATGGCGCCCGAGCAGGCCGAAGGCGAAAAGCTCGACGGGCGCACCGACGTCTACGCGCTCGGCGTGATCCTGTACCAGCTGGTCACCGGCGACGTGCCGTTCCGCGCCGGCAACTTCGTCGCGCTCCTGACCAAGCAGGTGTCGGAGAAGCCGCTGGCGCCCACCGAGCGCCGGCCCGACCTGGAGATCCCCGCCGGGCTCGAAGCGGCGATCCTGAAGTGCCTGGAGAAGAAGGCCGCAAACCGCTACGCCA
>DASREC010000244.1:0-4289 GCA_035652295.1 Polyangia bacterium
GAGGCCAGATTCAAGATCAGCGGAGCGACGACGCCGGAGGCGAACTTCCTACGCGAATGCCAGGACAAGCGTTGCAGCGGCTATCTGCTGCCGCGCAGGGAGCCGTGCGTCGATCGCGGCGCGACGAATCCGAACGCCTCCTCGGTACACAAACCTGATTAGGAGCGCTTGTGTCCCTTCGCATCGTGGCCGCGCTCGTCCTCGCTGCTGCGCCCGCCGCCGCGCAAGTGCCCGCCGACCTTCCCACCGTCGCGCGCGAGCTGGCGGCAAACGAGACGCCCGAATCGTGGAGCGCCGCAGCGGACCTGCTGGCGCGCATGAGCCGATGGCCGGCGGCGGCGAAGGCGCAGCGCAGCGCGATCGGCCGCCAAGCCTCGGAAAGCGAGCGCCTCGTCCTCGCACGATACGAGCTTTATGCCGGAGATCTCGAGAGCGCCGCGCAGACGCTGGAGGGGCTGCCGCAGGACAGCCGGCCGGCGCGATGGCTGCGCGCGGAGCTGGCCCTCGCGCGCGACGATCCGAACGCGGCGCTGAGCCAGATCGAAGACCCTCTCCCTCCGTTCGATGACGCCGCCCTCGCGCGGCGCCTCGACTGTAGCGATCCGCCGATGGCGGCGGCGACGATCGACCGCTATCTCAGCGGTCTGATCGAGCTGGCCAAGGGCGATACTGAGGCCGCCGTGACGATCGGGGAACGGACGGTGCGCGAGGCGCCGTCGTTTGCCGACGGACGCGTTCTCCTCGCCAACGCGCTTCATGCCGCCGGCCGCTCAAGCGAGGCGTTGCGCGCGCTCGATCCGCTGCTCGACGTCAAATCTGCGCCGGCGCGTTGCCCGGCCGTGCTGCTCGATCGCGTCTACTTTAACGCGGGGAACATCGCTGCCGATATGGACGACAGCGATCGGGCGGAGCACTCGTACGCTGAGGCGCTCCGCGCCGCGCGCGCCCGCGCCGCGGCGCTGCGCGGCGCGATCGAGTCGTCCGCGGTTTCGGAGAAATCGCCGCTCATCCAGCTCTTAAAGGCGGAGTTGCGCGAGCCGCAGCTTCTCGCGCCCGATGTCCACAACAACTACGGCCATTTGTTGCTGCGCCTGGCCTTGGCGCACCGCAACGATCGCGCGCTCCTCGATCGGGCCGAGGAGGAGCTCGGCCTAGCGGCCGAGAATGGCGAGTACGGCACGAGGCAATACGCCTACCTCGGCTTGGCCCGCGCGGCGCTCGCGCGCGGCGACGAGAAGAAGGCTCTCGACATGGCGGAGATGGCGCTCACGCGCGAGGCGCAATACGAGGATGCGCTCGACTTTCTCGCCGAGCGAGCGCGCATGGGTGACGCCGACATCACCGCGCTGGCCGGCCTCATGCTGGCCGAGCGCGCTGCGGCCGCACTGCCGGAGCGCTACGCGCGATCGGAGTACAAGCAGGTGCTGGAGGGAGCCGCCGCGAAGCTCGCCGGCAACACCTCGCCGCTGGCCCGGCGGTTTGCGGCCACGCTCGACGCGTTCAACGGCCACTATGCCGAGGCGGAGGCGAAGCTCGCCCAAGCGCCGTCCTCCGAGCCTTGGACGCTCGCGCTCCGCACCAGCATCGCCGCGCGGCGCGGCGACGTCGCTGCAGCCCAGGCCCGCGGCGCGGCGCTGGAGCGCTTGATGCAGACGAGCCGCCCGGAGACGTCGTGGGACGCTGCCGCGCTGGCCGCGGCGGCGACGAGCCTCGCCTCGATCGATCCCGTGCGGGCCGAGGGGCTGGTCAAGCGCTTCGTCATGCCGCCCGCCGACGTCTTCCCGTGGCTCCCCGCCGTCTTCGGGGTGCTCACCGACAAGTCGGGGAGCCCGCTCCCCGGAGGAACGGTCGCGGTGAAGCTAGCCGACGGCTCCGAGCGCACAGCCGTGACTGACGAGAGCGGCCGTTACGAGATCGCCGTGCCGACCGCCGGGACGTATGAGCTGGAAGCGTCGCTGTCCGGGATGCAGACCTTCAAGCGATCCGTCACCGTTGGCGTGCAAGGCGCGCCGGTCAGTGTCGCCCTCAAGGTCAGCAGCGTGACCGAGCAGATCACGGTGACAGCGGAACCCGTCGTCCTTACGCCGAATGGAACGATCACGCTTCCTGACTTGCCGCGCAAGCCTGCGGGAACCCTTGCCGATTGGAACAAGATCACCCCCACGGGCAACGCATCGCTGAGTGGGTCGTCGGTGTCCGAGGCGACGTACGTGATCGACGGGTTGAATGTCACGGGCACATTCAGCAGCGATTCGATCTCCTGGCTCGCGGATGTCGTGCGGGATGTCAAGGTGGCCGTCGCTGGAATGCCGGGCGACCAGCGCGACAACGCGATCCAGATCGCTTCGCGATCCGGAACCAACGACTTGAGCGGCTCCGCTCAAGTCGACGGCCAACGCGCCGCCGCGCGCGCGCCTGATCGAGGTGTGGCCATGCCGACGGCGATGTTCGATCGGCGCGGGACCCAAGCGCTGCATGCGACCTTCGGTGGACCCATCGTGAGCGACCACCTCTGGTACTACGCAGCCGCGGACCTCGAACACAAGCGTGGCCGCCCCTCTGCACAGGTCGCTGACGTCGCCGCTCGCGCGCGCGGCCTGCACCTCTTCGCCAAGCTCAACGGCGACCCTGCCCCACAGAAGATGGCAAACATCCTCATCAATCGCCAAGAGGAGCACCGCAGCGGAATCGTGGACGACATCGCCGGCGTCGCGTTCGGAACGCCCGAGTCGACGGCGCGCGACGGGCGCAATGTCACGACCAGCGCGTCGCTCTTCGGCACGGCTATCATCGACGCGCACCGCGTTCTCGAGGGGCGTGCCACGCGTCAGGTCGAGCGGTCGTCGCTGCGCCCTGCCTCGCCGGCCGGCGATATCCCCCAAATCCAGTCGCCTGCTGCGTCATCGGTCGCACCTCCCTTCTTCACCTCCGGCGGCGTCGGCTTCATCGACGACGGTCGCCGCGTGCAGCGCGACACGTTCAGCGGCAGCGCGATGTTGCAAGTCAAAGAGGCAGAGATCCGCCTGAGCGGCTGGCAGACCATGGAGCGCGACCACCTGCGTGACCGTCTCAGCGGAGACGTCCTCCTCACTCCGACGGGGGGCGGCGGCCTGCTGAGGCGTTTCTGGTCGCTCGTCGGCAGCCCGGTCCACCGCATCGACGAGATGTTTGAGGACACAGTGACCACGGCCGTCGTCGCATACAAGGAGAGCTTCTGGCATCAGCGCATCCAACTCGACGCCGACGTCCGCTGGGATCGGCAACACGTCAACTTCCCCACCGGGCAGGCGCTCACGACGGCCCTTCTCCAGCCGCACTTGGGGATGAGCGTCAACCCGCTCGGAGACGGCAAGTGGTTGATCGGCGCATCGATCAGCCGCATGTCCAATCCGCTCCGGCGCGAGGACATCGTCGCCTTCGGCACGTCCCGACGCTTCGAGCCGGGGTCGTATGGCGGTCTGTTGCGCGTCGATCCGGATCTCCGCGCGGGTGCGATCGACGAGTTGACCGCCAGCGCCGGCCGCGAGCTCACCGGGAACACCAGCCTGCAGGTCTTCGCGTTCCGGCGCAAGCTGCGCGACGAGATCGAGGATTTCTTCTGCGATGGGCTGCAGCACCGCTGCATCGGCAATCCGGGGCGCGGCATCATGTCGGTCATCCGCGACGCCGAGGGCAACCCGGCGCGGGCGCGGGGGGTCATCGACCGCGTCCAAGCCGCGCTGAGCCGCCGCGGCCGGCTAGAAGGGCAGCTCCTCTACCGCTGGCAGCGCAGCCGCGGCAATACCGAGTCACCCGATCTCGCCTCGACGCGTGTCCTCGGCATCGACCCGTATACGCGCCCCGCCTTCGACACCAGCGCGTTGGTGCCGCCCGACGGCCCCTACGCGCACGAGCACCGCCACCGCGTCGATGCCACGGTGACGCGGACGTGGGATCTGGCGCAGACGGAGCAGCGGATCATCCTGTCCACCACCGCGTTCTGGCAGTCAGGAGAGCCGCGCGCCGTGTTCGGCTTCTCTCAGCTCTACGGCCGTTACGTCTCGCTCCTCGCGCCGCGCGGCAGCGAGGGGCACTCGCCATCGGCCTACGACGTCGATCTGCGCTCGGCGTACGAGCTGCGCATCGGCAAGGCGACGCTCCAGCTCACCGCGGCAGTGCGGAACGCGCTGAACCGCCAGACTGCACTCGTCGAAGATCAGCGCGAGTCGTTCGCCCAGAACCCGGCCGCCCGCCCAGCCTTGGAACGGCTCGACCCACGCACCGGCCAGCTCTTCGCGCGCGTAACCTTC